>NZ_DAFZ01000002.1 GCF_002498065.1 Methanoculleus sp. UBA208 | reverse complement strand
CAGCCCCTCCCCCAATGGCGATTCCCCCACGGTCCACTGCACTGTGATATTTTTCCTGTTTTGATTACTCTGTTTGCCACACCTCGCACCATCAGTGCTCACGCTCCTAACTCGAAACCCTTCGGGTTTCTCAAACTCCGGCCCTTCAGCCCATCGCACCCTTCGGCCAGTCGCGCCTCGCATCAGGGTGCTCGAACTCCGGACATCTACACCCCTCAATTACGACCTTCAAAACCAAAACATGTTTTTAACAGAGCCGAAACTCGAAAAGTTTCGGGCGAGAGACCGGGGAATGGGACCAGAGGGAGTTTGAGAAGACCGAAGGTCTTCGATAGTTGCCCCCGGCAGAGGCATTTTTGGACAGCCTCCCCGCAACAATCAAACGCACGTCAGAAGTCAACCAGCATATGCAGGCATCGTCCAGGGAAACCTGGTGAAAATTGGAAAACCACGGAGGGTGGAAAAAGAGAGAGGGGTTCGCCGGGGACTATCCGAGTTCGTCCCAGCCGGTCCGCTTCCGGTAGATCACGACACCCGCGACAACGAGGACGATGACGATCCCGATGCCGATGTAGAGGAGAAGATCCCCGCCGAGGCCGAACCCTTCGCCGATCCTCTCCCGGAGAGCGTTCGCATCGGCCAGGGCCTCGTTCGCCTTACTCAGGCCGTCGGCCGCTTTCGAGCGCGCCAGCGGGTAGTTCTCGGCATTCAGGTTATCCTGTGCCTGGGAGTAGAACTGGACGGCGCTCTCGCGCTTGGTCATGATGGCGACCACCTGCGGGTCGCTCGCCATAGAGCGGTTCTCGACGAAGTAGGTGATCATCCCGTCGAGAGACTCGATTGCCGCCCCGGTGTCGGCGACCGCTTTCTGGGTCCATGCCTTCTCGAGGAGCGCAGTTGCCTCGTCTATGTCGGTCTTGGCGCTGGTGATGTAACTCGCCGCCTGCGCCGGGCCTGCCGACGCAGCGCTGGTGAGGGCCTGGTTCGCGGCGTTGTACTCGGCCTGGACGGCGGCGATATCCACGCCCTCTGCAGCCTTCTCATCCATGTCGGCCTTCAGGTCCTTGAGGCGCTGCTGCTGGGCGGAGAGAGAGCCCTCGACCTGGGCCGCGTTCACGACGTCGCGGGTCACGGAGTAGGTGTCCTTCACATCTTTATCCCGCAGGTGGTCGATCTTGGTCACCAGAACCGTCGAGCTCGCGCTCGAGGGGACGATGCCGCGCACCTGCGCGTCCAGCTCGATATCGCCGTCACCATAGGCGATCTCGAACTCCGTCAGAACCGGGTAGTATCCGGTCTTTTTGGTGGTGTAAATGGCGACCCCGTCACGGTAAATCTTGAAATCCCAGACGGCGTTCTGCAGTCCGGTGCTGAACTCAAACGACTCATCGTTCCCGGTGCTGGTGATCATGTCGTAGGTGAGCACGTAGCGCGCGTTCACCTGCTGGCCGGGTTCGAGAGCGCCGCTTGCGGGGTTGACGGTCTCGGTCTTGATGTCGAATGCCGATGCCACCTGCACGACACAGACCAGTGCCAGCAGGAGAACGATCCATCTGCTGATGTTTGCCTTCATAACGCCCCTCACTCGAACAGCGGCTCTATGCCGTCATCAAACATGGTCGAACGCTTTTCTTTCGATTTAAGGACATCTTCCTTTGTGGACTTTGCAATCTCGAGAAGATCCGTGATCCGGGGGGCGTTCCCGACCGTCGCAAGAACCACCACTGCAGCGATATAATCGCTCTGCACCGGGTAATCCCCGCCACGGACCTCGACGCCGGCGATGTTCTCCTCCACCCAGCTCTTCGACTTCTCAACGCCCTTCCTGTCCATCTCTCCAGGCGGACCTGCAAGAAGAACGAGACCCCGTTCTGCCGTCGAGTAGTCGCACGGCAGGGTGAGGCGCCCGAGCATGGCACGCCTGACGAGAGCGATGATCTTCGCCGACTTGTCCTCCCCGGTCAGCACCTCCTCGGTCTTCTCTTTCTTGCGCACCAGGCCGGAGAAGAGCCCCTGATTCTGCTTCACGCGCGGGCTGACCTTCTCGCTGATGGCATAGCCGACAGTGCTGATGCCGCCGCCACGCAGGGTGTTGATGACCTCGCTCGAGTCCACGACCATCTCGCCGACGCCGGCCTTCCCGACCTCGCCTGCACGGAAGAGCACGCCGAACCGGCGGACGATCTCGTCGTTCAGCCGGCTATAGGCATCCTTGACGCTCTCTCCTTCATTCTTCCAGGCACTGTTATCAAAAATGAAGGTGTTGTCCGCCTCGTTCACCAGGGTGCTCAGGGAACGGGCTGCGTTATATGAATAGAGCCGGCCCTCCTCAGGGGCAGGCAGGATGCCGATCGCGTAGACCGGTTCCCGGTAGATGCGCTTTAAGTGCCGGGCCAGAACCGGCGAACCGCCGGAACCCGTTCCGCCGCCGAGACCGGCAACGATGACGAAGGCATCGACATCGTGCGTGCCGCGCGAATCGATGGCATTGATAATGCTGTCGATCTCATCGGCAGTCACTCGCGCCCCGGTTACGTTATCGGTCCCGACACCGTGGCCTTTGACCACCGTCTGGCCGATAAGAAGCCGGTCTTTGAGCTCGATGTTCTTAAGCCCCATCAGGTCGGTACGCGCCGTGTTTACTGCGATTCCCCTGAAACTCTGGGTCTGCATCCGTTTGTCCTGTTCGACGAACATGTCGACAATTTTGCCCCCAGCCTGACCGAATCCTATGAAGAAGACCCTCATTCAGCTTCACACCCTCATATTGACTAATTAATTATATCGACGCTTATGTATAAAGACGTTGTATACATTATAACTCAAAAGTGTTCTTATAATTTTCAGACGTTGTGGTGAACGATGAAGATCTGCATTGTGGGGGGAGGTCTATCCGGTCTGGTCTCGGCGCTCGAACTTGCCGGAACACACCAGGTAGATCTCTTTGAGCGAAAGCCTGTTCCGGGCGGCTGCCTCGGTTCGTACCGGATCGGCGATTACTGGATCGAGGAGTACTACCACCATTGCTTTGCCGGCGATACCGCCCTGCTCGACCTCTTTGACACGCTGCAGGTGGCCGACCGGCTTGTATGGCTCAAGGGGTCCACCGGCTACTACATCGACGGAACCATCCACCCGCTTACCACCCCGACCGAGATCCTGCGCTACCCCCACCTCTCGCTCTTCGAGAAGGCCCGTCTCGGCCTGCTGACCCTGCGCTCCCGGCGGCTCGACGCGGCAGCGCTCGACGGGATCACCGCGAAGGACTTCATCCTCGATAACCTCGGCCCCGGCATCTATGCCTCGTTCTTCGAACCGCTCTTGAAAAGCAAGTTCGGAGACCGCGCAGGCGAGGTCTCCGCAGCCTGGCTGATATCCCGTATCGCCATCCGGTCTGACCGGGGCGCCGGGGGCGAGCGCCTGGGCTACCTGAAAGGGGGATTCCGGCAGTTCATCGCGCGGCTCGAGGAAGAGGCGGCGCGACGGGGGGCCTCGATCATGCCGGACTCTCCCGTCCAGGAGATCCGGCGGGAGGGCAACGGCTGGCTCGTCGACGGCGAGACCTACGACTGTGTCGTATCGACGCTCCCCCCGCAGGTGACCGCAGACCTTGCCGGTCTCGATATCGGCGGGGTGCCCTACCAGGGCGCCGCCTGCATGACCCTCGCGCTCGACCGGGACGTGACCGACGGCATATACTGGCTGAATATGAAGGATGCTGCCCCTTACGGTGCGGTGGTCTCGCACACCAACTTTGCCCCGCTCGAGTGGTACGGCGAGCATATCGTCTACCTCGCGTCCTACTTCACCGGCAGGCTCCCGGAGGGCTTCGAGCAGTCGATACTCAGGGACTTCTGCAGGCGGTTTTGCGTCGGCAAAGACGAGGTGCACTGGCATCGGCTCGCCGTCGACCCGTATGCGGGCCCGGTCTACACGACAGGGCTCCGGAACCGCCTGCCCGCCTACGAAGAGCAGGGGCTCTTCCTCGCCGGGATGTTCAGCCCGCCAAACTACCCCGAGCGGAGCATGAACGGTTCGGTCGTCGCCGGGCAGGAAGTGGCAAAAAGGGTTCTCGCGAGGTTTTTAGATGCCTGAGATCGAGGTGAGCGCCATCCTTCCGGTCTATAACGACCTTGCTGCGCTTAAGACCGCCATACCGCGGTCGATTGAGACACTCGGGGAGATCGCGCCCGGAAGGTTCGAGTTGATCGTCGCCGAGGACGGGAGCACCGACGGGAGCACCGAGTTCGTCAGGGACTGCGAGGCTAACGATCCCCAGGTGCGCCTGCTCCATTCCGACGAGCGGCTCGGCCGTGGGCGGGCGCTCAACCGCGCGTTTGCCGGGGCGTCGGGATCGATCGTCTGCTATTACGACGTGGATCTCGCGACCGACATGCAATATCTCCCCGAACTGATCGACGCCATCCGCGGCGGCGACGACATTGCAACGGGCTCCCGCCTCCTCCCCGAAAGCGTTATCGTCCGGAGTGGCGGCCGGGAGATCGCGAGCCGCGGCTACAACACGCTTGTCAGGACGATCCTCGGGAGCTCGCTCCACGATCACCAGTGCGGGTTCAAGGCGTTCCGTCGTGACCGCCTTCTTTCCCTGCTCCCGTCGGTGACCGCAGATCACTGGTTCTGGGATACCGAGGTGCTGGTGCGGGCCCAGAAGAACGGCTACCGGATACGGGAGTTCCCCGTGCGATGGCGGCAGGGCGAGGGAACGACGGTTCGGAGAAAAGACGTAATTGAGATGGGATCGGCAATTGTGCATCTCTGGTGGCGGCTCCATGTGGAAAAAGGTTAGCGCCGTCGTCATCCCCACCCTGATCGCGGTCGGGATCGTCGCTTACATGCTCTACCGCGTATGGGACGACCTCCTCCTGACGCTCGAGCACGCCGTGATACCCTTCCTCTTTGCCGCCGTCGGGATCTGCGTTGTTGCCTGGATCCTCCGGGGGTACCGGTACCAGTTCATCCTGCAGGGGCTTGACGTCAAAAAGAGCCTCTGGTTCTCGACCGCCTGCATCTTCATCTCGCAGACGGCGAACCTCATCGTTCCCGCACGCCTCGGCGACTTTGTCCGGATGCTCATCCTGAAGCACGAGGACGACGCCACCTACTCGCAGGGATTCTCGTCTCTCGTCATCGAGCGTGTCTTCGATATCCTGATGATCGCGGTGCTCGGCGCCTTCGCGCTCCCGTTCGTCCTCGCCGTCCTGGATGTTCCCGACTGGTTCATCACGGTCATCCTCGTTCCCCTCGCTGCTGGCGGCATCTTCTTTGCCGTACTCCTCTGGTCGGGCAGGATGGAGTCCGAGAACCGGATCGTCGCCGCCATCCAGAGGATGCTCGATGAAGTGAAGCGGGCCTCCATCAACCCCCGGGCCCTCGCCGTGCTCAGCGGCTCGTCGCTCCTCATATGGCTCGTCGACGTGCTGGTCTGCTACGCGGTCGTCCTGATGTTCCAGGAGTCGGTCCCGTTCGGTATCGTCGTCCTCGCGATCGTCATCGGCAACCTCGTCAAGGCGGTTCCGATCACCCCGGGCGGAGTGGGGACCTACGAAATCGCGCTCGCTTTGACCTTCGGGCTCGCGGGAACGCCCGCGGTCACGGCAACGCTGATAGCGGTCATCGACCACCTGATCAAGAACCTTGTCACGCTCATCGGGGGCGTCGGGTCGATCTATTACTTCGGCGACTGGTCGATGGACCTTTTAAAGAAGGCTTTTTCCAGGGAGATCGAGAAGGAGGAGACGTTTGGCGGGTGAATTTATCCTACCCGTGCTGCTCTGGCTTGCGGCCGTCAAGGTGCTCCAGCTCGCCGTCTGGCCGGCGCTCGACCGCACCCTCGGCAGCCTCTCGGCCGCCGCCGCATACCCGGCAGCGGCCCTCCTCTTCACGCTTGGGTCCTGGTACTGCGGTCTTTTTAGCCTTCCCATCTGGCTCGCCCTCCTGCCGTTTCTCGCCGCAGTCGCCTACGCAGGGTCGCGGCGGTTCTACACGAAGGAGCGCCTGCGGTCCGCGCTCTCCTGGGATCTCGCCTTCCTGATCCCTTTCCTCTTCATGCTCGAGGTGCGCTGGATCAACCCGACCATCTCCTACGCCGAGAAGTTCATGGACCACGCCATCCTCGCGTCGATCATGCGGCTGCCCATCATCCCGCCGCTCGACCCCTGGTACGCAGGGGGGACGCTGGACGTCTACTACTACCTCGGCTACTGGATGAACGGAGCGCTCGGGCTTGTATCCGGCGTGCCTTCGGCGGTCGCGTTCAATCTCGCACTCCCGACCGTATTCGGGCTTGCCGTCGTCGCGCTCTATGCCCTCGGGCACCTCCTCCTTGAGCGCTACCGGTGGCTCCCGGTGCTTGCGCTCTTCATCCCGAACCCCTCTGCGATCTACCACATCCTGGTCGGGGATGCCTGGTTCGACGTCCTCTGGGGGAGCACCCGGACTATCGAGAACACCATCAACGAGTATCCGATCTTCTCGATGCTCTGGGGCGACGTGCACCCGCACGTCATGAGCTTCTTCAACCAGGGGTTCCTGCTCTTCCTCCTGGTCTTTGCCTATATGCGGTGGGGGACGCTCTCCATGCGGGGGCGGGCACTCATCTGCGGGCTTGCCGCCCTCTCCCTCGGGTCCATGCCGGGATTCAACTCCTGGGACGTGCTGGTCTATGCCCCGGTCACGCTGGCCTTCGGCCTCCTGGTCTGGCGGCGCTACGGGAACTTTTCGTGGGATAGCGAGAAGTCCTGGATGGTGCTTGCGGCGGTGCCGCCGCTCGCGATTGCGACCTACCTCCCGTTCTACCTGCAGCTCAACAGCCCCGGCGTAGAAGGGATCGGGATCGTCCCCATACCCTCCGAACCGGTGGAGTTCCTGCTGGTCCACGGGTTCTTCCTCGCGGTGCTGGTCGCCTACTGCGCACCGGATATCAGGAAGCGGCCTTATCTCATGCTCGCCGCGGTGCCGTTCGTGCTCGCCGGCTACCCGGCGGCGGCCATCGCCGCAGTGCCGCTGGCCTATCTCGCCGCCCGCTGCCGGTTCTCGGCCACTGATACGCTCGCCATCCTCGGACTCGTGATCGTTCTCGCTACCGAACTCGTCTACCTCGTGGACAATATGGGGGAGACCTACTTCCGGATGAACACGGTCTTCAAGTTCTACCTCCCGGCATGGTTCCTGATGGGGACGGCGAGCCTCGCCGTCATCGGCGAGTGGCTCCGGGGAGCCGGAATAGGTCGGCGCATGCCTGCCGGGGCGGACAGGATGTTGCCGGCGCTGGCCGCCGTAATGCTCCTCGTCGCGCCTTTTGCGATCAACGTCGACTTCGGCTACGGGAGCCACACCCTCGACGGGGCGGCATATCTCGAAGGCTCGCACCCGGGCGATGCGGCGGCGATCGCGTTCCTCCGGGATCTTGCGGGCGATCACGTCATCGTCGAGGCGGAGGGGGGAGATTACACCTACTATTCACGGGTATCGTCGTTCACCGGGATCCCGGCCGTCATCGGGATGCCGTTCCACGAGTACATGTGGCGGGGAGACGATGGACGCATAAGCGAACGGAGCGCCGACGTGCGGGCGATCTACGAGCAGCCGACGCGAACCGTCGAACTTGCGCGGGCCTACAGCGCCACCCTGCTGTACGTGGGTGCCGAAGAGCGCGATCGCTATGACGTCTCGATCCCGACGGAGGCGCTCGAACTCATCTATGATGCGCAGGGAGTCCGGATCTACCGGATCCCCGCATAGACCGCCAGCGGCCACGTTCATGCGGGCAGGCAGGAAAACAGCGGAACCGCACCCCGCAATTCGGGACAGAATGACAAACCTTTATCACTCCTCTTATTGACATAATACAGCGCATTCGATCAGCTACGCTACTGATGAATGATGACGGAGCAGCAGAGGGCTGCCCCCGAAAGAGGTGAGTTATGGCAAAGGCATATGTAAAATTCGAGATTCCGGAAGAGATCCAGAATAAGGCCCTTGAAGCCCTTGAGATCGCAAGAGACACCGGTAAGGTGAAGAAAGGGTCCAACGAGGCGACGAAAGCAGTCGAGCGGAACATCGCCCAGCTGGTTCTCATCGGTTCGGACGTTGAGCCTGAAGAAATTGTGATGCACCTGCCGCCGCTCTGCGAGGAGAAACAGATCCCGTTCGTCTACATCACGAAGCAGAACGACATCGGCTCCGCGAGCGGCCTTGAGGTCGGCTCGGCTGCCGCCGCGATCGTCAAGTCCGGCAAGGCGAAGGACCTCGTCGAAGAGATCGCAAAGCAGATAACTGCACTGAGAGAGTGAGGGGTAAATCATGGCAAACGACGGAACGCCCGCAGAAGTTATCGAGATCATCGGCATGACCGGTATGCATGGCGAAGCCCAGCAGGTGAAGTGCCGGGTTCTCGACGGCCCGAACAAAGGGCGGATCATCACCCGCAACACGGTGGGCCCGATCAGGGAGGGAGACATCCTTTCGCTGCTCGAGACCGAACGTGAGGCCAAGAAACTCTCGAGGCGGTAACCATGGTCGACAAGTACGTCTGCAATTTCTGCGGAGAGACCCTGGAGCCCGGCACCGGCAAGATGTTCGTCAAGAGGGACGGGACCATCTACTACTTCTGCAGCACCAAGTGCCAGAACAACTACAGGCTCGGCCGGGTGCCGCGCCGTGTCGAGTGGACCGCGATGGGACGCAAGGCCCGCGGCAAAGAGTGATCGGCATGGACCGCACCTTTGTGATGGTCAAGCCCGACGGCGTCCAGCGCGGACTCGTCGGAGAGATCGTCTCCCGGTTCGAGGCGAAGGGACTCAAACTCGCAGGGGCGAAGCTTGAGCTTCTCCCCGAGGAGCGGGTCGTCGAGCAGTACCGGGAACACCTGGAGAAGCCCTTCTTCCCGGGCCTTAAGGCCTACATCATGAGCGGCCCCTGTTTCCTCATGGCCTGGGAAGGCAAGGGTGCAGTCGCGGTCGTCCGCAGGATGGTCGGCGCCACCAACCCCGCGGAGGCTGCACCGGGCTCCATACGCGGCGACTTCGCGCTCGATATCGGGCGGAACGTGATCCACGCATCCGACTCCCCCGAGAGCGCCGCCCGCGAGCTCGGCATCCACTTCGCGTCCGGCGATCTCGTCGATTACTCGAGAATCGACGAGCCCGTTCTCTACGAGTGAACGGCGGGACCGCCGGATGTCGGCGGAAAACCGTTTCTTTTTCTTGAACGCCTTGTTGCGTAGGGGTGCGGGGGTTTTCGTTTCCGCGGAGTTAGTCCAGACCTTTACTGCACAGCGCCGGGTTACTGGATTTGTGCACGGCACAACCGGATATCTACCGACAATCACCGTGCTGAGAAGAGTTCTGGGTATGCGGCTGCGACAAAGTAGTCAATGCAAGGAAAGGCCCCGTGCAGTGGACCGTGGGGGTAT
>NZ_DAFZ01000100.1 GCF_002498065.1 Methanoculleus sp. UBA208 | reverse complement strand
AGTTCCTCAGGGCTCCATCCCCCGGACCGCTTGAGGAGGGTGTAAGTTTTTCTATACACAGAGTATGCGGGGAGGATGCGAAGTGCCCTTGCCGTCACAGAATCTTCGAGCCGGAGAGCTTTCAATCCCCGATGATTCATCCGCACACCCATCGACACTGCTGATATCGATACTCCGCATTAAACGTTGTGCTCCCGGTGGGGAGAATGACACCGGCAGCACGGTGGTGGCGGCAGGCGTCCCCGGACATGTGTGGGTTTAAAAGAAGTTCTCGGAGTACGGGATGGAAACCAGATCTCTGCCGGATGCACGGGAAAAGTGTTTCAGGAACTCGGGAAAGAGGTTTTTCTCCGAGATGATCACCCAGATGTCACCGTACGCATCCGATCCGTTGCCCTCCCACGAGCGAAACGAGACGTCGTCCATGGCAAGGAGGCGGAGTGCGACCATGCCCCTACCTCACGTGTTGCCGTATATAATGGTTCCTGTCAGGTCAGGCACCCGCGACCCCGGGTCCCTCGATCATCCGCTGTGGGATCCGGCGGACCCTGAGAAAGATATATATGGACCCGTGAGGTGATTAGAGGTCGTTAAGCAGCAGGCAGCGTGACAGGGCCGGGGTGGCGGAAGTAATGACCGTGAAAAGCGTTGACGACAGAGATACCTGGGACAATTTCATTGACGACAGCCCTTCGGGGCTCCTCTTTCACAAGTGGGACTACCTGCACCTGACGGCAAAGCATACGGAGAGCACGCTCCTTTTGTATGCGGTCTATAACGGAGAAGAGCCGATATGCGTATTCCCGCTCTTTTGCAGGCGGATACACGGCATTAATGCTGTATTCTCCCCTCCCCCGCTCACGGTGATACCCCACCTCGGGTGCGTGATGAGCAGGAAGTTCGGGGAGTTTAAACAGAGCAAGAAAGAGTCGCTCCTCGGGATGATTGCAGGGGAGATCCGCCAGGAGATCCTGAACCTCTCGCCGAACTACCTCTCGATTGCTTTCGTCCCGGAGTTCAACGACATACGCCACTACCTCTGGGACAGGTGCGACGCACGGGTCCGGTATACCTACACCATCAACCTCGAGCGGCCGCTTGAAGAGATCTGGAACAACCTCCATTACAAGCTTCGGAACAAACTGAAGAAGGAGGCGAAAGCCGGTCTCCGGCTGGAGAGGAGCGGGGATGTCTCCACGCTCCACCGTCTCATCGCCGATCGTTACCGGGACCCGTCGCTCGACATCCCGCCGATCAGGCGGGACTACCTCGAAGACCTCGTGCGTGCCTACCCGGACAGGATCGGGATCTACAGTCTCTACGATGCACAGGACGAGATCGCGGCCGTGGTGGCGGCTCATGAATACAAGCGGTTCCTGCTCTGGATGGGGACGCCGAAGGTCGAGACCGCCCATGCCGGGAACGAGTACCTCCAGTGGCTCCTGATAGAGCGTGCGCAGGCCGAAGGCTACCGGACCTTTGAGAACATGGGTGCGAACAACCCGGACCTGGTCTTCTTCAAGTCGAGGTTCAACCCGGAACTCACGATGTACTTCGAGATCGAGAAGAAAGATACCCTCGGGGCGGTCTCCGAGTGGGCATACCTCACCTTTTTCAAGAAACTGATGACGGCAGCCTATAGGGCCTAGGCCTTGCTTCCGCCCTCATCAGGCACCGGTCGATGCATGTAGTCCCGGGATTCACGGCTCCGGACTCCCGACGATGGGGAAGGCCGGGAGGGGCACCGGGTTTCTCCGGCGCCCGGGGCTCTCCGTCCCCTGCCATGGTTAAGGTAATCGTTAACTATATATGTGAGACTGCAGGAGATAAAGGCCGGCCGGAGCGTTCCGGCAGGGCGGAGGAACAACAGTTTGGCAGTTGAGATCGTCACCGACAAAAAGATCTGGGACGCGTTCATCGATGCCGGGCTGTCGGGTCTCCTCTTTCATAAGTGGGACTTCTTAACGATCACACAGCGGCATACGGGGTATGCCTTTCTCCCCTACGGCATTTATAAGGGCGAAGAACTCGTCGCTGTCTGCCCCCTCTTCTACAGGCAGGCAAACGGGATCTCGGTCGTGCTCTCGCCGCCGCCCATGCAGGCGGTCATACCGTACCTCGGGGTGGTTATGGGCAGGGACTACGCAACGGCAAAGCAGAGCAAAAAAGAGTCGATGCTCCAGTTAGTGGCCGACGGACTTTCAGAGGCGGCCCGGGATCTCGCGCCGAACTACCTCTCGATGACCTTCGCCCCGGGCTTTCACGATATTCGCCCGTTCATCTGGGACGGTTACCTGACCCGGATCAACTATTCGTATGCGATCGACCTCGCGCCGCCTCTCGAAACCCTCTGGGGGAACCTGAATGCGAAACTGCGGACAGGTCTCCGGCGGTTTGAAAAGGACGGCTACCACCTGGAGGAGGGAAACGACCTCACCCTGTTCTACGAGACGGTACGCCAGCGGTTCAGCCAGCCGGAGATGAACATTCCGATGATCACCCGGGACTACTTCGAGGATATCTTCCGTGCGTATCCGGATCACGCTCACGTCTACCACCTCTACGACCGGGACGGGGACCTCAAAGGGGTCGGCACGACCCTGGAATACAGGCGCTACATCCTCTGGGTCGGCGGGCCGAGGATCGACGGCACGTCGGCGAACGAGTACCTCCAGTGGTGCCTGCTCCGGGACGCTAAAAAGAAGGGCTTCCTGGAGTTCGAGAATACCGGGGCGAACAACCCTAACCTGAATATGCATAAGGCGAAGTACAACCCGGATCTCTCGATCTTTTTTGAGGTGAGCAGGAAAGACGGCGTGGGCAGGGTCGCGGAGTGGGCGTACAGCAACATCGTCAACAGGCCCCTGATCAAGAAGAGGATGGTCCCCTATATCCGGTGAGCTGGAGTGTCCCTCTGGACCCGGGCTGCTCCCGGATCCGCTAAAAACCGTGCAGGCCCCCGCTACCGGGATCTTCCGGGAAAGGTATAAATATACCCTTTGAGGTATCCTGTAGCGGGCGCGGTCTGGCATGACCGATCGCCGGAAGTCAGGCTCTATGGTGCTCGAACTCGTCAAAGACAGGGAATTATGGGACTCGTTCGTTGATGCGAGTCCGTACGGGCTGCTTTTCCACAGGTGAGACTACATAACGATCACCGGAGAGCACGCGGGGTATCGGCTCCTTCCCTACGGAGTCTACAAGGGGGAGGAACTCGTCTGCCTCGCTCCGCTCTTCTTCAAGAGCGCGCATGGGGTAAAGATGCTCTTCTCGCCGCCGCCCATGCAGGCGGTCGTCCCCTACCAGGGTTTCGTCCTTTCAAAGGAGTTTGACGGGTTGAAACTGGGCAAGAAGGAGGTGATCATGGATCTCGTTGCGGGTGACCTTTCCGCGGAGATCGACGCGATTTCGCCGCACTACTTCTCCCTGACCCTTGTTCCCGGCCTCACGGATATCAGGCAGTTCCTCTGGAGGGGGTATGCTCCGAAGGTCCACTACACGTACGTGATCGATCTTACGCGGCCGGTCGAGGCGATCTGGGGCGACTTCCATTACAAACTCCGCAACAAAATCAGGAAGGCCGAGAAGGCAGGTATGGATCTCGTGCGGAGCACCGATATCTCGACGCTGTATGCGTCGATTGCCGAACGGTTCAGCCAGCCTGAGATGAACATCCCGATGATCAGCAGGCGCTACGTCGAGGACCTCTTCCGTGCGTACCCGGACCATCTGGCGGCTTACTACCTTTACGACCGGGAGGGTGCGCTCACGGGGGCTGTCGCCACCCAGGAGTACAAGCGCTTCCTGCTCTGGATGGGAACGCCGCGGATCGAGAGTGCTCATGCCGGGAACGAACACCTCCAGTGGCTCCTGGTCCAGCGTGCAAAGGCCGAAGGACACTCGTACCTGGAGAACATCGGGGCGAATACGCCGGACCTGAACTTCTTCAAATCCAGGTTCTGTTCGGGTCTCGGCATGTATATGGAGGTCTTTCGGAAGGATATGGTCGGGACCCTGGCGGAATGGGCCTACAGCACCGTCATCAATAAACCCTGGCTGAAACGCAGGGTCGTCTCCTACATCGACTGATCCCTCAGAGGTCCCCAACGGAGATCGGGAGTTTCTGGATGAGGTACCGGAACTTGCCGCCTTCGGTGCGGGGGATCTCGTCGACGAAGCGGACATGGACGTTCACCTCGTCGCCGAGCTGCCACCGGAGCTCCCTGGTCAGCTGCCGGGTGTCCTCCTCGGTGTAGGCCGGCTTTCTGACGACCTTCATGATAAGTTCGCCCTTCTCTTCCTGGTACATCTGAAACTGCCTGATGTTCTCGAACGCTTCCGATTCGTAGTTGATTGGAGTGACGGAGATCAGGTGCCCGTTCCGGGTTACGATGAACTCCTGAAGCCTTCCCTCCACCTTCTCGAGCAGGGGGTACTGCCTCCCGCATGAGCACCGCTTCTCGGTGGCGACCGCAATGTCCATGGTCCGGTAGCGGATGAGGGGGCAGACGTAGTTGGTGAGGCTCGTCGCGACCACTTCCCCCATCGCGCCCGGCCCCTCGACAGGCCGGCCGTCTCGCCCGATCA
>NZ_DAFZ01000089.1 GCF_002498065.1 Methanoculleus sp. UBA208 | reverse complement strand
CCCCCATGGCGATATCCACTGGAAAGCCGTGGATGGGGCTTGTGATTGAAGTTATTCCAATATCCTCTGACGGGGGGAGACCAGTTGCACCCCTCGGCGCCCATGCACCCGCCGTACCGCTGGACGCACCGCCCGCATCTTCGAAGCCTGATGGCGTCTCAAGCTCGCTACGCTCTCGTGCGAGCCAAAAAAGAAGTATAGAGCGTGATTCAATCCCGCGCAGAGCGCGGAAAACCCCTGCCAACCCAAAAAGGGTTAGTATCACTCCACCGGCACGAACTTCGTGCCGTAGTGGATGGTGCCGCTCTCGCCGTCCGCCGCCACCCGGCGGAAGACACTTTTGACCCGCATCCCGATCTTCGCCTCTTCGGGGAGGCAGGCGACCTGGGTGGTGAGCCTCGGCCCCTCGTCGAGTGCTATGATCGCAAGGACATACGGGGTGGTGTGATCGAACTGGTCGCTCGCCGACCGTATCACCGTGTAGGTGACGACCGTTCCCTCGCCGGTGAACTTGTGGTCGACGATCTTGCCGCTCCGCCGGCAATCGGGGCAGAGCGACCGGGGCGGGAAGAAGTGCCGCCCGCAGGTCGTGCACTGCGTCCCGATGAGGTTGTAGCGCTGCGGGATCTTTCTCCAGAACCGTGAAACCGACATTGTTAGGCCCCCAGGATGTGCACGACGACCGTCGCGCCGGTGCCGCCCACGTTGTGGGCCATACCGATCTCCGCATCCACCTGCCGGGCCCCGGCCTCGCCGCGGAGCTGGCTGACGATCTCGTAGATCTGCTTGATCCCCGTCGCACCGACCGGGTGGCCGCAGGCCTTCAGGCCGCCGCTCGTGTTCACCGGGATCTCCCCGCCGAGGGCGGTCGCCCCTTCCGCGGTGAGTCTCCCCGCCTCGCCCTTCCTGCAGAACCCGAGGTCCTCGATCGCACAGATCTCGGTGATCGTGAAGCAGTCGTGGACCTCCAGCATATCGATGTCTTTGTGGGTAAGATCCGCCTGGGCGAACGCCCGCTTCCCCGCCGCCACGGAGGCGTCCAGGGTGGAGATGTCCCGCCGGTCGTGGAGCGCGATGGTGTCGCTCGCCTGGGCGCTTGCAAGCACCCGCACCGGCGAGTCGGTAAACTCACGGGCACGTTCGAGCGGCACAACCACGACCGCCGCCGCACCGTCGGTGATCGGCGAGCAGTCGAAGAGCCGCAGGGGGTCGGCGACCAGCGAGGAGTTCAGCACCGTGTCGACCGTGATCCTGTTCCTGAACTGGGCGATCGGGTTCTTTGCGCCGTTCTCGTGGTTCTTCACCGCGACCTGTGCGAGCTGCTCCCGGGTGAGGGGGTAGCGGTGCATGTAGTCGGTTGCGATCATGGCGTAGAGCCCGGGAAAGGTCGCTCCGGCGAACCCTTCCCACTCGCGGTCCGCGGCGCTCGCGAGCATGTCCACGCTCGCCCCGGTCCCGACATCGGTCATCTTCTCGACGCCCGCGGCGACGACGATATCCTCCATGCCGCTTGCGACCGCGATGACCGCCTGCCGGAAGGCAAGCCCGCCGGAGGCGCAGGCCGCCTCCACCCGGGTCGAGGGGACGTGGTTGGTCGCGAGCCCGGCATAGTCCGCAATCAGGGCGCCGATGTGCTCCTGCTCGACGAACCGCCCGGCGCTCATGTTCCCCACGTAGAGGGCGTCGATGTTCTCGCCGGTGACCCCGGCATCCTCGAGCGCCAGCGCCCCCGCCTTGACGAAGAGGTCGCGGAACGAGGTGCCCCAGTGCTCCCCGAACTCCGTGCACCCGACTCCGATTACTGCTACGTCTCTCATTTCTGCATCACGATCTTTCCCTTGTGTTTGGCATACAGTGCATAGTCCAGGTAGGTCGGGTTTGCGAGCAGCTTCTCAACGGTCGGCGCCGCCGTCCGGTCGAACTCAGCGGAGTCGATGGCATCGGTCACCGTGATGTCGAAGGCGTCGCTCCCCGCTCCTGACCCGAACGAGGTGACGAAGATCCTCTCACCGGGTTTCGCCACGTCGAGCGTAGCGGCAAGCCCGATCATCGATGCCCCCGAGTAGGTGTTGCCGAGCCTCGGGACGACGAGGCCGGGCCGGATCTGCTCGTCGGTAAACCCGAGCATCTTCGCCACCCGCTGCGGGAACTTCGCGTTGGGCTGGTGGAAGACGGCGTAATCGTAGTCCTTCGGGCCCGTGCCTGCCGCATCGAGCATCAGCCGGGCGGCGCCCTGAACGTGTCTGAAGTAGCCGGGATCACCGGTGAACCGTCCGCCGTGGCGGGGGTAGTTCTGTCCTTCACGCCGCCAGAAGTCGGGCGTGTCGGTGGTGTAGGAGCAGGTTCGGTTGATATCGGCGATGGTGTCCCCGTCACCGATGACGAACGCCGCCCCGCCGGCCGCCGCCGTGTACTCGAGGGCGTCGCCGGGAGCGCCCTGCGCCACGTCCGCACCGATGGCGATCCCGAACGGGATCATCCCGCTCTTGACCATGCCCATGCAGGTCTGGATGCCCGCCGTTCCCGCTTTGCAGGCGAACTCGTAGTCTGCGGCGGTCATGTTGGGGGTCGCCCCGATCGCCTCGCCGACCGTGCAGGCCGTGGGCTTGACCGCGTAGGGGTGCGACTCGCTTCCAACGTAGATGGCCCCGATTGCTTCGGTGTCGACGGTCCTTCGCCGGAGGGCGGCACGGGCCGCCTCGACGGCGATCGTTGCGGTATCCTCATCGAGATCGGGGACGGACTTCTCAAAAACACCGAGTCCCCGGGTGATGTCGTCTGCGTTGGCGCCCCATACCCGGGCGATCTCCGGGACTTTTATCCGGTATCGCGGGATGTAGACGCCGTACGAATAAATGCCTACCATGACTTTCCTCGTAGTGAACTGATGATCGTCTCGACATCCATCTCAGTGCAGAGTACGCTGATCCGGTCACGCTCCGCAAGGCCCGGGATCAGCGGGTGCACCTGCTCCGGGCTGATGCCCTGCAGAACCACGCAGCGGGGCTTGAACGGCGTGACCCGGATCGCCACCATGGGGGATTTCCCGGTCGAGACTTCGGTGAAGATGAGGGCACGCTCCGTGCTCCAGCCGTAAATGCGGTTGAACTCGCTCGAAGAGAGCTGGAGGATCGCATTGAGGCTGTTGATCACCGTATACCCGTAGATGGCCTGGTCCGTCGGACCGCAGAGCGTGACGGCGTCGATGGCCGCTGCGAAATCCGACAGGCTCACGGGAGACGCATACTCGTGGATGTCGTAGATGACGTCTTCGTCGAACTCACTGTACAGAATTTTTGCAAATTTGTTGATGAACTGACCGCCGTTGTCCTCGTCGATCGAGAGGATCGTATCAACGATCTTGCCGACGATGGCGGTGCCTGGACTTTTTCGTCGTCCGCTTTCGTAATCGCTGATAACTGAGGGAGAGACCTCGAGACGCTCGGCGAGCAGTCCCTGGGGGATGTTGAAGCTCTGCCGCCACTTCTTGAGAGCCTGTCCCGGTGAGTCCGAGAGTGTGATTTCTCCTGCCATTTTCTCGGCAAGCTGATGCCGCACTCCGGATTTCATGCAGGTACTGTCAACACCTCGACTTAAAAAATTAGCGTATGCCACTTCGACATTTCACGAAGCCCCTCTGTTCGGGATCGTTGCACAACTCGTATATAGTATGCATCTCAATTATGGTATAATGGTTGAAGCGGAAGACCTGCAGTCCTTGAAGACGATCGCCCTGCTCGGCGGTTGCCGGGCCCCGATCGGGCTCTCGTCGCAGTCGCTCGGAAATGTTCTGGGCCTCAGCCCGCAGACAGCATCGCGGCGCCTGATCGCGCTTGAGCGGCAGCAGTTCATCGTACGGTCGATGAAGCCCGAAGGCCAGTATGTCGCCGTCACCCGGGAGGGCGAGCAGGCGCTGAAGCGGGAGTATGCGGATTACGTCCGGATATTCAACCCGGAACGCAGGCAGTATACCCTGACCGGGATCGTGATCAGCGGACTCGGGGAAGGGCGCTACTACATGAGCATCCCCCACTACAAGGAGCAGTTCGGCGCATGCCTCGGGTTCGAACCCTTCCCCGGGACCCTGAACATCAGGCTCGATGCGGCGAGCATTGAGGTCCGCAAGCAGCTCGACCATGCCGGGTGGATTGATGTTCCCGGGTTTACCGCGGATGAACGTACGTTCGGCGGCGCCCGGGTGCTCCCCTGCAGGATCAGGGGTCACAAATGCGCGATAGTCGAGCCCTCCCGCACCCACTACCCGGAGGATATCGTCGAGGTCATCGCCGGATGCGAACTCCGCAAAGCCCTGAACCTGAACGATAACGATACGATCGAGGTGGAGATTACCCATGATTGATGCAGCCATACAGGCCCTCGCGAGGGGCGAATTTGTTCTGTTGTACGACTTTGACAACCGGGAGCGCGAGACGGATTTCGCGATCCGCTCGGACGCCGTCACGCCCGCCCACATCCGGCAGATGCGTAAAGACGGCGGCGGATTGATCTGCACGGCGGTGCACCCCGAGGCCGCAAAGCGGCTCGGCCTGCCGTTTGCACACGATGTCCTGCGTGCCTGCAGCCTCGTCGAGAAGGACGGCGAGGTCCCGTACGATCCAAAGAACCATTCGTCGTTCTCCCTCTGGGTGAATCACCGGGAGACCTATACCGGGGTCACGGACAGGGACCGCGCCCTGACGGTCACCGCCGTCGCACAGGAGGTGCAACGGTCGCTCAACGGCGGCGGGCACGACTTTGCCGCACATTTCCGGACGCCCGGCCATATGGCACTTCTCCGGGCTGCCGACCGGCTGCTCGACGAGCGGCGGGGGCAGACCGAACTCTCGATCGCGCTTGCCACGATGGCCAACATCACCCCTGCGGTCACGATCTGCGAGATGCTGGACGACGAGACGGGGTTTGCCCTCCAGAAAGAAGATGCGATGGAGTATGCGAGGAAGCACGGGCTCGTCTTCGTCGAGGGGAAAGACGTTCTGGACCGGTGGAAGTCCCGAAGGCCGGAAGAATAACAAATATCTCTTTTTAGCCCCGCAAGCCCGCAGGATCGCGTCCTGAAATATGTCGGGAAGGTCTTTTGACACATCGCCGGTGGAGAGCAGGAATATGCACGGGACTCCCCGGCATGCCGCAAAATGGCGTTGCGCATGAGTTTTCAAAAACAATATATACGATTGTACGGCACCATAGACGGATGAAAAAAGATGCTGTGGCATACTTGAATACGAGAAAGAAGGGGGATTTCGCAGCACAGAAGAGTGAGGTGGAGAACTATTGTAAATATCGGTTTCAGATTGTTGAAATCTTCCATGACCACCGGGCGAATGCAACCCCTCCGGAGAAGCGGAAGGGCTTTATGGATATGCTGGATTACTGCGCCGCCAATAACTGCCCCGACATCATCATCTACGATCTCGCCGGGCTTACCAGGGATATGGATGCCGGTCTTGCAACCCTCAAAATTCTGAACGATAAATACACGGTATACTGCGTGAATAACGATTTCTTCGGGTTCCGGGACGATCCCGAACAGAGAAGAGAGGCAATCGGAAACTTCGTCGCGTATATGGAGCGATACCGGGAGAGCGCCCGGAAGGCTGCCCCCCCCGTCTCGAAGAAGACAAAGAAAGAGGACGGGCGCCCCATCGGGAGGCCGAAGGCGCTCAACGAGGGGCAGGTCGAGGCTCTCCTCACGGTACGGCAGGCCGGGACGAGCATCAGCCAGATTTGTCGGATGTTCGACGTCAGCAGGAGCACGGTCAGCAAGATCCTCGCGGACTACCCCGAACTGAAGGGGGAGTGGAAGGGGGCCCGGCAGGAGCCGGGGGAGTGATCCCTCTATTCCGGCTCCTCCTGATCGTTGTGCCTCTCCGTTATCCGCGACTCGATCCGGGTATCTACGGGGAAAGAGCGGTGCCATAACAAACATCCTGCCTCAAAAAGACGCAGGACTTCACGAACAGAGATTATACTCGCATACTGTGCCGTAACGTGAAGTTATTATCTTCACCCGCCGGGTATGCGACATCATCCTGCAGGGTGAGTAGTCGCCGCCGGATCTCACGCAATCAACGTTTGGGGTGAATTCAAAAGAGTCATAACAACGCAGACCGAATCTCCTGTCTGGATGGAGTCTCCTCACGCAGTCCTTGAACGATACTATGGATATTCTGGCTTTGTTGAATTCCTCCAG
>NZ_DAFZ01000027.1 GCF_002498065.1 Methanoculleus sp. UBA208 | reverse complement strand
AGAGGTCGGCGCTCCCGTCGGCAGCCGGAGGAGTGCCGACGCAGACAAACGAGAGATCCGCGCTGGCAACCGGGCCATAATCCGTCCCCGCGAAGAGCCGCTTTCCGGCATGCTTCTCCAGAAGCGCATCGAGGCCCCGCTCGTGGATCGGGGCGCGCCCGGCGTTGATCGCCGCCGCCTTTCCTGCATCGATCTCGACGATATCGACCGTATGCCCGAGTTCGGCGAAGCAGGCCCCCGTGACCAGGCCGACGTAGCCCCCGCCGACGACTGTTATCCGCATCGTTTCGCTAATCCTCCGGTTCGTTACGTCAAAATTGGGCTTTGGGATGGTAAAAGATATCCGGTTAGAGAGGGGGCTCTGCTGCGTTTTCAAAAGTGCGTAACGCTACCCCGAAGATGAATGACAACGACGTGCTACAGGAGCGCCCGGAACTCGTCGACGGTGATCCCGGACTGGAAAAGAATCGCCTGAAGCGTCTTTGGCGCAAGGATCTTTTTAGAGTGCACGGGAATGGTGACGATGACGTCACGTTGCGCATGATAGAGATAGTGATGGCTGCCCCGGATGCCAACCACCTCAAAACCGGCTCTCTTGAGAGCACCGACCACCTTCTCCCCGGTGGTTCTCGGGAGTTTCATGTCCCCGCGTTGCTGGTATTCAGGATCGTGGGCCGAAGAGCCCCCCGACTTGAGTCGGGGGAGGAATCGGCCCTTCGCATATCACAATACACTTTCGCCCCGTGCGGGTATTCTTTATGCCGGGCGAGCGTCCATCGAAACAGTGTATGCAATCGGTGACGAAGTTGCGGTTGGTTGCGTCTCCCGCCGAACGGCAGATGCTGTTCGCCACAATGGAGCGGTACAATGCCGCCTGCAACGCGGTTTCGCCGGTTGCCTTTTCTGAACGTCAGTTCTCCAACATCGGTCTGCAGAACCGGCTGTACCGCCACGTCCGGGAGACCTTCGGGCTCTCGGCGCAGATGGCCCAGCTCGCCATCCGCAAGGTTGCCGGGAGTTACCGGAGCACCCGGGAAGCGATCAAGGAGCAGAACAAGGTGCTTGCCGTTCTCGGCAAACCCTTGAAGATCTTCACCAAGCTCTCGTTCCGGGAGCACGGGGCCATCTGCTACGATGCCCGGGTGCTCTCCATCGGGCAGAGTAGGGTGAGCATCTGGACGCTGGACGGCCGGATCAAACTCTGGTACAGCAAGCCCGATCACTTCCCGGCGGTCGCGACCGTCAGGCAGACCGACCTCGTCTACCGGGACGGAGCCTTCTGGCTCTACGCGACCGTGGAGACTCCCGACATCGATCCTGCCGAACCTTCCGAGTACCTCGGGGTCGATCTCGGGGTGGTGACGATCGCCACCACGAGCGACGGAGCAACCTTCTCCAGCGAGGCCACCGAGAAGGTGCGGAAGCGGTACGGCAGACTCAAGGGGGTTCTCCAGAAGACCGGCACCAAATCGGCCAAACGGAAACTACAGCAGATCGCCGGCAGAGAGCGCCGGTTCAAGACCGATACCAACCACGCCATCAGCAAAAGAATCGTTTGCGCGGCAGAAGGCACAAAGCGGGGGATTGCTCTCGAAGACCTCAAGGGCATTCTCCTGCGGACCACGGTTACGAAGGGCCAGCGCGAACGACACCATAAGTGGGCGTTTCATCAGCTCCGATCCTCCATCGAGTACAAGGCCCGCCGGGCAGGGGTCCGGGTGCAGGTGATCGATGGGGCGTATACGAGCCAGCAGTGCAGCGTCTGCGGGTTCGTCCACCCCGATAACCGGCCGACCCAGGCAGCGTTTCGCTGCCGCGCCTGCGGGCATACCGAGAACGCCGACCTCAACGCGGCGAAGAACATCGCCGCCAGGGCCGCTGTCAACCGGCCTATTGCGGTCTGCTCCCCCGACACCGGGGGAGAGGTGGAATCGCAAGCCTGTAAAGAGCATGGTGCCGCCTATGGGATCATGCCCCCGACTTCAGTCGGGGGTAGTTGACGGGTACGGATACTTCAACCGGAATGGGTTTGCCGAGTTTCCTGGCTACCTCGATATACCCCGCGATCGCCTCCTCGACGTGTGCCAGCGCCTCTTCCCAGGTAGACCCCTCGCTGATGCACCCCGGGAGGGACGGCACCGTTACGGTATACCCTCCCTCCTCATTCTGCTCCATAAGGACCGTGTAGCGGAGACGAGTATCTGACAGTTGATCCCCTCCACTGGAGAGTTATCTATGACACTATATAGGGGTTCCGCGGTTCGTCTCCTGCACGAGGCCACGGGACTAAGGGCGCAACTCCGGGCTGCCGATCCATATCCCAGCACCGCCCGGCACGGCACTAGCCCGAGAACATCTCCTTGACGAGGTCGATGACGGGGGTAGCGAGAGCCAGGGCCTTCTCGCCTTCCTCCCGATCGAACGCCTCGTACGGCAGGCCTCCCGGAATCCCGTTCGGATAGCGGGTTGGGATATAATAGAGGTCGAGTGTCCTTGCCCGCGAGATGGTGCCGAAGGCGCTGTTGAGTGAGGAGGCCCTGTTAAGGAGGTCCGCGACGGAATGGCCGAGCACTCTCTCCTCTCCGGAGAGATAGAGGTATGCCTTGATGGCCTTCTCTGCAGCCTGCTGGGCCAGGAAGCAGGTCAGGTTGTACCTCTCGCCGGCAAAAGCATACTCTGCATCGTCAAGGTCGCGTTCTGCCTGTTTCAGCCATCGGGTTCCTTCTTTTTCGGGCTCCTGCTTCATAGAGTACAACACCGTCCTGTAACGCATTCTTAAGAAAAATCCCTTCCTGCATGGCAGCGAACTCGTCCGGGGTATACACCAGAATATCCATGGCGATACGAGCATCGCGATAAAACGGCTCAAGACGTGATAAAAACTTCTTATCTGTCTCCTGAACAACGACGAGATCGAGATCGCTGTCGCAACGGACATCGCCCCGGGCAGCCGAACCGAAGAGAATTATCTTCCTGATCGAGGGGTCCCGGCTCCAGCGGTCGACGAACCTCTCCAGCTCGGTTTTAAGTCGCAGTTTGTGCTCACGTGCGGTGCCGGGGGCAGCCATACTGATTGATCGCCCCGTTGGCGCGATAAAGGTATCGAACGACCACTCTTATGGAACGGGCGCGGCCTGTCTCCCGCTCATGTCTCTCTCAAACGCTCTTCGCGGGGAGTTATAGCCGGAGATTATCATTTTCATGATGGATCCACAGCATCGGTCGAAAGCTACCGGAAGACGAAGGACGCCGGCCCCCGAACCCCGCACGCCAATCGATACACTCTATACCCCAAGAGCCCGATACTATTCCAGAAAATGAATACCCCCGCCCTCTCCGTCGTCCTCCCGGCCCTCAACGAAGAAGCCACCATCGGCGAGTGCATCGGAAAGATCCGGACGGTCTTTGCCGATCTCTCGATCGACGGCGAGATCATCATCGCCGACTCCTCCGACGACCGGACGGCAACGATCGCCCGGGACCTCGGGGCCACGGTCGTCCGGCCGAAGAAGCGCGGCTACGGGAACGCCTACCTCGCCGGGCTCGCGTGCGCCCGGGGGGAGTACATCGTCATCGGGGATGCGGACAACACCTACGACTTCCTGGAGATCCCCAAGCTCCTCGCCCGGCTCGACGCCGGCGCCGACATGGCCCTCGGCTCCCGGCTCCGGGGGGAGATCCGGCCGGGAGCGATGCCCCTCCTCCACCAGTACGTGGGCAACCCCCTCTTAACCTGGCTCCTCAACCGGGTGTTTGGCATCCGGATATCGGATGCGCACACGGGCCTCCGGGCGTTCCGGCGTGAGGCGCTCGGGCGGATGAACCTCAAGACCGGGGGGATGGAGTTTGCAAGCGAGATGATCATCGAGGCGGCGAAAGCCGGGCTCCGGATTGAAGAAGTCCCGATCACCTATTACCCGCGGGTCGCGCCCTCGAACCTGCAGAGTTTCTCCGACGGCTGGCGGCACGTCCGGTTCATGCTCCTCTACCGGCCGATCCCCTTCATCACCGTTCCGGGACTGATCTTCACGGTCTTCGGCTTCTTCCTGATGATCATCTTTGCCCTGCGGGGAGAGGTCGAGACCTCGTTCATCCACTCCTTCATCCTCGCCGCCCTCTTCTTCATCGGCGGGATCCAGGCGCTCGTTGCCGGGGTCAACATCGCCGTCTACTCGGCCGTCCAGGGCTACGGCGAGGCGGGACCGTTCGTCTCCCGGCTCATGAACTACCACAACCTCGAGCGGGAACTCCTCGCCGGCATCCTGCTGATGGCCGGCGGCGGCCTCGTCGGGCTCGGCATCCTCCGGGACTGGGCCGCCACAGGGTTCGGCCCGCTCTTCCAGATCGCAAACGCCGTCTGGGCGCTGGCCCTCTTCCTCGCCGGGATGCAGGTCGTTTTTTCAGGGATCTTCACGAGCATGATGCTCTTAAAGCGCGGGGAAGGGCAGGACTGAACCCCTTCCGGCGTATGGTGCTTTATCTGGTGATCCCGTTTCCTATGCCTCAGTTTCGATTTCCGGGCTCTTTTAGGGGAGATCGATCCTGTTATATATGGTTGGCGGTACAGTTGTGAACCGGAGGAGCTTCAAATGACCGCTTTATCAAACAATCAACAGAAGATAGCAAAGAGGATCGACGCAGGCACCGCCGTCGAAGTGTGGCGCGACTGGAAGTGGCAGGTGCGTCACGCGATCACCGATATATCCACGTTTGAGCGGCTGCTCGGCATATCGTTCGGAGAAGACGAACGGAAAGCGCTGGAGGAGACCGCGAACCGGTTCCCCCTGCGGATAACCCCGTACTACCTCTCGCTCATCGACGCGAAGGATATCTGGAACGACCCGATCTTCATGCAGTGCTTCCCGTCTCCGGCGGAGCTGCAGGTCGAGCCCGACGACATGGAGGACCCGCTTGCCGAGGACGCCGACCACCCCGCCCCCTGCATCACCCACCGCTACCCCGACCGGGTGCTTTTCCTGGTCAGCAACGTCTGCGCCATGTACTGCCGGCACTGCACCAGGAAGCGGAAGGTCGGGGACGTCGACTCCATCCCCTCAGAGGCCGAGGTCATCGAGAGCCTCGACTACATCCGGGAGAACCCCCAGATCCGGGACGTCCTCCTCTCCGGGGCGACCCGTTCATGCTCCCCGACGACCGCCTCGACTGGATCCTGACCGAACTCGACGACATCGAGCACGTCGAGGTGGTCCGGATCGGCACCCGGACTCCGGTCGTCCTCCCCTACCGGGTTACGGAGGAGCTCTGCGCGATGCTCGCCCGCCACCACCCGCTCTGGGTGAACACCCACTTCAACCACCCGGCGGAGATCACGGCATCCTCGCAGAAGGCGCTCGCAAGGCTTGCCGACGCCGGCATACCGCTCGGCAACCAGACCGTCCTGCTTGCGGGGGTGAACGACTGCCCCCGGATCATGAAGACCCTGGTGCACAAACTCGTCAGGAACCGGGTCCGCCCCTACTACCTCTACCAGTGCGACCTCTCCGAGGGGCTCGCCCATTTCCGCACCCCGGTCTCGAAGGGGATCGAGATCATCGAGAACCTCATCGGGCACACCAGCGGGTTCGCGGTCCCGACCTACGTCATCGACGCCCCCGGCGGCGGGGGGAAGATCCCGGTGATGCCCCAGTACCTCATCTCCTGGTCCACGAACCGGGTGGTGCTGCGCAACTTCGAAGGGGTGATCACCACCTACCGGGAGCCCGACTCCTACGAACCGGTCTGGTGCGATCGCAAGTGCGCGACCTGCAGCCAGTACCTGAAGCTCGAGGGCGCGGACGAGTCCAAAGCGGTCGGGATCGTCAAACTCCTCTCCGACGAGGACCCGACGACAGCGCTCGTCCCGGAGAACACCGAGCGGTTCGAGCGGAGAAATGAGTCCTGATACCGTCACGACGATCGGCGGTACCCTCGTCCAGCACGGGCGGGTGAGCGACCGCATCTACGTGATGCACCTCTCTCCCGCCGACCTCCCCGGAATTCTCGACGATCTCGATGCGCTCGCAGAAACCGAGGGCTACACGAAGATATTCGCAAAAGTGCCCGCCTCCGCCCTCTCGCTCTTCATCGCCCGGGGCTACGTCGTCGAGGCGCGGGTTCCCCGGTTCTTCCGGGGCAGGGAGGACGGGTATTTCGCATCGAAGTTCCTTGATGCAAAACGCCGGCGGGAGTCGGCCGAGACCGCCGCGGTTCTCGCGGCCGTCCGCGAGAAGGCCGGTGATGCCCGCCCGGCCGACCTGCCGCCCGGCTGGACGTGTGCGCCTGCGGCGGAAGACGACGCCGAAGACCTTGCCGCGCTCTACGGCGAGGTCTTTGCGACCTACCCGTTTCCCATCGCCGATCCCGGCTACCTGCGGGAGACGATGGCCGGGGACTACCGCTACTTCCTCGTCCGCACCGAAGACGGCCGGATTGCCGCGGCTTCCTCGGCGGAGATCTATCCCGGGGACGGGAACGTCGAGATGACCGATTTCGCCACGCACCGGGCGTTCCGGGGCCGGAACCTCTCGATCTATCTCCTCTCCCGGATGGAGGAGGCGATGCGGGCTGCCGGGATGAAGACCGCCTTCACGATTGCCCGGGCGCTCTCGTACCCGATCAACGCCACGTTCGCCCGGGCGGGGTACGCCTGGGCCGGGACGCTCGTCAACAACACCAACATCTGCGGCGGGTTCGAGAGCATGAACGTGTGGTACCGGACGCTGGATGAGTAGATTACCTTCCGAAGGGGACAACGTCACTCTTTTGCTTCACGTGAAGCCGTGACGTCCGGGGTTTTTCCCGGCAACCTCTTTCGCGTTCTTCGCACCAAAGGTGCGACTCCCGGTGGGAAGCCGTTTCAGCAATTTGATGCAGGAGATCGTTCAATTCGGTATGAACGCTCGTAATCGCATTCAGAGCCCTGTGAATCTTCAACCACGTGGTACTTTTGGGACGACTTCAAGGCTTCACGCGGAGCCCTGCGCCTCCGGCGACTGCAGGAACCTCTCGACCTCCTGCCGGAAAAGAGCGAAATCTCCGATGTGCTCCTTCAGGATCGAGAAGGCAAGGGCGTCATCGATTGCTCCATAGCGGTGGACGACGATATTTCGGAACCCCTTCATCGCCTTCAGGCTCTGCCGCATGCCGGAGCCGAATACTCCGTGCTGCACAAGGTTCTCAAGGATATCCTCATCGCTACCAGGGACGCCGAGATGGAGATCCGTGTTTAACTTGTGGGGGTGAAGGGGGCGGAGCGGGAAGTCCCCACCGTTCAGAGTGGGGATGAAAGCGGAGCCGCCCTTCGTCACGTTCACCCCGCACGGATCACGTATATCTTATTTCAGATGAACTCTCTTGTTGTCCATGCTCATTTCCTACAAGTATCGAGCATATCCAGATGCAATTACCAGGACGCGGCTGAATACTGCACTCGATACCTGTCGGTGGCTCTACAACACCCTCCTCGAAGAGTGTACTACCGCACGAGAGACCGGGCTCGCTCCGACGATGCGAGGCATGCAGGCGCGGATCGTCACGCTGAAAGAGGAGAATCCGTTTCTGAAGGGCGTGTACTCCAAAGTGCTTCAGATGGTGAACTATACCCTCTGGAGTAACATCCGTGCTCTTTCGCAGACAAAAAAGAGAGGACGAAAGATCGGCAAACTCCGGTTCAAAAGCGCATCCCGGTACCGCACACTCAACTACAACCAGTCCGGGTTCAAGATCGACCAAGAACACAGTAAAATCATCTTCTCGAAGATCGGAACAATCCCGTTCGTCATGCATCGACCGTACACGGGAGAGGTGAAAGGTGTTCTGATCACCCGTTCTGGTGACGAATGGTACGTGATCATCCAGGCAGAGCAGACAGTGCCTGCATCGAAGCGTAAAGGGCGATCTGTTGGGATCGATCTCGGTCTGAACACATTTGCGGTCGATAGTGACGGTGCGGCAATCGAGAACCCCCGGTTCTTTGAACGATCACGGGCCAGAATTAAGAAATTACAGCAAAGCGTTGCCCGAAAACGTCGTAGTTCAAAGAATTGGGAGAAAGCAAAGAAGAAACTGGAGAAAGCATATGCCCATATCACACACCAGAGGAATGATTTTCTGCACAAACTCTCCCGCGGATACGTTGATTCTTATGCGACGATCTGTGTAGAGGACCTGAATATCAAGTATCTCAAAGAGAACGGGAAATCTCGTGGACTCCGCAGGAGCATCCATGATGTATCATGGGAACGATTCTACTCTTATCTTTCGTATAAGGCTGAGAGCGCTGGTACGAACTTCATTCGCGTCGATCCCCGGAATACAACGCAGATGTGCGCAAACTGCGGAAGCATTGTGGAGAAGGATCTCTCGGTGAGAGTGCATGAATGCTCGTATTGCGGGTTTGTTGCCGATCGAGACTACAATGCTGCGGTGAATATTCACCGCGTGGGGATGGAACAGCCCTGCGAGCCTGTGGAAATGCAGAGCATTTCCCAGCCAGGGAAATCTTCGATTTCCCGTGCTGTGGAGATGATACCGCTACATCACATCTCTGTGATGCAAGTATTGTCCATGAAGCAGGAAGCCCCTCCCTTCAGGGAGGGGTAGTTCACGATAGCGCAAATGTCAAAGACATTCTCGATGGCGTATTCGATACGCTTGTAGATGCCGTCCTTTATTATACCGAGCTTCTCGAACGATTCGACCGAATCGGGAAGGTGTCCTCTGGCCATATCGACGCTCTCGGCCATCTCCAGGAGTTTGATGCGGATGACCGTGTCCCGGATCCCCTCAGTCACGCCATCGCCTCCTTCCCGATGTAGTCGTACAGCCGGTGCTTGAAATCGTCGAACTCCCTGATTGTCCGGTAGGCGATGTCGTAGAGGAATCGTTCGTCGGGGCAGTAGACGACCCGTCCGCGGAGAACCTCCGTCCGGATATAGAGCGGCAGAAGGGAGAAGATCCGGATGTCGTAGCGGTCGTCGGTGAGTTCGGAGAGCGCCGCAAACCGGAACCGGGCGACCTCCTCCCGGCCCCCGTCGTAGTAGACGGCGAGGTCGATGTCGGACCCCGCTCTCGCCCCCCCCGGCGATCGGGCCGTAGAGGATGATGAAGCGGACCTTCTCGAACCCCTCGAGGGCCTTCATGCGATCGAATGCATGTAAGACGTCCTGCTCCGCCGTTCTCATCTCCAGGATCCCTCGTCGAGAGTTGGCATCTCTCTCGCATGAATAGTTCCGCGACGCCGGCCCCCACGCCGGTAGAAAAAAGTTGTTGGGGAGTTTATGCAGAGCCCTGCCGCTCCGCGTCCTTCTTCCGGTAGCCTTCGAGCAGGATCGTCGTCAGGTTCTTGACGGGCACGTCCGTGCAGTCCGCGATGTGGAACTCGCAGAACGGGCAGACCGTCACCACGACGTCCGCGCCCGTCGCCTTCACGCATTCGTCGCGCTTTGCGCCGAGGGCTTTCGCCTCCTCCGGCACCCCCGACCGGACGCCGCCGCCGGCGCCGCAGCACTGCGAGGGCATCTCGACGAACTCCTTTACCCCCAGGCGCAGGAGTTCCCGCGGCTGCTCGCTGATCCCCTGGCCGCGGAGGAGGTGGCAGGGATCGTGGTAGGTCGCCCGGACGTCGAGTTTCGACGGGGGCTCGATCCCGTACTCGGTGAGGATCTCCGTGACGTCTTTCACCTCAAACGGCGTCTCGTAATCGTTCTTCAGCGTCGCCCCGCACCCGGCGCAGATCGTCATCACGGTCTTGATCCCCCGACGGGCGAAGGCCTCGATGTTCTTTCGCTTCAGGTCGTCGACGAAGGACGTCTGCCCCGTCCGGATCAGCGGTGACCCGCAGCAGACCTGGTCGTGGGGGACGATCACCCGGATGCCGTTGCGCTTCATGACCTCCATAGCATCGAGCGCCGTCTGCGGCACCCGGCCGTTGAACATGCACCCGACGAAGAACCCCACCTCGCCGCGGACAGGGCCGTCGGGCTCGATCACCTCCGGCACCTGTTCGAGGAAGGTCGGCTGCGTCCGCTCCACGCTCCGTCCCGTCTCCTGCACCAGCCGCGCCACCTCCTGGTGGCGGGGGAGGGTCAGCCCGCGGCGGTTCGCGAGCTCCCGGAGTTTCTCGATCGCCTTGCCCGGGACGTCGATATCTTTCGGGCAGACTTCCGTGCAGCGCTTGCAGGTCGTGCAGTAGAAGAGCCCTTTCTCGATGGCGTCGGTGATCCGATCCCCCGAGTCCCGGGGGTCGAGGGCGAGGCGCATCTCCTGCCGGAGCACCGTCGGCCCGGCGAAATCCGTCACCTGGAGCGCCGGGCAGGCCGATACGCAGCAGAGGCACTCGATGCAGTCCCGGAGGGGCTTGATCGCTTCGATCTCCTCCCTTGCCGGGAGGGCTGCGTCCGGTGCCGGGCATATCCGGGCAATCTTTGCTATCACCGGCTCCAGGTCGACCATCAGGTCTTTTAGAACCGGGAGGTCCAGCGGCTCGACCGTCATACCGTCGCGAGCCTCCTCCATGCAGGCGAGGACGGGTTTCCCGTCCACCCGGACGGCGCAGCTTCCGCACTGCCCGGACCCGCAGCAGTAGCGGTAGGCGAGCGTCGAGTCGTGCTCGTCGCGGACCGCGTGGAGGGCATGGAGCACCCGGGCGCCCTCGTTGACCCGGACCGTGTACTCCTCGAAGTGCGGCTCCGCGTCCGCGGCCGGGTCGTAGCGCGAGACCCGGATCGTGATCTCTTTCATGCCGCCACCTCCCGCCGCTCGATCCCCTCCCGGGCGAGCGAGACGTAGGTGTGGGAGAACGGCGATGTCGCCGGGTCGGTCACGACCTCCGCGTCCAGCCGGACGTGAGCCCCCCGGTTCTCGGGCCGCAGGAGGGCGCACCGGACGATCAGGGACGCCGTGGTGCACATGTTCCGGATCGTGCAGCACTCGAGAAGGTTCGCGGTCGAGGCGGCGCAGAGCCGCTTGTCCGCCAGTCGCCGGACGTGCCCGAGCGCCGTCCGGAGGTCGGGGGCGCTCCTGAAGATCCCGGCCTGGTTCCACATCGTGAGTTTCAGGTCCTTCCTGACGTCCGCGGGGCTTATCGCCCCCTCGAAGAAGCCGTCGAGCATCCGGGTTACCTCATCGACCCCGGCGGGATCCACCCGGCCGCTTCGTGCAGGCGCCTTCCCGGCGAACTCCCCGGCCCGCTTCCCGAAGACCTGCGTATCGGCAAGGGCGTTCCCGCCGAGGCGGTTTGCGCCATGCACCCCGCCGGTCACCTCGCCGCAGGCGAAGAGGCCGGGGATAGTCGTCCGGCACTCCGGTGTGATCCGGACCCCGCCCATGATATGGTGGGCGGTGGGAGCGACCTCCATCGGCTCCCGCCGGATATCCACACCGAAGGCGAGGAACTGCTCGAGCATCACCGGGAGCCGGGCCTCGATCCGTTCCGCCGGAAGGTGGGTCACGTCCAGGTAGACCCCGCCGCGGCTCGTCCCGCGCCCTTCCAGCACCTCGGTCGCGATCGCTCTCGCAACCACGTCCCGGGTGGAGAGCTCCATCCGCTCGGGATCGTAGCGCTCCATGAACCGCTCCCGACGCGCGTTTAAGAGGATGCCCCCCTCACCCCGGACCGCCTCCGTCACCAGCCGCCCGCGGGCGTCGTAGGGGTAGACCGCTCCGGTCGGGTGGAACTGGACCATCTCCATGTCGATCAGCTCCGCCCCCGCCCGGTAGGCCATGGCGAACCCGTCCCCGGTTCCGGCGGCGGAGTTCGTGGATATATCGTAGGCCTGCGTCCCCCCGCCGGTCGCGAGCACCGTGGCGTCGGAGCGGAAGAGCACGACGTCCCCGTCCCGGTCGAGAGCAACGGCGCCCGCGACCGCACCGTTCTCGTCCTTGACGAAGTCGACGACCGAGACCTCCTGGTAGAGATGCGTATCGGTCGCGTCGAGCCGGTCGAGGAGGGTCATGATCATCTCGTGGCCGGTCCGGTCCCCGGCGTAGCAGGTCCGGGGGAACCGCTGCCCGCCGAACGGCCGCTGCGCAACCTGCCGGTCCTCCGTGACGTCGAAGACAGCGCCCCACCGGACAAGATCCGCCATCCGCTCCGGCGCCTCGCGGACCAGTGCGTCCACGAGCGCAGGATCATTTAAGTACGCCCCGCCTTTCAGCGTATCGTCGCGGTGGACCCGGACTGAGTCCTCTTCCCGCAGCACGGCGTTGTAACCGCCCTCCGCCATCGTCGTGCACCCGCCCTTGCCGGCGATGGTCTTGGAGACCAGGACCACGCCGCCGTACCGGGAGGCCTCGACGGCAGCCCGTACCCCGGCGCCGCCACTTCCGATAACCAGTACGTGCGCGTCCACAATCTCGTCAACAAGCATCTTATTAGTCGGTGCGTTGTATAATACCATAAAGTAATTGCAGGGACGAGTGAGCCAGAATGAGGCTTTTAATGAAATTTGGCGGCACCTCCGTCGGTGAGGCAGACTGTATCCGGCGGGTCGCAGACATTGTAGAATCAAACCGTGCAGCAGGCGACGAAGTCGCGGTGGTCGTATCGGCATGCTCCGGGGTCACCGACCAGATCATCGCGGTGGCCGACGAGGTCATAGCAAGCAAGGAGCAGCCCCAGATCGGGACGCTCCTCTCCGCGATGCGGACCCGGCACACCCGGCTCCTCGAGGAGACGGCCCCCGACTACGTCGACGAGGTGACGGCGGTCATCGACGACCGGCTCACCCGGCTGCAGAACATCCTCACCGCAGTATACACCCTCAAGGAGCTGACTCCCCGGTCCCGCGACTATATCGTCTCCTTCGGGGAGCGGCTCTCCGCCCCGATCGTGAGCGCCGCCCTCCGCCAGCGCGGCATCTCTTCGGTCGCCCTCGACGGCGCCGAGGCCGGGATAATCACGACGGTGAATCACGGGGACGCCCGTGCTCTCCCGGCGAGCGAGGCGAACATCCGGCACCGGGTCGCCCCGCTGCTCGCCGACACCGTCCCGGTGATCATGGGCTTCATGGGAGCGACCGAGCAGGGTGTCATCACCACCCTCGGCCGGAGCGGTTCCGATTACTCGGCCGCTATCATCGGTGCCGGGATCGATGCCGACGAGATCTGGATCTGGACCGACGTCGACGGAGTGATGACCTCCGATCCCCGGATCATCAAGGATGCCCGGGTGCTCGACGACATCTCATACCTCGAGGTGATGGAGCTCTCCTACTTCGGCGCGAAGGTCCTCCACCCGCGGTCGATCGAACCCGCGATGCAGAAAGATATCCCGATCCGGGTCAAAAACTCGTTCAGGCCCGAAGTCCCCGGCACCCTCGTCCTCCGCGACGAGCACCGGGAGTTGCGGGTGGTCAAGGCCATCGCCCTGATCGAGAAGGTGGCGCTGGTCAACATCAACGGCGCGCAGATGATCGGCCGGCCCGGTGTCGCGAAGACGATCTTTTCCGCGCTCGCCGAGCGGGAGGTGAACGTCATGATGATCTCGCAGGGCTCGAGCGAGGCAAACATCTCCCTCATCATCGACGAATCCCACCTGGACGCCGCGATAGCCGCCCTCGACCCGATCGTGAAGCAGGGCGTCGTGCGCGAGGTCACCTACGATCGGGACGTCGTTGCGCTCGCGGTCGTGGGTGCGGGGATGGCCGGCACTCCCGGAACCGGCGGCCGGATCTTCTCCGCACTCGGCCGGGCCAACATCAACATGATGATGATCTCGCAGGGTTCAAGCGAGGTGAACGTCTCCTTCGTCGTGAAGGCCGGGGACGGCAAACGGGCCCTGCAGGTGCTGCACGATGAATTCCGTCTCTCGGAGAACTCAGATGAGTGAAGAACATACCTACCGCGAAGCCGGGGTCGATATCGACCTCGAAGCCCGGGCGGTGCGGGCGCTGATCGACAGCCTCACCTACCGGAGGGCCGGCGCTTTTTCGATGCTCGGGAAGGTCGGGCATTTTGCCGGGCTGATCGACTTCGGCCCGTATGTCCTCGCGCTCGCGGTCGACGGCGTCGGCACGAAGATGCTCGTCGCGGACGCCCTGCAGGACTGGCACACCGTCGGGATCGACTGCATCGCGATGAACGTAAACGACCTCTACGTGATGAACCTCGAACCCGTGGCGTTCGTCGACTACATCGCGACCGACGCGCTCCTGCCTGAGAAGATGGCCCAGATCGGCGAAGGACTGAACGAGGGGGCGAGGCTCGCGAACATGAACATCGTCGGCGGCGAGACCGCGACCCTCAAGGGGCTCGTGAACGGCCTCGACCTCGCGGGGACCTGTCTCGGGGTCCAGGAGAAGGAGAAGGTCGTCACCGGCGAGGGGATCGTCCCCGGCGATCTGATCGTCGGCGTTCCCTCGAGCGGCGTCCACAGCAACGGCTTAACCCTCGCCCGTAAGGTCGTCGAGGACTGCGCCTCCTACGACACCCTTCTCCCGAACGGGAAAACCGTCGGCGAAGAACTCCTGACGCCGACCCGGATCTATTCAGAGGTGCTCCGTGTGACGGAGGCCTGCACAGTCCACGGCATGTGCCACGTCACCGGCGGCGGCCTCCTGAACTTCAAGAGGCTCTCGGAGTACGGGTTCTCCTTCACCGACCCCCTCCCGGTCCCCGAGATCTTTTCCTGGCTGCAGGAGACCGGCGGGATCGGTGACGCGGAGATGTACCGCACCTTCAACATGGGCATGGGCTACGCCTTCGTCGCCCCGGCCGAAAGCGTGGCCGCGATCCGGTCGATCGTTCCCGAAGCCCGGGTGGTCGGCGAGGTGACGGAGGAGCCGGGGGTGCGGTTGAGAGGCGTGGAGATCCGGTGAGGATTCTCAAATCCCTTTCTCTTGAGAAATTGTTTTTACGTTTTGTTGTTCTTGAGTGGCAGATGAAGCACTTGTGGCACACCCGTGCACGGATTTCGAGGGG
>NZ_DAFZ01000055.1 GCF_002498065.1 Methanoculleus sp. UBA208 | reverse complement strand
GAGGAGGGGCTCGACGTCCCCTCGACCGATATGGTGATCTTCTACGAGGCCGTCCCCTCGGAGATCCGGAGCATCCAGCGGAAGGGGCGGACCGGAAGGAGCGGCAGCGGTTCAATCGTCGTGCTGGTGACGAAAGGCACGTCTGACGAGACGTTCCGGTACGTGAGCCAGACCCGGGAGCGGGCGATGGTGACGGGAATCAGGAGCATGAGCACCGCGCCCGCACCCGCTCCCGCCCCGTCTGTCCCGGCCGCCACCAGACAGGTGGACTTCCTCTCGTTTGCCCCCGCGGGCCCGGCGATCACCGTCGACGACCGGGAGACGTCGTCGCGGGTCGCCGGGCGCCTGCACGAACTCGGGGCGTCGATCACGCTGGAGCGCCTCGAGTTCGGCGACTACGCCATCGGCGACCGTATCCTCGTCGAGCGCAAAACCGTGCAGGACTTCATGAACACCCTCGTCGAGCGCGACCTCTTCGGGCAGATCAGGGCGATGGCCGACGCGGTGCCGCGCCCCGTCCTGATCATCGAAGGAGAGGACGACCTCTACGGGGTGAGGAATATCCACCCGAACGCCGTCCGGGGTACGCTTGCCGCCATAACGGTCGACATGGGTGTCGCGCTGATCCGCACGCGGGACGCGGACGACACCGCCGAGACGCTCTACGTCCTCGCACAGCGGGAGGGGAGCGAGCGGGGAGAGCGGAAGGTGCACCCGAAGAAATCATACCGCTCGGTTCGTGAAGAGCAGGAGTACGCGCTCGCTGCGTTTCCGAACGTCGGTTTAAAAAGCGCACGTCTCCTCCTCGAACACTTCGGCTCGCTCAAGGCGATCGTCGATGCCGAACCGGAGGAACTGGCGGCGGTGCACGGGATCGGGGAAAAGACCGCCCGTGCGATATGGGATCTTGCCCGGAGATCTTACCGCTGACCCAGTGTTGCGAGGGCTTCTGCGCCCTTTTTAACCGCCTTCATCAGGGCCAGGCACTCGTCGGGCCTCTGCTCGCCCCTGATGCGCTCACAGAGATGGACGATCGTCCGCTCGAGTTCCGCGGCAGCCTCGCCCTGCGGTTCCCGGGCGGCCGCCGCCGGTGCGGAAGACTGTCCGGACTCCGGGGCCGGTGCAGGGGGCTCGGGTTCGGGAAGAGGTTCTTGTGACGCAGCAAGCGGGCAGACGACGCACTGTGTCTCTCCCTTATACTCAAACAGAGGATAGCCGCAGACTTTGCAGGATTTAGCGAGCATCTTTCCTCCCTTGAGGAGGTACCCGGCCATGACTTCGTCAGCCTGATCAGCCGTCATTTCGTTGAACTCCCTTAATGAACTTATATATGTCTGGATGCCATTAATAATAGAGGGGTAATTCTAATGGCAAGTCCAGACGAAACAATACGGATCTGCATCCAGATGCTGCAGAATATCAGTGAGGATTCCACCATTCCACGCAATATCCGACGCGTCGCAGACTCGACCAAATCGGTCCTCCAGGACGAATCCAGGAGCATTGGTCTTCGCGCCGCAACCGCAATCTCCATGATCGACGAGATCAGCAACGACCCGAACATGCCGGTCCACGCACGGACCCGCATCTGGGAACTGGTATCTCAACTCGAAACGTTACCTCTCGATTAACCAATTCTTCCTGAACTATTCCGGCGAAGACCGAAAGCAGGGTGATACTATCCGGGGTTGCCGTCCTGGCGCCGCACCCTGCCCTCCGGCAGCCGAAGCCGTATGTCTCACCCAATTTTGCGGCGTTCAGCCCGTGACGGTGACGTGGACCGTTCTTTCGCGTCTCGACCGCACGTCGAGTTCCAGGAGGACGATCTGCTGCCAGGTGCCGCACGCGAGCGCACCGGCGATGACCGGAACGGAGAGTGACGGGCCGACGATCGCCGCCCTGACGTGGGACCGTCCGTTGCCGTCGCCCCATGCCGCATCGTGCGCGTAGGGGATATCGGCCGGGGCGATGACCGAGAGCGCCCGGGAGAGATCGGAGAGCACCCCGGGCTCGTACTCGATGGTGGTGACGGCGGCGGTCGAGCCCGCGACGAAGACGTTTGCGAGGCCCTCTCGCACGCCGCTCTCGGCGACCGCCTGCGCTATCTGGGGCGTGAGGTTGACGATCTCCCCCTCCCCGTGCGTATCTACCTTAATTGTCGTACGAAACATTATGGACAACCTCATCCAGGCATCCTGTTGTCTCTCATCCGGATAAAACCCGCGGAAAGCGACGGTGGTGCAGGGTGCCGGGATCCGGCACGTTACGGGGACGGTTCCCGGTGCGGAGAGGCTGCCCGGGGTGTGCTCGCCGTAAACGCTTTATAGGCGAGGCGGGTATTTCCCCTCCGGAGATGGTGTTTATGCCCTATCGATGGAACGACAGACAGGATGTGGACGAGGCGGTCGTTGTCGTGATGAATACGCTTGATGCGGGCCAGGAGATCCGGGGGTGGCTGATGCGCACCCTGCAGCAGGCGATCAACGACTCCGACCCGCAACTCTCGCAGTACTTCTTCGCGGAGCTTGAGCGGCACCGGCCGGAGGCGCTGAAGTACTTCAGAAAACCGGAATTTTAACCTATTTTTAAGAGGGAGGTGCCGGAGAGCGCTCCGCTTCCAGAGATAATACGGCAGGAACGGTCAGAAGATAACGACCCAGATCGCCCACGAGGCCGGCTTCCAGGTCTCGATGTCGCGGAGCCGTTCGGTCTTTGCCCGGGCACCGATCGCCGTCGCATTGAAGTACACGACGATTGCGCTCATTACCCCCAGTACCGCCATTAGATAGACGGCGACCTCCCTCCCGCCGAGATTCGAGACCGTCGCCGCCCCCAGCCCGGCAAGGAGAATGATGAGCACTACGCCCGGCTTGTCCGGCCATGAGGGGGTTTTGGTCACCGGATATCCTCCCGCATGAACCGGACCCATGCCAGCGCGAAGAAGGCCGCGGGCATTGCGAGCAGGGCGATGACGTTGCAGGCGAGGGCGCCGAGGAGGTTTCCGAGCCACGGGGTACTATCCCCTGCAGGCTGCGATACGGCGCCGAGAATCGTCTGGTAGTTGCCGGTAGGCGAGACGAGCGTGACGATATCGGTGATCGTCCGTTTCTGATTCATGTACTCTCTCGATGCCCGCTCGTACTCCGCGAGGGCTTCCGGGTCTATGGTGTCGGATGCCTGAACCCCGACTTTTGTTGTCGTCACCATATAGGCCGAAGAACTCTGCTGGTAGGAGTAGGTGGACATGCCCGGCGGGGTGGGGGCGTCGCCGAAGACGGCCGAGTATACCGGGGTGTACGCGAAGATCGGGACGAACGAAGAGAGGACGATCATCACGATCAGGGAGTACAGCAGGGCGCTCCCGCTGTCCTTCGAGACAGTCGACATCAGGAGGGCGAGGGCAAAGAACGTGAAGACGAGGAGGAACGACGCCACCCCGAAGACCAGGATGCGTACCAGTTCGTCGAGGTTCGGGACGATGCCGAACAGGGCCATGATTGCAACGGAGACGATCAGGACGACCCCCATCGCGAGCGCGATTGCGCCGACGCCCCCGAGGGCCTTTCCGTTGATCACCTCGTCGCGGAACACCGGGTAGGCGAGCAGGCTTTTGAGGGATTTACTCTCTTTCTCCCGGGTCACCAGGTCGAATCCCATCGCGATCCCGAGCACCACGCCGATACCGGCCATCAGCATTCCCATCTGGGAGTATGCCGAAAGGACGGAGGGTTTCATCCCGGCAAGATTGCCGGCGAGCGTCGGGTCGTCGTCACCCTCCGCGATCATCTGGACCGCGTTGTAGTCGGAGAGGTCTTTTGAGTACTGGACCGCTCCGGTGATCATGCCGACGGCGGCGACGACGGCCAGGATCGCGAAGAGGAGATGGAACCGCCTGCTCCGGAGATGGTCGGAGAACTCCTTGCCCGCGATGATGCGCAGTCCGGTTGCGGTCATGCGGTTCCCTCCGTGTAGTACGAGAGCAGAATATCCTCCATGTCGGGCTTCTCGACCGCCAGCCGCCGGGGGAGGATACCTTCGGCGTACAGGGTCTCTGCGATGAGAGCGCTGATATCGTTCTTCGCGACGATCCGGGCGGAACAGGCGTCCTGCGAATACTCCGCGGAGAGGATCTCCGGGCTGTCGAGCCGGGGCATCGGGGTCATGGTCTCGACGTCGATCGTCACCCGGTCCTGCAGCGCGGCGCGCGAGAGCATCTCCCGGTCGCCGGACGCGATGAGTTTGCCGCGTGCCAGGATCCCGACGGAGGTGCAGACTTTGCTCACCTCCGGGAGGATGTGCGAGGAGACGAGGACGGTCGTTCCCCGTTCGGCAAGTTCCCTGACGATCCGGCGGTAGTCCAGCACCCCCCGGGGGTCGAGGTTTGCCGTCGGCTCGTCGAGGATGACGACGGCGGGATCGTTAACGAGGGCCCGGGCGAGGCCGAGCCGCTGCCGCATCCCTTTCGAGTAGCCGCCGACCTTCGTCCCGACACCGTCCAGCCCGACGAGGGCGAGGAGGTCGCCGACCCGTGTTCTTCGTTCGTTCTCCTTCAGCCCGTAGAACCTCGCCGCGTAGTCGAGGTTCTCTTCTGCGGTGAGGTCGGCGTAGAACCCGACGTCTTCGGGCATGTAGCCGATCTTCTTCTTCACCTCGATCGGGTGGGCGGCGACCTCGACCCCGTCGATGAAGCATGCGCCCGAGGTCGGCTGGATGAGCCCGACGAGCATCAGGATGGTGGTGCTCTTGCCGGCGCCGTTCGGGCCGAGCAGCCCGAAGACCTCGCCGGCGGGGATCTCGAGGCAGAGGTCGTCCACGGCCGGGATGCCGTTGTAGACCCTGGTCAGGCGGTCGCAGCGGATCATCGCCCGGCCTCCGCATCCTTGCCGTCCTCGAAGCAGAAGACCTCCTCGATGGTGACGCCGAAGGTCTTCGCGATCCTGTAGGCGACCTCGATGGAGGGGTTGTACTTCCCCCGCTCGATGGAGTTGATCGTCCGCCGGGTGACCCGGATCGCATCGGCAAGTTCCTCCTGGGTCATGTCGTGCATCGCGCGAAAGACCTTGATCTTGTTCTTCATCGGCTCTACGTTCCGTACCTTCTGTTGTAATGCCACAAAAACGCTCCATACAGTGCTGTCAGCAGCACCGTGACCGCGCCGAGCGCTACACCGAACGCGCGGGTCGTATCACGGATGCGGTGGCCTTCGGCAAACATCTCGTCGAAGGCGAGGAGATCGTCGCCGGTCAGGTTCGCCGCATCGGGGATGAGGCAGAAGTTCTCGTAGAGAGGTTTCGAGTCCGGGGGAGCGGAGAGTACCGCATAGGAGACACGGATCGACCCGTTGTCGTAGGTATGCAGGGTCGATCCGGTCCCACCGTTGAACGAGAAGGTCATCAGCACCGCAAACCCGATCGCAGCGACGATAATGGTCACCTCAAGTGCGCTGAGCGCCGCTTTTCCGTGCAGGATCGTGGAAAGTTCGTCTTCCGTGACTTCGGTCACGCTGCGGCGGCAGAGGGCCAGGATGCCGACGCCGACGACGACGGCAACGACCGGGACGATCACGTTTGCGGACGTCAGGCCGAACCCGAGGGCAAGGATCAGGCCGGCCGCCACCAGGAAAACACAGATGAGATAGGTTCTCTGTTTCATAATGTCTCTATGTAACACATCCTTCTCTTATTGGGTAAATATCTTCCCATTTAGTGCAGCAAGTTTCTCTATGTGGCAGGGTATCAAAACAGTCAATTCTGAGGGTGAAGGCTACGCAGGAACCCGAAAAAAAATGTGCAGAAAGAGAGGAGACGGGCGCTTACGCCTCTTCCACGTTCTCCTCGGTATCCAGGATCGTAAACCCGATGACGCGGTCACCGTCGTCGAGCCTCATGATCCGGACCCCGCGGGTGCCACGCTTCTGGATCGAGATTTCGGAAACCTTCGTCCGGATCACGATGCCGGACGCGCTCATCACGATGATCTCGTCGTCGTCGGATACCGCCATCGACCCGACGACGTTACCCGACCGGGCGTCGACGACGATGTTCCGCACGCCGAGCGTGCCCCTGCCGTGACCGCGGAACTCATCGAAATCGGTCCGTTTCCCGTAGCCCTGCTCCGTGATGGTGAGGAGGTGGTCGTCCTCGACCACCGATACCGCCTGCAGGGCGTCGCCGTGGCGGAGCTTGATCCCCCGCACCCCCATCGCGTTGCGGTGGACCGGGCGGACGGCCTCCTCATGGAACCGGAGGCTCTGCCCGAACTTCGTTGTCAGGATCAGTTCCTGGTTGCCGTCGGTCGCCTTCACGTCCACCAGCGCATCGCCGTCGCGGAGGTTGATGGCGTTGATCCCGGTCTGCCGGGGCCGCGAGAACTCGTCGAGCGCCATCTTCGCGACCGTTCCTCCCCTCGTCGCGAAGAAGAGGAAGCGGTCGGCCCGGAACTCCCTGACCGGGATCACCGCGGTCACCCGTTCTTCGCCGGCGAGGTTTAAGAGGTTGACGAGGGCCTTGCCCTTGCTCGCCCGCTGCCCCTCGGGGAGGTCGTAGACCTTCAGCCAGTACATCCTCCCCCTGTTGGTGAAGCAGAGAAGGTTGTCGTGCATGTTCGCGACGAAGACCCTCTCGACGCCGTCGTTGTCCTTCATCGCCATGCCGATGACGCCGTGACCGCCGCGCCGCTGGTTCCGGTAGGTGTCGAGGTCGATCCTCTTCACGTAATTCGAGGAGGTGAGCGAGACCAGCATCGGTTTGTCCTCGATGAGGTCCTCTTTGTCGAGCGCCTCGACTGCGTGCGCGATCCGGGTTCTCCGCTCATCGCCGTAGCGCACACCGATCTCGGCGAGCTCCTTCCTGATCTCGGCGAGGATGCTCGCTTCGCTTGCGAGGATGGCGGTGAGCCGCTCGATCTCCGCTGCAAGGGTATCGCGTTCGTCCAGGATCTTCTGGTGTTCGAGCGCCGCAAGCCTCCGGAGTTGCATCTTCAGTATAGCGTCCGCCTGCACCTCGTCCAGTGCAAACTTCGCCACCAGGGCCTGCTGCGCCTCCTCGGTCGTTCCGGAAGCCCGGATGGTCGCGATGACCGCGTCGATGTTGTCGAGCGCGACGAGGAGGCCGCGGAGGATGTGCATCCGCTCCTCGGTCTTCGCGAGATCGAACTCGGTCCTCCGCCGGACCACGTCCACCCGGTGCTTGAGGAACTCGTGGATGATCTCCTTGAGGTTTAAGGTGCGGGGCTGGCGGTCGACGATCGCGAGGTTGATGATGCCGAAGGAGGACTCGAGCGCCGTGTGTTTGTAGAGGAAGTTCAGGATCACCTGGGGCGCGGCGCCCTTTTTAAGGTCGATCACGACTCGCATGCCGTCACGGTCGGACTCGTCGCGGATGTCGGCGATCCCCTCGATCCTTTTGTCGCGGACGAGGGAGGCGATATGCTCGATCAGGCGTGCCTTGTTCACCTGGTAGGGGATCTCGGTTATGACGATCTGCGGTGTCCGGCCCTCCTCCTCGATCTCCGCGACGCCCCTGACAACGCACTTCCCGCGTCCGGTCAGGTAGGCGTCCCGGACGCCTGCGGTGCCCATCATGATCCCGCCGGTCGGGAAATCCGGCCCGGGCATGATCCGCATCAGCTCCTCCGTGGAGATGCCGGGTTCGTCGATGACGCGGCAGGTCGCCTCGCAGACCTCCCGGAGGTTGTGGGGCGGCAGATTCGTCGCCATGCCGACGGCGATCCCGCTCGACCCGTTGACGAGGAGGTTTGGAACCCTGGCCGGGAGGACACTGGGCTCCTCGAGCGACTCATCGAAGTTGGGGACAAAATCGACCGTCTTTTTGTCGATGTCGGCCAGGAGCTCCTCCGAGATCTTCGTGAGCCTGGCCTCCGTGTATCGCATGGCGGCGGCGGAGTCCCCGTCGATAGACCCGAAGTTTCCCTGTCCGTCCACCAGCATGTGGCGGTAGGAGAAGGGCTGCGCCATCTTTACCAGCGTATCGTAGATGGCCGAATCGCCGTGGGGATGGTACTTACCCATCACATCTCCGACAACACGGGCGCTCTTCTTGTAGGGCTTGTCGCTCGTGTTGCCCATCTCCCACATCGCGTAGAGGGTGCGGCGATGGACCGGCTTCAAGCCGTCTCTCACGTCGGGGATGGCCCGGCCGATGATCACGCTCATCGCGTAGTCGATGTAGCACGATTTCATCTCCTCTTCGATGTTGATCGGGACAACCCCTTCAGATGTCAAGGTTGCTCACCTCCTTTGCATGCCGGCGGATGAAATCTCTCCGGGCGTCCACATTCTCTCCCATAAGTTTCTCGAATATGTCGTTTGCGTAGACGGCGTCCTCGATCTTCACCTGTTTGAGGATCCGGTTCGCCGGGTCCATTGTGGTGCTCCAGAGCTGCCCGGCGTTCATCTCACCGAGACCCTTGTAGCGCTGGATCGAGACGCCTTTCTCGCCCCACTCGGCGAGGATATCCCGCATCTCCTCCTCGCGGTAGACATACTGCTCCTGTTTGCCCCTCGCTATCCGGTAGAGAGGCGGCTGGGCGATGTAGATGTAGCCGTTCTCGACGAGGCCCGCCATATAGCGGTAGAAGAACGTGAGGAGGAGCGTCCGGATGTGCGCGCCGTCGACATCCGCATCGGTCATCAGGATGATCCGGTGGTACCGGGCCCGTTCCGCGTCGAAGTTGTCGCCGACCCCGGTGCCGATAGCGGAAATGAGCGCCTGGATCTCGGCGTTTTTCAGGATCTTGTGCTCCGATGCCTTCTCGACGTTCAGGATCTTCCCCCGCAGGGGGAGGATCGCCTGGAACTTCCGGTCCCGCCCCTGTTTCGCGGAACCGCCTGCTGAATCTCCTTCCACGATGTAAATCTCGCTTTTCGCCGGGTCCCGCTCCTGGCAGTCGGCAAGTTTCCCGGGAAGGCCGGTCGACTCCAGCGTGCTCTTCCGCCGGGCGAGTTCGCGCGCATTCCGGGCGGCTTCCCGGGCCCGGGCGGCTGCCATCGCCTTCTCCACGATCGCCTGGAGGGTTTTGGGGTGCTCCTCGAAGTACTCGATGAGCGACGAGTAGACGAGCGAGTCCACGATGCCCCGGACGTTGCTGTTTCCAAGGCGCATCTTGGTCTGCCCCTCGAACTGCGGGTTCGCCACCCGGGTGCTGATGACGGAGGCGAGCCCCTCCCTGACGTCTTCACCCTTCACCTGCGCGTCGTTGTTCTTGAGGAGGTTGTTCCTGCGGGCGGCGCTGTTGATCGCCCGGGTGATGGCGCTCCGGAACCCCTCGAGGTGGGTGCCGCCCTCCCGTGTGTTGACGCTGTTGACGTAGGTGTAGATCGTTTCTGAGTATGAGTTGTTGTACTGCAGGGCGACCTCGACCTCGACCATGCTCTCGGGGTCGCGCTTCTGGAAGTAGATGATATCGTCGTGGAGGCTCTCCTTCCCCTCGCCGAGATGGGCGACGAACTGCCGGATCCCGTCCTCGAAGCAGTAGGTGGCGCAGTCACCGGTGCGCTCGTCCCGGAGGACTATCGTGAGGCCGCTGTTTAAGTAGGCGAGCTCGCGGAGCCGGTGGTCCAGCACGTCGTAATCGAACTCGACGGTCTCGAATATCGACCGGTCGGGCTGGAACGTGATCCGGGTTCCCCGGAGCCGCTCGTAGTCGAGCGGCTGCCCGGCCCGGGCACCATAGCGTTCCTCGTACCGCGCCTCCATCTCGTGCTCGGTCTCGGGACGGCTGGAGAGGGGTTTTGCGACCAGACCCTGCCGGAACTGCATCGCATAGACGTTGCCGTCCTTGAAGACCGTTGCATCGAGCCAACTCGAGAGGGCGTTGACGACCGAGACGCCGACGCCGTGCAGCCCGCCGGACACCTGGTAGGTGTTCTTATCGAACTTTCCGCCTGCGTGGAGCACGGTGAGAACGATCTCGAGAGCGCTCTTGCCGTACTGGGGCATGAGGTCGACCGGAATGCCACGGCCGTTATCATCAACCGAGACCGAGCCGTCCCGGTTGATGACCACCTGGATCAGATCGCAGAACCCGGCGAGCGCCTCGTCTACGGCGTTGTCCACGACCTCGTAGACCAGGTGGTGCAGCCCCCGGCTATCCGTGCTGCCGATGTACATGGCGGGACGTTCCCGCACAGGCCTCAGGCCTTCCAGTACCGTGATGTGTGAAGCATCGTAGGTATCAGTCATCTGTGACCTCCGCTGAACAAGCGGTGTCCTGAATCGCAGCAAAATTCACAGTATATATTGGTTTTATGACCACTTATATTGTATGGCTCCGGGAAATTCCCTGTTTTGAGGTTATCTTGCTGCTTTACGGTTTGATGGGGCTCCAGCGCAGGCGTGCCCGGGAAGCCCCGGCGTCCCGTCCGATCCCGGTCCCGGGCAGGGAAGCACGCGCTCCCGTCAATCGTATTTTCCCGTATCGGGATCGGGTATGCCGAGTTCTCTGTCGACCGCGATCGCGAGCCGGTTGAGGAGCCGTTTTACGTCGGCAGCATCTTCCTTGTCCAGGGTACCGGGCTGGTGCCAGATCATCATCTTGCGGAGGCGCTCGACAAGTTCCTCGATCTCGGTTCCCCGGAACTGCTCCGGCACGATGAAGTCGTTGAGGTGATCCGCGGCGCCATAGAAGGCTTTCTCGGGGGGCAGGCCGAAGTGCCGTGAAAGCAGCGTCAGGTTGACGACGAACCCTCTGCCGAATTCGCTCTTTGCGGGCATACTTTTCCTATACATCGCCGGGGGATATGAACGATCTGGTTTTTTTGTATGCCGTGGTGTCCCGGGAAACGGTTCCGGGTCTGCGGGTCTGGTTTGTCCCGAACACATAACCCCGTCGCTGGGTCCCGCTAAGGTTACACCACTTGCACCTTCGAGTGCTCCTGCTCAGGTTCTAACGAAGCGTCGCATCTCGAAGTCTGATGGCCCCTCATGCTCCAGATGTTCCGTCCATCACCCCTTCAGCGGGTCATATTTCAGAATATCGCGCCCCGGATACGGATTTCGAGGGAGTATCGCCATGGGGGGAGGGGACAGCGGAGG
>NZ_DAFZ01000007.1 GCF_002498065.1 Methanoculleus sp. UBA208 | reverse complement strand
GGGGGGGGGCGGCGGGGGGGGGGGGGGGGGGGGGGGGGGGGGGGGGGGGGGGGGGGGGGGTCGATGAGGTATGCGGTTCTTCGCGCGTAAGAGACAGGGGAGGGGGTCTCCCCCTCCCCGTCAGCCCCACCCCCGGTTGCGATAGCCACCACGGTCCACTGCATGAGGACATGCCCGAGAAAAAGGTCGTTCCGGGGGCAGCCTGATCTGGCACCAGCCTCATCAGGGAAAGGATGAAGATCGGAACAGGGTTTCAACAGAGCCGGACCTCGCGTCTTCACATGAGGCCATGCATGAGCCCATGTCATCTCCCCTTCCACACCGGCACACTGCCGGTTCACCGGTCGAAAGGGGCTGCTTAGCAGAACCGGACCTTCTTCAGGAGATCCGCAACCCTTTCCGTCCCCCGGTTCAGTGGCCTCTCGGCGGGCTCAAAGCGCTTCCCCGCGAGGGCACGGAATATCGCGTCGATAGCCTTCCCGAGCGACGGGCCGTAGCCCCCTTCGAGCGTCAGCGCGAGTGGAAGATCCGTGCCGTCGATCAACATCCTGGCGAGCACGCCGTAATCATCGGGTTCGAGATGCATCCGCCCGTGTTCGTCGTCGGAGAGGGCGTCCTGCCCGGCCGAGACGATCAGGACGTCGGGCCGGAACCGGACGAGCGCCGGGATGAAGACCTCCTCGAAGACGTGCCGGTAATCGGCGATGGTGGACCCCGCCGCAAGCGGGGCGTTGAGGGTGTAGCCCCGGCCCGCGCCGGTGCCGATCTCGTCCACCCACCCGGTCTTCGGGAAACTGTTCTCCTCGTGTACCGAGCAGAAGAGCACCCGGTCGCTCCCGTAAAACGCCGTCTGGGTGCCGTTGCCGTGGTGCAGGTCCCAGTCGAGGATCGCCACCCGGTCGACCGATAAAAGTGCTTTCGCCGCCGCGACGGCGGCGTTGTTGAAGATGCAGAACCCCATCGCGCGATCGGGCTCGGCATGGTGGCCCGGCGGGCGGACGAGAGCGAAGAGGTGCTCGCCCTCGAGTGTGCGCTCCACCGCCGCGAAGGTCGACCCGGCGGCATAGGATGCGGCATCGAAGGAGTGGCAGGTGACGTAGGTGTTCACGTCCAGAAAACAGGTTCCCGTCGCCATCTTCCGTACCCACCTGATGTATCGCGGGTCGTGAACCCGTTCCAGGTCGCTCTCGGTGGCGCGGACGGGGGCACGCCACCTCACGCTTTCCGGGATCCCCGAGAGGGCCGCCCGTAACCGGGCACCCGACTCGGGGTGAGCCTCCATGTCGTGTCTGGTAAAGACGTCACCGTAGATGACTGAAGACCGCATCCTCGTCAGTTAATGGTGCGTCCCTGCAGGATATCCTCTTCGGTGACGTCAAACGTCTGGCCGGTGCCCGCGATCCGGTACGGTCCGGTCGCCTTCACCTCGCCCGACCACCCTGACGTCGCGTACGGGACGACGAACGTGCCGTTCACGCTCTCCTGACGGTAGGTGAACTCCCGCCCGGTGTTCGTGACGATGGGCACCTCGATGATCCCCTCGCCATTGATCGTGGCTCCGGGAACATACTCGAATATCTTGACGGTTTTGAGGTCGGGCCCGTCTTCACCGACGTTGCCGTAGACGTTCCGGGGTGTCTCGTGGACGAGCCGGTAGTGCTGGAGCGCCGGCACCCGCTCGAGCGGCTGGAGGACCGAGTCCCCACGGTACTGATAGTACATGTTCAGCAGGGTCGCGCCCGACCCCGCCGGTGCGTTCCTGTTGTAGGCCTCCACCGCGGCCGCGCCTGCGGTGGCGTCCATCTGCTCGGTGCGCGTGATGACCGGGAGAGAGGTGTTCGCCGCTTCCGGCTCACGGTACTCGGCGTAGATCACCGATGCCTCCGTCGGATCGGTCATGGACCCATCGAAGTTGTGGAGCCGGGAGACCATCGTCAGGTAGTATTCCTGGGTGTTGAACGGCACCGCCTGGTAATTCGTCGAGCCCGCGCTCTCCGGGAGGAGGAAGTAGGGCTGGAAGGGCTTCTGACCCACCTCGGGATCGGCCCAGGTCGCCGGGGCGTGGAACTTCATGGTGTCGAGCTGGATGTCGGTAATGACGTAGCGGGTGCCGACGTTGTCGAGGACCCGGTTTGCGGCATCTTCGGAAGTCGAGACGAAGTAGGTCGCGGAGCCGTTCGGGCCGGAGACCCCGTGCTGGAACGGGTTGTTGTTCGGGATGCGCTTTGAGACGAAGGTGATCCAGTGGCCGTAGTCCCACCAGGACATGACACCGTAAGACTCCTCGGGGTAGGTGAAAGACTCCCGGTCGTAGATCGCGTAGTAGTCCACGCCGGGGTCGGGGGTGTTCTCGCCCATCCACTCCAGGGCCTCCATCCACTGCGAGTCCATGCCGCTGTACTTCGCGTTGGTGCCGAGAGCTATGTTCCCCATGAGGGATGTCCCGGCAAAGAGGAGCGTGACGGCGACGACCGCGGCGAAGGCCCCGACTTTGAGGTAATCGGGCTGATTCTTCGGGGGAACCTTCGCCTTTCGTGCTTCGGGGCCCTTGCCGCCCTTTTTGCCCTTTCGTGGCGCCTCCTCCTGTTTCACGGTGGTCGCCGGGCCGGAGGATGCCTTGCTGCCGCTCCCTCTCCCGAGGAGGCGTGCAACGTCTTTCCAGGTCGCATCTATGACCACTCCTGCAAAGACCGCCGAGAGCAGGGCGATGTTTGCGGCAAGGTAGTACTCGTAGCGGACGTGTGCGGCGGTCGATGCCAGGATGATCGCCGACCAGATCAGGACGAATACGTGGGCCGGGTTCACCCGTTCAAGGTTCTTCCAGAGGAGGGCTGCGGCACCGCCGGCCGCGAGTACGAGGCCCCAGTGGAACGTCGCCCAGGCGGCGGAAAACGACCAGGCCCGTGCCTCCTGAACGGTCGTGGTGACCGGCTGCTCGCCGAAGAAGGAGATGAGGCTCGATATCAGGAGGTTGTAGATGTCCGGCAGGGCGACAAAGAGCACCGCGACTGCGGCGGCCGCGATGAGGGCGAGCGCGGCAGGGTAGTAGTACTTCGGGCGCCCCTTCAGGAAGACCGAGAGCCCGTAGAGCGCAAGGGTGCCTGCGATGAGGACGGCATATACGATGACGTGCCCGACCGTGTACCGGGAGAGGTCGAGGCCGGGGTGCGGAAAGCCGAACGCCGCCATCCCGAGGATCGCCACGCCGAAGACGACGGCGTTTACGAGGACCAGGTAGTCGCTCGACCGGTCCTGGAAGAAGTCCAGGAGGAACTGGACCAGGGTGAAGACTACCACGATGAGCGCGAAGAGGATCATCGTCGGCATGTTGAAGAGGCCGAGGAGGTAGGCGATGCCCGCGAGCGCCGATGCGAGCACCGGGGCCTTCAGGCTCTCAACCGTGAGGGTTCCGCGGTCCTTCAGGGAGAACGGGTGGTCGCGCGTCGCAAGCAGCGCCGTGACATAGGCGAGGACGAAGATCGTCGAGAAGAGCGTCTCTGCGATATGGTGGTCGACAAAGCCGAAGAGGGAGCGGTAGGCGTAGTTGCTGCCGATGACCGCGATCAGGCCTGCTGCAATGAGGCCGGTCTTCCAGTCGGCGATCTTTTTCGCGAGCAGGTAGGTGACCGGCACCATCGCCACGGCCATCAGCGGAGGAACCCAGGACGCGACCAGCATGATCTCGGGGCGCGTCGCTGCGCCGGTGAGGACGCAGAGCGCTGCTATGATCTGAACAAAGAGCGGCCCCCAGTAGATGACGTCGCCGCTCGGATAGAACGTCATGGTATCGAACCAGGCGTAGCCCGGGAAGTTCGCGACGCTCTGCTCCACCTGGCGCAGGCTGTACCAGGGGTCGTTGCCGAGGAGATTGACGCCTTCGGCGGTCACCAGACCTTCCGAGGGGATACCCCGCGTCCAGAGCGTGAGCAGGGCGAACAGGACGATAACGCCAATGATGATGTATGGTTGGTACTTCTTGAGATCCATCTGAGCCATCGGACACTCCTTGTTACGAATCTGTTTCCCTTCGAACCATTAATAACCTTGGCGTATCCGTGACGCCGGAAAAAGAATGAATTTCAGCGCGTTCCCGTCACGTGCGCAAAGACCTTCTCGAACGCCTCCGCTTTCCTCTTCCAGCTGTGCTCCTCGATCCCGGCCGGGCACCGCCCCCGGGAGAGGGCCAGCTCGTCGACCCGCTCCAGGAACTCAACTCTATCCCGGTAGACGGCGATATGGCCGCCGCCCATCCGGAGCATGTCGGGGATGGGGGTCGAGAGGATCGGTTTCCCGCAGGCCGAGTACTCGAAGTACTTGTTGGGGAGCGCGATATCGATCCACTGCGGGGGGGCGAGCGGGATGAGGCAGAGGTCCATCGGCGCGATGTAGCCGGGGAGGTCGCGGTAATCGACGGCGCCGGTGAAGTGCACCCTGCCTGCAACCCCGAGCCGGGCGGCGAGCGCCCGCAGCTCGTCCAGGTAGCCGGTGAAGAGCGAACCGCCGACGATCAGGAGTTCCGCGTTCGGGTGCTCTTTGAGGATCTCCGGGAACGCCCGGATCACCTCGTCGAGGGCGTACCACCGCTCGACCGCCCCCGCAAACCCGAGCACGAAGGCATCGGGAGCGATCCCGAGGGCGGAACGCATCGCCCCGCCGTCCATCGGGCGGAAGAGGTCGGTGTCGACGCCGTTCGTGATCAGCTCGGCCTCGTAGCCGTATCGGCGGAGTTTCGTGACGAGCCCGGGCGAGACCGTCGTGACGACGTCGCTGTGGTCCAGGTTGTAGCGAGTGATACTGAGGACGCCTTCCCGGAGCAGCCACTTAATCGCGGGATTTTTGTAGTAGGCGGCGGCGGAGTCGGGGAACCAGTCTTTGAGGTCGAAGACCACCGGGACGCCGGATTTCTTCGCCGCCCGGACCATCGCCGTCCCCGCGAGGACGTGGGCGCCGACGACGATGTCGATCTCGTGGTCGCGGATGATCTCGCTGATGACCCGGTAGTGACAGGGTGCGTTCAGGGTGTAGTGGAGGAACGGGCTCTCGACGGGAAACCGCGTCGCCTCGTGGACGTGAAGAAGGGTCTCGCGCTCCTTGCCCCGGCTGACGTGGAAGTGGGGCACGTGGACCTCGTGCCGTGTCGCGAGCTCCTCGAAGATGTTGTGGTGCCTCGAGGGGATCGGGTGATGGATGTAGTCCTGGGTGGAGACGAGGAGGATCTTCATCGATCTTGTGCTCTTGCGATCGATTTGAAGTAGTTAAAGATGATCTCGCGTCATGGGTTACTGGCCTTGAGGGCGCCCTGGGTTTTCGGAGTCTTTAGATATTGAGGCCTCCGATTGGACAATTGACGCTTCAGCGTTTTGAGAACCCGTCCTTTGGGTTAGGGGCTGCCGAGCTCGACCCCCTGTGGTTTATACGATGGGAATTCGTGTGTGAGCCTTGTCTGCATCCCGGGAGGTCGATGCGACCACTCTTGGTGGGTTTTGTCGCGATAACCTGAAAAAGCGACTGGAAGAATAATCTGGGGCCTATGGTTGTTGCACCGGTAGGAGGTATAACATTAATGGTTGTAGATGAAACAGTACAACTACAGCTTTTGAATAACAGTAGGTTAGTCAAGCATGATCATCCTTTGCGAGCCGCAGTGTGTCGGGTTCGAACACTGTCAGGTAAACTCCGCATTTATTGCGGTCGTTCGTGAGGCGTTTTCGGGCGAAGAGTTACTCTTCCTTGCAGAGGAGGGGCATCTGAAACAGGTGAGGAATCTACTCGATCAACATAACGTTGAGATTACTTACCGGCAAATTTCGGTTCCAGCGAGATCTTTATCAAGTTTGGGACGATACAGTGGAGACTCCGCTCTGGTCCGGACTGTCTTCGAGACCTGTGAGGGGATAGGAGCCGAAAGGATAGTCTTTTGCTCAATTACCTGCCCACTGATGATTGCAATCAAAAGACTTCTCCCTAGTTACCCTCGGATTGGCTGCCTTGCCATCCCACACGGCCTGCTCCGCGACATCTCCCTCCCGCCGATACGGCTTGCCGAGATCCCCTTCTGGTTCAGGTTCTGGTTTTCTCATTTCAACAACGATCGCCTGCAGTTTCGGGTATACGGGCAGCCGATCCTGGACGATCTCGTATCGGTGCTGCCGCACATGGGCAGGTACGCGAGTGCTCTCGATCATCCGTATTTTTATCAGCCCGCCGGGAACGAGGTGCATGCGTTCGGGGAAAGAGTGAAGTTCGGGTTCTTCGGCGTCGTGCATCGGGGGAAAGGGGCCGATGCAATGCACCGTCTTGCCGACGACATCGGTCGTGCCGGGCTGGGCGACCGGTCGTTGTTCACCCTGATCGGTTACCTGAACGACAAGCGTCTGGACCATCTCCTGAACTCCAGGTTAAACATACCCTCTGCGTACAAACCACTGGATCGGGAAGCATTCTCGGCCTATGCAAAAGAGATCGACTATTCGGTCTTTCTCTACCGGCCCAGCTCTTACCGCCTGACCGCAAGCGGGGCGTTTTTCGATGCATTGTCGTATGTAAAACCTTTAATCACGCTTAAGAATCCCTTCTTCGAGCACTACTTCAACCGCTTCGGGGACATCGGGTACCTCTGCTCCTCCTATGCCGAGGTCAGGGATTGCGTTACGGAGGTCATACGGAGCAAGCCCGAAGACCGTTACCGGGAGCAGTGCAGGAACATAATGGCGGCACGGGAGGAGATGTGGATCCCTCAACTTGCGGGCCGGTTCCGTGCGCTTGCCGCCACTGCATTCCAAAATGAACTCTAAGGGACAGTTCCGGATTCCTTCCGGCTCCTGTCGCATCTTTTCCTCTGTTGGAGCCCTTCATAAGGACGTCGAACATGGCCTCAGGACATAAGTCTCTTTATCTGGGGTTGGGACGCCTCGACCGGCTAACTCTCACCTGTGGTCGTTATAACGCGCTTTTTCTTGACTCGGGACACCAGATTTCGCAGTACCCGCTTTACCGTAGAGAGGAGTGAATTCGCTATCTTGCAGGACAACGTGTATATCTCTCTGGGCGAGAGTTCGTATATATCGCCGTCCTCGTACGAGACGACTCCATACTTTCTTGAAAAGTTTGAATTTATGACGATCCCAATGTAGCCCCTTGAAATATCCTGCAGCGTGATCTCTCGTTGCAGATACTCCATATGATGGTTCTTGTGGTGAAATATTTTCACAAGGGGTTCCCTGAATTCTATTGGTATTGTTCTGTCTTTCTGCAACCACATGTTATACCAGGAGAACTCGTACGGTGCTATGCTCAGCAGGTCCCGATACGTCAAATTATTCGGCAAGAGATAGTTGTCGTGCAGCGATTCCAGTACTTTGCACGAGAGTATGGCAAAACCATGGCAGGTTAACATTCTTCTGTCGTTCAGCCCCACCTCCTTCTGTATCCGGCGGATCGACTTCTCCCGGTCTTTCCAGTAATCTCGATAGTACTCCGGTTCTACTACCAGTTCGTTATCTTCGACGAGTATCGTAAAAGGGGTGTCATTATCGTACATGAAGTCAGAGACAAAGAAATCTCGAATGAATTCACCGTCGGAGTCCATACAGAAATAGTTTTCACAGAGCCTTTTTTTTCCAGAATGTAAGTTTGATTATCTGCTGGTTGACGTACCCAGGTTTGAAACCAAACACGCTTTTGTCGTGGACCAGATCATTTGTTATTGACTCGATATCGATGAGTTCGATACCATCGTCCACGAACGTTTCAAATGCTTTGATATCGGATTCCGGTGCGACGAGATACAGGGGTATCCTGTGAGCGTTGTATTTTTTGTAACTAGCGATTAGTCGCTCTACGTACTCGATATCGTCAATATATGTTACCACCAGAATTGCTAACTTATGCATCGGGCAACTCCTTGCTGAATCCTTGACAAAACTTAATCATGACGTTATGATATGTGTTTCACGCAGGGGTCTGAGATAACTCCACGTGATCGATAGCCTGCAGCATGATTCATGGTTCGTGTATCATACCTGCGGATCCGTCCCTACCTCTATTGGTTTGCTATGGAAGCGGTTAAACTCTCTCATTCTGTGAGATCGTTCTTGCCCCATTATCAAATATTTTTTGCTGGCAGCTCACTCTTCATCAGACGGTTCTACCAGCCTGAGATGTACCTCTTTGTAGAAAAAGTGATTCAACGAGACAGGATCAGTTCCTGCATTTTTTAATTGCCTCATAAATGCGTTTATATGCCAACCCATCCTCATATTCATGGAATACCTTCTTGATGTACGCCCTCTTTTCTGAGTCCTTTTCCGAGTTCTGGATATATTCTTGCATTGCTTCAATCAATTCCTTGTTTGTTGAAACTTTTGGCCCTGGAGTAATTTGGTAATAGTTATACAATAGCCCGCGCTCCTTCTCGTATTCTTCAAGATCGTACGGCACAAAAATCAACGGTCTGTCCAAGAGCAAATAGTCAATCCAGATGCCCGAATAATCGCTAATTAAAATATCAACGCAGGGCAGGAGTTCCTGTACATCTTCAAACACATCATGGGTTGCAGCAATTATCCGACCTTTGGTGAGGAACTTATACTGGATCTTGCCATTCTTTGCGTAAATATCATCGCTCCAATGCCCCCGCAGGAGCAGATACGCATCATTCACTTCAAGGAATGTGTTAATTTCCTCAAAGGAGAAATCATCGAATGGAAAGAATTGAACTTTGGTTTTTTCTCGCCAAGTGGGAGCATAGAGAATAATCTTTTTTTGTAAGTATGGGAAGCGATCTAGGATCTCTGCTGAAGGTGTTCCTTTATGTTCGATTAAATAGTCGTTACGGGGATATCCTGTTATTAGTACCCTGTCAATGGGCAATCCGGCACAGAGTGCAGTTGCGTTCCTGTCGATTGCTGAATTAGAAATCCAATAGGTATATTGAGAAAGTTTCAAAAGTCTGGCAAGCAACGAGCGCAAGGTATCGGTGCTGGTTCCAGGATTATCGATCCTTTTTATTGGTATCCCGTGCCAGAGTTGGATCGTGACCGTCTTCTGCGAAAAAGTGGCGAACGGTATATCTGCTTCTCCCATAACGTAGAAGACCACTTTCGCGCGGAGTAGCGTGAGTACGCCGGATAACGAATATTGGGCTTTGTTGAATTCCTCC
>NZ_DAFZ01000028.1 GCF_002498065.1 Methanoculleus sp. UBA208 | reverse complement strand
GACTGGCCGAAGGGCAGGAGCACGAGCACCGCAGGTGCGCAGTCCACTGGAAAGCCGTGCATGGGAGTGAGCAATGTCCCGAAGCATCGCCGGATGCGGAGAGATAGTTAACTGTTGAAACACGACCAAAAAGAGCAGGTGGGGAAGCACCTCTCACTCCCCAAACAGCGGAACGTCCGAAAACGCCCCGACGTCAAAGACCCCCCGCTCCGTGACCCGGATCTCGGGGATGACCGTCAGGGCGAGGAACGAGAGGTACATAAAGGGATTTGCGATCGTCCCGAGCCGCCGGGCATGCTCCTCGAGGGCCGCAAGCCGCCGCACGACCTCGTCGTAGGGGAGCGCCGACATCAGCCCGGCGCACTCGAGGGGGAGCGCGGTCACGTCGTTATGCGAGACAACCGCGATCCCTCCCCCGAGCCGGACCACCTCACCGACGGCACGAACGATGTCGGCGTCGCCGACCCCGACCGCGACGATGTTGTGGGAGTCGTGAGAGACCGAACCGGCGATCGCCCCCTCCTGAAGGCCGAACCCGTGGACGAGCCCGACGCCGGAGCCGCTCGCCCGGTAACGATCGGTGACGACCGCTTTGAGGATGTCGCGGCCGAGGTCCGGGATCCCGGCGGCGTCGACCGAGTAGCGCAGGTCCCGGGTCGTGATCTGGCCGGGCACGATCCCGATCACCCGCGCCTCCCCCCGGCCGGTTATCCGGATATCGCGGGCCTCCGGCACGCGGGCGTGCATGGGAGCCGCGGGGCAGGCGGGGGGCCGGTAGCCGGGATCGGCCACCTCGACGCCGCGCTTGAACGTCCGCAGGACCTCGAAGCGGCCGGGGTCGTCGACGACGCAGAAGTCGGCAAGCCTCCCCGGCGCAAGGGCGCCCCGGTCGTGGAGCCCGAACCGTTCGGCGGCTGAAAGCGTGGCCATACGGAGCGCCAGCTCAACCTCGAGACCGCATGCGACCGCTTTTTTGATGCAGTCGTCGATGTGCCCCTCCCCGGCAAGCATGTCGGCATGCCGGTCGTCGGTGGCAAAGCAGCACCGCGGCGCCGTGCAGGCGTTGACGAGCGGCAGGAGGTCGCGAAGATTCTTCTCCGTCGAACCTTCCCGGATCATGATGTACATTCCCCGCAGGAGTTTCTCCCGTGCCTCCGAGAGCGTCGTGCACTCGTGGTCGCTCTGTACCCCGGCACAGATGTAGGCGTTCAGGTCCTTTCCCGAGAGGAACGGTGCATGGCCGTCGATCACCTCGAAGAGATCCATCTTCGCCCGGAGGTCCTCGTCGCCGAAGAGGACGCCGGGGACGTTCATCACCTCGGCAAGCCCGACGACCCCTTCCCGCCCACGGAACCGTGCGAGGTCGGCGGCCGTGAGCACGGCGCCCCCCACATCAAGGGGCGTTGCCGGGACGCAGGAGGGGAGCATGACCAGGATATCGAGCGGCGTCCGGGCTCCCTCGTCGAGCATGTAATCGATCCCCGGCGCCCCGCAGACGTTCGCGATCTCATGGGGATCGGCGATCACGGTCGTCGTGCCGTGCGAAAGAACGAGCCGGGCATACTCCGAAGGGGCGAGAAGTGAACTCTCGATGTGGACATGGGCGTCGATCAGCCCGGGCACCACGAAGGTGCCCGAGAGGTCATGCTCGCGCTTTCCCTCGTACTCCCCGATGCCGACGACGTAGCCGTCCTTCACCGCGAAGTCCACGCGTTCCCAGGCGCACGCAAAGGGGTTGAAGACCTCGGCCCCGGAAAAGACGGCATCCGCAGGTTCAAGCCCCCGCGCCGCCGCGAGTCCCGCCGGGATCAGGCTGCTACCTCCAGTTCGCGGATGATGGACGTCCTCCGCTCGTCGCCGACAAATATGGTCAGAAAGACCTTGTAGGAGCCGGGCTGCAGGTCTACCGGGATCGTGTACTCGTTCTCTCCCGGATCAAGGTTGATATACCGCGCTTCGGAGAAAACCTCCTGCTGTTCAAGCGCGCTCACCTCCATGATCGTTACCTGGAGCACAGCGTTCTCAACGGGCTCACCGGTTTGCTCCACATGGACCTGCAGGGCGTCGCCGCTGTAGGTCACCTCTCCGAACGCCGTGGAGAGGCAGCCGGCAACCCCGGCGAGGACGGCAAGGGCCAGTATCAGGAGACTCACGTATTTGCTGGACATTCGCTTAGAGGACCGGAGACCCATGGGCCGTGCCGGCACGAGCACGGGCCGCATGAACCCTCCGCTTCCATAAATTCACCTCCACTCTATTCATTCACAATTTTGGTTGCTATTATTAAAATATTGTGAAAAAAACGGAGATTGCAAATGTTTCGGATTCCGGGCCCGGTCATTGAAAGCGGGAGGCAGGATCTCCGCGGGTCGCATCGTACAGGTGCCGGCACCCGTCCGGATTCATCCTCCGGTGCATCCCGGAGGCGAACAGGGTGCGATGGCTCCGACCGGCACTTCGCCGGGAGTAGCCCGCAGCCGCGGGGCGCGTACGAATAAAATCGGCAAATAACCGATTAACCGGCTTTCCGATCCGGAGCAACATTTAATATATTGTGATTATTATAATTTAGTTGGAATGACTTGGGCTGACCGGGGCTCCCGCCTGTACCGGATATTCCGGGAACTTCAGGAGAAGGGGCTCATCGACCGCAGGAGAAGGCTCGTCAGATGCACCTTCACACCCTCCATACGCGGATGCCCGGCGCTCAACTGTATCCGCTACCGGCGTTCGTTCTACGAAAAAAACCTCTCGGGGGCAAGCAACGACACACTCCGGTTTATGCTGCTCCACGAAGAAGGGCACGTCCGGAAGGGGTCTCCCCTTCTCTCCGCCCTCCCGGCCCTCCCGGTTCTCGTCTGCCTTATGTTCCTCGGGCACCCGTCCCTACAGGCAGGGAGTCTTCCCGTCGCAAAGCTGGCCTTCATCGCCCTCCTCCTCCCGACCGTCTTCTTCGCCTACCGGACATACTATTGCCGCATGTACGACGAGGAGTTCACCGCCGACCGGTATGCGGCAGATGCAATGAGACGCTGCTACCGGATCAGGGATCCCGGAGCCCTCCTCCAGAACCTCCTCTCCGGGCTAACGTCCGGGGCGTCGGCCCCGCCCCGCAGGGGGACGATCTCCGTGCTTTTCCGTTCCGAACCCGATTACCGTCCATCCATCTCCGAACGTGTGCAGAGAGTCCGGGATAGAGCGGGTCGGGGGGACCGGAGTCAGACTGCGCACCGCACGGAGAGGCCGCTCTCCCGGTAAAGCCCGCTCTTTTATCATACCAGGAAGTCCAAAAGGACGAGAAATGCCTGATAGGTCCGCCCTTTTGATTCTGTGATTAACACAACGGCAAATAAAGGCCGAATTCCTCATCAAGGTTTTCGAGACACTTCAAATGCGAGACGTGCACAGGATTTTCACAGCATAATAAAAATAAGTTTAAATAACCACCGTTTCAAATAGTGGTATGAGGGGTGCTGGATATTACGATTGTAGCGTTCGCCCACCACAAAGGTGGCACAGGAAAGACGACATCGTGCCTCAATGTCGCAGGATATCTCCAGAAAGATGGGAAGAACGTTCTGGTAGTAGACTGTGACCCGCAGGCCAATGCCACCACGGGACTCGGCGTCAACCCCGAAGCCCTTGAACTGAGCATGTATGACGTCTTCATGACAGTCTTTGAAGGCTTTCCCGACGTCCGGATCAGTGATGTGATCGTCTCCACGGCATCAGGGATCGATCTCGCTCCGGCTACCCTGGACCTTGTGGGAGTCGAACCCTATCTCTATGGTATCGAAGACCGGGCAGGGGTGCTCAAGGAGGCGCTCGACCAGGTGAAGGACGCCTACGACTTCATCCTGATCGATACACCCCCGAGCATGGGCCAGTTCGTCATCAACGGCCTCGTCGCAGCGGATCACACCGTCGTCACCCTCGACCCCGGCACCTTCGCCCTCAGAGGCATGGAAGCCCTGTCAATGGTCTTTGGCGACATCAGGGAGATGCTCGGGGAGGACGTCGCCACGGATTTCGCCATTCTGACCCGCTGGAAGGGTTCGGACGACCCGGCGGCCGGATCGGGCGGCCTCGCACTCTTCCTGAAACGGATCTTTTCACCCGCCTCCTCCGCAGAAGAGGAGAAGGAGGGAGAGCGGCTGAAGGCATTCGAGTCCGAGGTCAGGAAAGTGTTCAAGCAGGTATTCACGGTCCCATATTCCCCTGCAATCTACGAGACACAGCAACAGGGCCTTCCAATCTCCCACTATGCACCCGAGAGCGGCGCCGGCAGGGAATACAGGGCAATAGCAACCGCCCTTCTGGAACGGGACGGGAAACATGATGAGGATGTGTAATCGATGATCGATAAACCAGGAAGGAAAGCACTATTTACCGGGCCGGTTGTGCCGGGTATGACTGGACAGGCACAGGAACAGGGAGCGACGGTACTGCCCGAGGCGCTTGAGGCCGCACTCCACGCGGCACTTGAAGGCGATGACTCCGTGAAGATCGACCTTGCCGGCGTTCCGGAGAGTTACCGGCCGCTGGCCACCTCGATCAACGCGCTGCTCGAGAAGAGGCAGGAGGAGAAGCAGCGCTTCAAGCACCGGCTGGACGAGGCCAAGATGCTTCTGAAAGGATCCGACACGATCATCCAGCAGAATCCGATGCCCATGCTGGTCGTCAAGCCGGACTTCAAAATAACCATGGTAAACGCTGCCTATGCCGAGATGAGCGGGATCCCGATGGACCAGATGCTCGGCAGGAGCCTGAGAGATTTCAAGATCGTATCGCAGAAGGGTTCGGGCCTCCGGCAGGTGATCCAGGAGAAGAAGCGCGTATATGCGGAAGTCGTCGTCGAACTGCCCTCGGGCACCCATATCCTGGAGCAGTACGGCATCCCGCTGCTCGACAACGAGAATGCGGTCGAGAGCATCCTCATCGTCTATAACGACCTCACCAAGCAGCGGGAGGGAGAGGAAGAGATCCGAACCCAGATGGAAAACATCGCCGAGCTGCAACGGCGATCCGAGACGATCGTCCAGAAGAACCCGATGCCCATGCTGGTCGTCGATACCGGGATGAAGATCGTCACGGCCAACGATGCATACCTCGAACTGACCGGCATCGATCGGTCGCGTATCACCACGATGAACCTGCGGGACTTCAAGGTCCTTGCTCAGAAAGGAGAGGGGATCAAGAAGGTGCTCACCGAGAAAGTACAGGTTTCCGGCGAAGTGACGGTCGAGTTCCCCACCGGCACCTACATCCTGGAACAGTACGGAATCCCGCTCCTGGACGATAAGAACGAGCTGACAGGGATCCTGAACGTCTACAACGACATCACCGAAAAGCGGAAAGAAGAGGAAGAGATCCTGAGGATGCAGCATCGTATCGACACGATGATCCAGCAGAACCCGCTCGCGATCGCAATCCTCCGCCCGGACAAGAGCCGGATCGACATCAACGACGAATACGCCCGGATGTGGCGGGGAACGCGGGAAGAGACCCTCGCGAAGAAACTCTACGACTACGACATCACCGTTCTCGACGGCGACCATTTCTACGCCTGCTACGAGACGAAGAAGCGGGCAAGAACCGACGTCATGGTCAAGTGGCCCGACGGTGTGAAGAAGTACCTCACCTTGAACGCCATCCCCATCCTCGACGAGAAGGGCGAGATCGAGGTGGCCTTCTACGTCTGGAACGACTGGACCGAACTCAAGGAGAAAGAGGAGGATGTCAAGAAGACCGAGCACCGGGTTGACGCAATGATCAAGCAGAATCCGCTCGCGATCGCAACCCTCCGCCCGGACAAGAGCCGGATCGACATCAACGACGAGTATGCCCGGATGTGGCGGGGAACGCGGGAAGAGACCCTCGCGAAGAAACTCTACGACTATGACATCACCGTCCTTCAGGGCGACCACTTCTACACCTGCTACGAGACGAAGAAACTCGCCCGGACGGACGTCATGGTCAAGTGGCCCGACGGTGTGAAGAAGTACCTCACCTTGAACGCCATCCCCATCCTCGATGCAAACGGCGATATCGAGATGGCCTTCTATGTCTGGAACGACTGGACCGAGCAGCGGGAGAGAGAGGACCAGATCCGGGACCTGATAGAGACTGCAAAGCGGGAGAGCGAGAGACTCGCCGAAAGCGCCGAAGACCTCGGAGCCGCACTCGCCGCCATGGCGAAGGGCGACCTGACGGCGTTCGTGGACGCGGAGGACAGCGACCCGCTCCGGAAGGTGAAGAGCGACTACAACGTCTCGCTGACCGCCATCCGCACGCTCCTCGCGGACGTGGCGAAAGCGGCCCACCAGGTGGATATGACGACGAAGGAGGTCAGCAAGAGTACCGACGAGATCATCCGGGCCACGGAGCAGGTCGCCGCCTCGACACAGCGGTCATCGGAGGATGCACGACACCAGCTCGAGAAGATCGAGGAGATCGGGACGGATATCAACGACCTCTCGGCATCCATCGAGGAGATCGCAAGCACATCGCAGGAGGTCATGGAGCAGGCCTCGAAGGCGTCGCAGGAAGGGAACGATGCGGCAACGCTTGGTGAAGTCGCGGCGAAGAAGATGCAACTCGTCGAGGAGATCTCCAAACAGACCGTCGATGAGATCAGCACGCTCAACAACCAGATGCGCGAGATCAACAACATCGTCAAGCTGATCGCCGACATCACGAACCAGACCAACCTCCTGGCGCTGAACGCCGCAATCGAGGCCGCCCGCGCCGGGGAGCACGGCCGCGGGTTCGCCGTGGTCGCAGGCGAGATCAGGAACCTTGCCGGGGAGTCCAAGCGGGCGAGCCAGGACATCGAGGACCTGATCCGGACGATCCAGGCAAGCACCGAAAAGACCACAGGCTCGATGCAGGCATCCCACCAGGAGATCCAGGCGGGCATCGAGAGCGTCAACAAGGTCATCGTGGGCTTAAACCGGATCGTCAAGGGCGTGGAGGTGGTCACTCACGGCATCACCGAGATAACGAAGGCCACCGAGGATCAGGCGGGCTCCACCAACAACGTCATGCAGAAGATGGACGAGTCCACCCACATGACCAAGGAGAGCCTGGACCGCACCGAGGATATGGCCGCACTCGCAGAAGAGGTCAGCGCATCGACCGAGGAGGTCGGAAGCGCATCTCACGAACTGGCAAGCATGGCCGAACAGCTCAAGAAGGTAATGATGCAGTTCAAGCTGAACTAGGGAGGAAACGATGGCAGCATCCGTAGACGTGGTGGAGTTCCAGCTCGGGGAGGAGCACTACGCACTGGACATCCAGATTGCACGAGAGATCGTGGAGATGATGCCGATCACTCCCCTTCCCCGTGCCCCCGAATACCTTACAGGCATCATCAACCTGCGGGGCGAGATCACGAACATCATCGACCTCAGGGACCTCCTCGGGCTCCCTGCATCCGCAGAGGCCGAGAACCGAAAGATCGTCGTGCTGATGCCGGACGTGGCAAGCGGGTCGAACGTAGGGATTATCGTCGATGACGTTCACAGTGTTATTTCGGTTCATAACGATCAGATCGAACGCATCAGCGACGACATCACGTCATCCATCAGCGGTTACGTCAAAGCGATCATCAAGATAGGGGACGAGGAAGACGAGAAGACAAAGACCCTCATCATCTGGCTCGACATCCAGAAAGTAATCAGCGACCTCGGATATTACCAGAACACCCAGTAAACCAACACCCGGCGAGAGTAAACTACCTCATGGACGCATTCATATCGCTCCAGAAGAGCATCGAGAAACTGGTCCGGATCAAGTGCTCAAACTACAAGGAGGACTACATCAAACGCCGCATCCTCTCCCGGATGCGGCTGACAAACACAGAAGATTTCGAGGCCTACCACAAGTACCTCCTTGAAAATCCGCAGGAAATCGACCTGCTCCGTAAAGCTCTCACCATCAACGTCACCAAATTTTTCCGGGACCCGGAAGTCTTCGAAGTGATACGGCGGGAGATACTGCCGGATCTCGCCCGCCGCAGGGGGTCTATCAGGATCTGGTGTGCCGGCTGCGCCACGGGTGAAGAACCCTATTCGATCGCCATCCTCGCGCACGAACTGATGACGCTCCGTAAAGATGCCAGCGTAACGATATACGCGACCGATATCGACGGCGTGGTGCTGCAGAAAGCCATGGCCGGGATATACGATCGAAAAGCGCTCGAGAACGTGGACGAAAAGAGGCTTCGCAAGCATTTCATCAGCCACGACGACGGCACGTTCGAGGTCCGCCCCCACATCAAGGAACTCGTTAAGTTCCGGCAGCATGACCTTATGTCGGGCATTCCCATTGCCCGGTACCTCGACGCCGTCACCTGCCGCAACGTCACCATCTACTTTACCGAGAAGCAGAAGAACGATCTTACGCACCTTTTTTACTCTGCACTTGCCGTCGACGGCTACTATGTCATGGGCAAGACCGAGTACCTGGCAAGAGAGGTGGAGCACCTCTTTACGCCGTACAACGTCATGCAGAAGATTCTGCGGAAGGCCACGCAGCGCGGACGTACCGATTGAACGTCACCAGCGGTGGCCGGAGGAGTCCGTATCCGCCTCGGTGTCGTCGAATTTCGACATCCGGTGCATGAAGGCCTTCCGGGCCTGGTAGCGTTTCAACTCGGAAAAGAGCATGTAGAAGTTTATGCCGACGACGACGATGACGAGCATGAGACTGATCCAGAGCCGGCTGTCGTTCTGGGTTGTGATGAAGATCGCTACAAGGAGCACCACGAACGAAAGAAGATAAAACATCACTCATGTGCGCACCTCAGTGATTTCCATGCTCTCATCAGGACGTGGTCGCGGCTCCATATTAACGGTTCCGTTTTAGAATATCAGCCGAACGAGGAAATACGAAGAAACAGGCTTATCCGGGAACCCGGACGGCTATCTTAGACAATCTGCGGGCGGGAATAGAAAGTCAAACCCGAAGGGCTTTTTACCCTGTACATCCTTTTAAAACTGTGGATAAAGGCGACGTCTTCAGCATTCTTGCCGCCCTGATCATTGTCTCCGTGATAGCACTGGTACTTCGTCCGCCCGTAGCGGAGACGGTGCCGGAGGTTCCGGAGACACCCGCCCCGACACCTCCCGTCACCGCTGCCCCCGTCCCGACACCGTCCGTGCCGCTCGAACCCGCCAGGCTCTCCTATGTGACCAATATCTGGGATTACCCCTGCTGCTACCTCCCCGGCAACCTCACGCTCTACGGGGGTTCCGACCCGCCCTGGAAAGAGGCCCGGGGCATCATCCCGTTCGCTTACATCGAGGAGGGACGAGGCGGTATCACCGAGGTCTTTCACGTGCCGTATGCGGTATGGAGGCTTAACTGCAGTGTCTCTGCAACGATAAGGCCCGAGGCGGCACACTTCCGGATGGCACTCGTGGAGCTCGAGAGCGGGACCATCGTAGAAGGCGCCGACCTGCACTACCCGGGCAGCATCGTCAAAAACGTGGAGAGGGGCGGAAAGGACTTTTACCTCATCGTCAGCGTGGACGACATCGATTCGTACCGCATCACCCTGGAGACGCTCCCGGGATATTTCTCGGCCCCCCTCGGATGAAGCCCGGAGCATGCCCGGCGATGCGGTTGTAGTTGTGGTGCCTCAGATCTTTTCGACGGTGACCCTGACCCGGTCTCCGGCCCGCACGCCGTGCCCCTTGGGGACATCGATGTTGAACCAGAGCACCTCCGGATTCTCGTGGTTCTTGTCCTGGGACATGAGACAGTCCTTGTGGTCGTTGATGTTGGCCACAAACTCGACAGGTGCTTCGAACTCGATGATCTTCATGCCGTAAAATAGAGCGTTCCAGGATAAAATTATGATGCACGGGAGGTGACGCGCCACGTCGTACTGTTCGAGTAACTCCAGCGCCTGATATCCAGCTCGTCGCAGATCTCGGAGAGGATAGCAAGATTGATGCCGACCTCTTTCGCGGAAAGGCCAAGATCGGTTGCGATATATTTGGATTTGAAGTAGGATTTACCTGCTCTCAACCCGGATTTGAGATGGTACAGGATCTTTCGCTGGGTGTCGCTATATTTCTCTTTGATACGGTCTTTTGTCGACATCGACTGATTCCCTCGTGAGCAAGTGCTTTTTGTCCAGATCAATATTTAAATCTACTCATTTGCAATCGTAGAATCTTAAGATGAGTATACAAATCATTGTATATTATTGGGCATCGTCGTGTCGATCGGTGGGGCGAGGAGCATGATCTGCAACCCGGACGGCGTGAACGGCCACCGCGAGCGCAGGTACAGGGGGAGAGGGGCAGGCCACCCCGATCTCCCGCAGAGCCGTCTGATGCTTTGCCGTCACTTCCTGCTTCGTCCGATCACGACAAGGAGTCCGGCGACTGCAACTGCCAGGATGACGCCGGTGATCGAGAGGGGAGCTGCCGGTGTCGGGCTTGCGTTGACCTGTGCTGCCTGTATCGGCGTGAACGTCGGCAGCTCGGTCGAGGAGGTCGCTGCCGGTGTCGTTTCCGTCGTCGCTGCCGTCGTCACCTCATCCGTCCCGATTACGACGGGAGGTCCGGTCTCGTTGATCGTCTCGTTTGTCGTTTCGTTCGTCGTTTCGTTCAGGGTTTCCTCAGGGGTCTCGTTATCCGGAGTCTCTATCGGGGTCT
>NZ_DAFZ01000036.1 GCF_002498065.1 Methanoculleus sp. UBA208 | reverse complement strand
CGGATGCACCTCCCGGTCCCTCGAAGAACTTCGTTCTTCTCGAGCTCCTACCCTACGGCCAGTCGCTCTCCCCCGCGTGGCGATACCAGGGTAATGGCCGTTTCCCCATTCTGACCTCTGTTATGGCTCAGGGGGCGAAAATCTTGTACATAGATATTCCGATCAAAGTGCAGCAAAGGTTTGCAGACCCTTTTGGGACGACCTCCTATGAAGTCTGCTCATGAACAGAGACAGATCACCATACTCTCTGTTCGTCATCGGCGCAGTGCATACCGCAGGCTGTGATCCGATGCGGCTTCCTCATCCCGGCGGCAGTGAAAGGAGGTTCCGGCGTGCCGGACATGATACAATTCCATGGGGCCGTCCCAGAACTCTCTGACAGGAGGGGATCTCCCTCGAAGATGCTCCGCATCTTCTCAAACTCTTGTCCTGCGGACAGTCGTACTCCCGCACCCCCCCTCCAGGGCGATAGCCCAAATAATGGCCGTGCTCGCGATCTGGCGCCCATTGTTACTCCTTCTGCCGATGCCCCGAGCGAGAGCACTCTGATCCGTCGTACCCGGATACTTTCGAGATCTGCTCATCGAGAAGATCATGAGATCGAGAAGACCCATAAGGCACAGGTAATTCCCTGTGCGATTGCACTCCCCCTTCTTTGGGATTTCCTGATGTTGCAGCCCCTATCGGATTGCACAGGCGTCAGGGAGCCCCTGCATCACGCCTTCTTCTGTTCCTGCCCGGGGTTTATGTGCGGTCAGTCTCATCGAGAATTGCACGGATTCCCTGCTTAAGCACCGGGAGATCGTCTTCTATAGTAGGAATACCGCTTCGTAATCCACACCGAAGTAATGGTGGCTGATCTTATCCCGCAGTCCTGCTGCTTCTTTCCAGGGGATCTCCGGGTGTTTCCTTCGCAGCTGCGGAGAGACGTTCTTTGCCGCCTCGCCGATGATGGTCAGCATGCGCTCGATCCCGGCGCGTTCAAGCCGGCGATTGCTGAGGTCTGCCGCCGATGAAATGCCCTCGGAAAAATCCTCAATGCTGGCGATGGCATCAAGGATGTGGTGGAGATACGCGGGATCCTTCGGCGTCATAAATTACCACTGCATCACGGTGTATTGCATCGACAAGATAGGGGCTCACAGCGTTCTCGGTTACGAGATCCACGTTTCTATGGAGAGCTCTTCTGATCTCACCCTCGATCCGGACAATTTCAAAGAGGCTCTTTTTGCGGGCGAACCGGACCAGGATGTCGATATCACTCTTCGCGCCGGCCTCTCCCCGTGCACAGGAGCCAAAAGATCGCGATCCGTTCGGCATCGTTCCGGGTCAGTATCGCAACGATGATCTCACGGGCCTTCTCTGTCAATGTATACCCCGCCATTTCTCCCGGACCTCACCCGTTCGCTGGTTAGTATTTCTCTCACCCACGGTATCAGTCTTTTGACGGACGATGTGGTCTGTCCCGCGAACAGGGAGGTGCTGGGATTACCGGGGAGGGTCGCCACCGAGCATCTCCCTGACCACAACCTGCAGTTCCGGGATTTTGTTCCGGACGACATCCCAGACGACCTCGTTATGGACCCCGAAGTATGCATGGATGAGGATGTCCCGCATCCCCGCAATCTTTCTCCAGGATATCCCGGCATGCTCGCGTTTGAGCGGTTCGGGGATGAGTTTGACGGCTTCGCCGATGACCATGAGATTCCGGATCACAGCGTCCTGCACGAGATCGCTCTCCGTGAACATCTCGTAGTCCATTCCCCGGGTATACCGTTGAATCCTGCCGATAGCCTCAAGAATGTCACGGAGGTAGAGGTCATATTCCCGGGACATATCGAACGCTCCGGAGAATGTAGGGCGCGAGACCCGGTTTTACGACGTCGCGGTCGACAAGGTCGACTCTCCTTTTGAAGAGATCCTCGAGGAAAAATTTCAGATCCATATAGGTGTCGAAGGAACGCCCCCCCTCCTCGAACTCGACGAGAATGTCGATATCGCTCTCCTCGCGCTCTTCACCCCGGACGAAAGACCCGAAGACGCCGATCCGCCGGACGCCAAGGCTCCGGATCCGCTCCCGGTGATCCGCCAGCGCCCCGATGATACTCTCGGCCGTAAGCATGCTGCACCGTACTCCTGTTGCTCACCGATCAGGATAACGCTTTTGCCTGCCGGTTGCCGGTCGAGGGACTGTATCATCGGCTGTTCGTGACGGGCGCGTTGGGGATCCGGATACACCCCGCAGACATCCAGGCCATGCCGTATACCAGCGGGTCAATCAGGTCAAGCAACGCTTAAATACTCGAATTTCCCGCCTTCCTCGTCGGAATTGCCGCCTTCACAGAAGCCGCCAGGCGGCGGATCTCCGCCGCAGCCGACCATAAACATCCTCCGGCGATCCCCGCCGCTCATACGGCCGATATAGAGGATGAAATGCCCCCCTTTGCCCAATCAGGCGGCAACGCTTGCGGATACTGGACGGCCGTTTCCGGCCTGTCAAATCATCGGGTAAACCGGAAAAATACCCGCGAGTCGTGCATTTTTTTCCGGCACGGAGGGGAAACCACGCCGTCCGGAGCACCGGAGGGCGGTTGACAAGGGGTAGCAAATTCAAGGCGATGGGCGGCCGGGGCGACGGGATCCGGATCGTCGATATCGACGGCGTCCGCGTGGAGTTCCCCGACGGCCGGGGGCTGGTGCGGGCCAGCAACACCTCACCCCACCTGATCCTCCGGTTCGAGGCGGAGACGCTGGAGAAGAGGATAGCGGGGTGAGAGGGATCGGCGTGATACGCCCCGGAAGACAGCCGGCTGTCTTTTCCGGAGGCGGCTCCGTCGCGATCACTCTTCCCGGTACGGGTTGGTGACCGTGATCCCGGGAACGCGCAGAAGGTGTGCGTCTTCGGAGATTACCGTATCGATGCGGGATTCGATCATCGTTGCGGCAAGGAGCGCGTCCCAGAAGTGAATGCGATGGCGGTCCCGGATTTCCTGGGCGCGGAGGATGGTCTCTCCGCCGTATCCGACGACGTTCCAGCCGTCGAAGCCCAGGATATCGCGGATAAAGCGTTTCACGTCTTCCACCGGCATCGGGTTTTCGACCTTCTCGGTCACGACCACCGAGAACTCGGCGAGGTTCTGTACCGAGACCGAGTACCGCGCCTCCGACCGCCAGCATGCCGTAAGGAGATCCTTTGAGATGCGCCGCTTTTCCGGTGCGTCCGCATCGAAGAGATAGACGAGGATATTCGTGTCGATCAGCGGCGGGCTACCGGTCATACAGATCCTTCCTCGACGCATACCTCCTCTCTCCAAGGTGGTACGCCGTTTCGGTCAGGTCCAGAGCGTCGCATGCGATCGCCTCCTGCGTTTTCTCCCTGATCCAGAGGTTCATTGCCTCGGTCGCCGCTTCACCCAGAGATCCTTTCCGCTTCCCGAGAATTTTTTCGGCCAGCCTCCGGAAGGCCTGCTCCGTCCGATCGTCGATGCTCAGCGTGATCGTGCCCATGCATTTACATACACATCTCAAACATTTAAATATTCCCTCGATATACGTAGATACTCATCAACCCGGATAGGACGGCAGAAGAGAAGGCGGGGGTTATGCCGGAAGGCCATAGAGCCCCGCGTGGAGCTCCTGTTCGAGCAGGCGCACCAGAGCCTTATCGGAGGGGTCGACCACGCGCAGCCACCCCGACTCACGGGCGTTCCCGGATCCCGGTCGCCCCCGGCCGGTTGCCGCCCAGTTCCACGACCTCTTTCCAGACCGCAGGGGGTATGCAGATTGCCCCAGATCGAAGATCTGAGGCGGTTGCATTGAAAGTGCAACTCGATGAAAAGCGTCGAAGGAGACCGATACGGCCGACCATCGAGAGGTGAATCGGCGGCGAGGAGTTGACTTTCCGCGAGCGGCATGGGCGCCTGTCCCGATCGAGGTCCTCGTCGGAGTAGTGCCGGGGGATCTTCCGCGCCCCGAGCAGTTCCTCCCACTCCCACCGGTTCATCCCTGCAAGCGCCGCCGCTTTCCCGGAAGAGAGGATACCCCGCTGGTATAGTGCCACGGCAAGTTCCCGTTGCAGCTCGGTCTGAACGGCATCGGGAGGGAGCCGAAGCGCCTGAACGATGTCCCCGGGGAACCCCGATGGTAACATCGGACATAACCGGTTTCACCTGATGAATAGGAGATAGAGAGGGATAACTGATAAACGTGGTGGTGAGAAGTCCCCGCTTAATTTTTTTTCCTCGGTGCGGAGCGCAAGACCGCGTCGATAGGCACCCCTTCATCAGGCAGCGATATGTAGATTGAAGCAGAGGATCGATATACCCAGAGGTGAGACCGCCATGACCCGGGTATAAGAGGAGATCATCTGTGGGTTGAACGACCTCCCGCCCCGGACGTGCGGTGAGGTGCTCGACTTCATCCGGTTTCTCAAATCCCGGCGCCGGAAGGCCGCCCTCGCGAGCGAGCCCGCGCTCCGGAAAGACCGGCTCCGACCCGAGGAGGAAGAGTCGTGATGTGCACGGAAACTGTGAGCAGTTTCCTGTCAGGCAAATTTCCAATTTGCCGTGATTTGTAAAGGGCGACGTTGTGGTTATACCGTTTCCCGATCTTCGATCTCTCAACCGTGAAACGGCGCCCGGCGGAGACGATATCATACTCTGTCAGACGCGACGGTTCATCGAACCGGAACGGGAGCACTGAAGGTGCGACTCTCACGAGCCGGCAGGTCCGGGATCGCTATGCTGTCGGCATTGCCGAGATGGATTTTGTAGAGGGAACGCTCTGAAAGCCAGGCAACGTCCGGCCAAACCGGCTCTTCTCTGCCAGCACGGATCTGATTCTCTACCGGGCCGGCCGTCTCAACGATCGGGTCGTCACGTCGGTCATCGATCGGATCATTGAGATCCTGCAGGCGGAGTAACCTCCTGCTCCAGTTTCCTGCCGCGGACTTCGTGCTCCTTCACTTTCATCCCGCGCCCGGCTCCCCGTCAACTGCTTCCTCATCTCCAGAGTGGCGTATGACGTACGCTTTCCTTCTCCGCCACGACCAGCCTTTCTTTTGAAGTCCTTTTGCGTTCACGGATCGTCTCCCGGAGCAGCTCCACGACCGGCCTTGCTCTTCCAGCCGACACCGGGAGAGCCACCACGGGACCAGACCCACGAACCGGCATCCCCCGGAGAGGGTTAACCAGAGAGAAAGATGGCGATATGATATTCCGGTCGAGTTCTCCGGGGTTCTCGAGGCTTCGAGCGCTATCTGTCCGAACCTCCCGGGAGAGAGGGAGACCTGGTCGAAAATAATGCGCTCAAACTCCGTATCCTGGACGGGGTCGTATACGTAACGACGGCGCCGGTCAACACGGCGTATAGAGCGGTAGAAGTAAAATCTACCCGGAACACCCGCATGCGCGTATCCTGGATTGTGCGGCATGCTCACGGCTGATGGTATCCCTGAAGCGGATCAGGAGATCCGGCGTCCGGTGGATCGGGGACTTCGTGTCTGCCCCGAGATCAATGCCCTTGCCCGATGCGGCGTTATGTCCATGCAAAAGACCCTGATGAACACGATCTCGTGGGTCGTGGGGGGCGACTTCAACCGGATCGACCCTCCGCCCATGAAGGCGGGCAAATATCTCCGGCGATTTTTTGCGACAGCGCCTGCGCCACAGAAGATTATCCGGAATATGCAAGGAAGTCACAGATCTCGCCTGCTGCGAATACCCCCGGAAAAGGAGGGGTGTGGTCTCCCCCCCTCACGCCAGGGCCGGAACGGAGTCCGCCCAGGCCTCAACCGCGGCGCGGATGGCGTCGTCCTCGTAGGAGGTGATCCGCACGGTGTTGCGGCTGAAGGTGACGTAGTAGATCTCGCCCGAGGGGTCGTGGCACTTCAGCCGGCATGAGTAGGTCTCGCGCCCGGAGTCCCTGACCGGATTGCCGCCCATGGCGGCGGCCACGGCCTCGAATGCCGCAACGCCGGGGGCCCTTGCAGAGATGGTCCCGACGGTTTTCGCATCCTGGTCCTCGTAGTTGATCTTCGCGATGTAGTGTTCCCTGTTCTTCTCCACGCCGTCGTGGTTGACGCCGCCCTGCACGTAGCCGACGCACCCGAAGGGGTTGTTGTCGAGCACGTCCTGGATGACGGCCGCAAAGGCGGCCACGCCCGCAATCGGGACGGCGAGTTCACGCACGGCGGTTCTGGTGTTGCTGGTCTGAATGAAATCAGCCATATGTCTGCCTCCTGTCTGGCGTTTCCCCGGGTACTCGGACAGACACCATATGCTTGGTCCCATTCCTGTTTGGGCCTGACTTTACCGGGTAAAGGCAGGCTTTTCTGCCCGCCGAACCAGATCTCTGGCAGGAGTGATGCTGCCGATGGGAGTGGAGAAGACCACCCGCGAGATGATCATCGAGACCAGCCGGGACGTGAAATGGATCTGCAAAACGCTTGCCGAGATGAAGGAGTCGGCGGGCGAGCTCGAGCGGCGGGTCCGCAGCCTGGAGCGGTGGCGGGACGAAAGAGATGGCGGAGACAGGCGGGTTCAGCGGATCAGCGCCGGTGCGGGGGGTTTAGTCGGCGGTGTCGCTGCTGCTGTCGTGCAGATGCTGCTGCGGTGAGCCCCTCCGGAAGATCCGTTCGATATCCTCCCGATCGCAGACCGGGAAGCCTTCCTGCCGCAGCCAGAAGAGATCGCATCGGTGAACTACCCCGGCATTTCGCCGGAACCGCCTGATCCCCCGGCGGCCGAAAGAGAACCGTTAATATTGACTTCTGGTAAGTCACCATGATCGCGTCGTTTTCCGGCCCCCCGATCCCCTCCCGGCCCGGCCACAGGGGCGAGCACCAGTTCACCGACGCGATCCGGCTCGAAGGTGGATGCCGCCGCTACGGTGCGCCAAACCGAGCGGGGATGGGGGCGGACTGCTCCGGTCCGGGGAACTTTACCAGGCGGGTTCTGGCCCAGAAGAAGATGGGTTACGCGGGCCTTTTTCGAGCGGGTGAAGAAGCTCGATTAGATGCGGTTGATCAACCTGCACACCCCGAAACAGCGGGGACGGACGCGGGAGACTGTGTTGCGGTATGATGCGGAGAAGGTGGTGGAGGGGTGCGGAGGGTAAGCAGTAATTTTTTTTTGTATCACAAGAATTTTTAAAAAAAGGTAATTCCTTAGAGGATTGCTATTAACTCG
>NZ_DAFZ01000063.1 GCF_002498065.1 Methanoculleus sp. UBA208 | reverse complement strand
CCCCTCCCCGTCAGCCCCACCCCCGCGAGGCGATAAGCGACTGGCCGAAGGGCAGGAGCTCAAGCACCGAAGAACGACGTTCCTTCAGAACGGAGTTTGAGCACCGGAGGTGCGAAGGTGCGAGTCCCCCACGGTCCACTTGCAGGGGCATACCCGGGGAACTAGGCCGTTCCCGGGGTGATCCCTCATCCGGGGTCTGTTTTTCATCGGTATGCTTCCACACAGAAGGCAGGCCGTGAGGGATGCGAAGGGCGTGAAAGGGAATTCATAGACTTAAATGACAACGAGGAGTAGTCACTCGATGTACGAGAGGACCTTGCGCTTCACCGGACCCTTGTTAGCGATGGTGCTGTAGGCCCACCGTGCAACCCTGCCGAAGAGGTCCTCCCGGCTCAGTTCCAGAAAGAGGGTGAGAGAGGGGTTGAACTTGGACTTGAAGATGTTTAAGTTCTCGTTGTTCGCCCCGACATTCTCCATCTGCCGGTACCCCTCATCCTTCGCCTGCTGAAGGAGGAGCCACTGCAGAAACTCATTGCCGGGCATTGCGGTCATCTTCGGAGCCCCCATCCACAGGATGAAGGTCTTATACTCCTGGGTAACCTGCACGCCCGTCACCACACCGAGAGCGTCGTAGAGGTAGTAAAGCCCGAGTTCGTCGGGATACGCCCGGAAGAGGTCCTCGAAGTAGGCCCGGCTGATCATCGGTATGTTCATCTCCGGGTCGCTGAACCGCTCCGCGACCGTGGAGTAGAAGGCCGAGAGGTCGGTGCTCTTCTCGAGGCGGTAACCGCTCTTCTCCACTTTCCGGAGCTTTGTGCGAAGGTTGGACGAGAAGCCGTTCCAGATCTCGGAGAGCGGCGGCTCAAGGTCGATGACGTACGAGAAGTGGATCCGGGCATCGTACCCCTCCCGGAGGAACTGCCTGACGTCGATAAACCCCGGAACCTGGGTTATGGCGAGGTAGTTCGGGGCCAGAGCCGCGAGTTCGTCCTCGAGGTGTTCCACAACGGTCCGGAGCATCGACTCCTTCTTGCTCTGTTTGGCGGCATCGTAGCGGCGGCCCATGACGAACCCGAGGTACGGCACTACCGACTGGAGGGGAGGCGGGGAGAGGAGGATGTTGACCCCGTGCAGCTGCTTTTCAAAGAGCGGGAAGATGCAGATCAACTCGTTGCCCTTGAAGACCCCATAGGGGAGGAACGTAAAGCCGGTGTGCTTCTGTGTAATCTTCATGAAGTCCCATTTATGGAAAAGGCGGCCTGAGGCACTCTCGTCCACGAACGCATCCCATGTTTCCCTATCGTCGATAAGCCCTGTCGTCATGCTCTCGCTCCCTGCTCCAGTGCGTCTGCAGGCTCGTGCGGAGTATCCATCATCAAAGTTATATACGTTTCTCAAGAAAAGGTCGGTTCTTGGGGGGTACCGTGTTTCCCGCTGCCGCTATGGGCGGACATCGTGGGCAGCGGCAACTTCACGGTATCACAACGTTAAAATCGGCCGGGACACTACATAAATGCGTGTTTACCTGCGCGGAGGATTGGCCAGGGATGCTCACGGACCGGGAACTGGAACGCTATCGGCGGCAGATCGCGTTCTTCGGGGAAGAGGCGCAGGAACGGCTTGCGAACGCCCGGGTCGTTATCGTCGGCGCGGGCGGGCTCGGCTGTCCGGTCGCTCTCTACCTTGCCGCCGCCGGTGTCGGGGAGGTCCGGCTGGTCGACGGCGACGTCGTGGACCTGACCAACCTGAACCGGCAGGTGCTCCACGGAGACCGTGACGTCGGGCGGGCGAAGGTCGAGTCGGCGGCCGAAAAACTCCGGGCGCAGAATCCGGAGATTACGGTCGTCGCGATCCGGGCAACCCTCGACGAAGAGAACGCCGCTCTGCTCGTGGACGGGGCCGACCTCATCGTCGACGCCACCGACAACTTCGCGGCGCGCTACATCCTCAACCGGGTGGCGCTCGGCGCCCGCGTGCCGCTCATCCATGGTGCGGTCAGGGGATTCGACGGACAGGCGACGACGATCATCCCCGGCCGGACGGCCTGCCTGGAATGCATATTCCCGGTGGCCCCTCCCGGGGAGGACGTCATCCCCGTGGTCGGCACCACGCCCGGTATCATCGGGCTTGTCCAGGCAAACGAGGCGATCAAGTACATCACCGGCACCGGTGACCTCCTCGCCGACCGGCTTCTCGTCTGGGACGGACGGGCCGCCACCATGACGACGCTGCCGGTCAATCGGCAGAAGGACTGCGGTGCGTGCGGGATCGATCGGCACTCGAGGAGATGAAAAAATGCAGGTTCGGGTCAGGACTTTTGCCCGGTTGCGGGAGGCGATCGGGGGCGATCTCATGCTGGAGGTTCCCGAAGGGGCGACGATGAGCCGGCTCCTTGCGGCGGTCGGCGAGACCTCGGAGCAGGCCGGGGAGGCGCTCTTTGAAGAAAACGGAGATCTCCGGGCGTACGTGATCCTGATGCACAACGGCAGGCGCGTGCGGCGTGCGGAGGCCGGGACGCGCCCCCTCGCCGACGGGGACGAAGTCGCGCTCTTCCCGCCGGTTGCGGGCGGGTGACGGGGGAGACCGGAGATGATCAGTGTAACAGAAGACAATTTTGATGTGAATGCCGTGATCGGCCGGGTGAGGAGGCCTGATATGGGGGCTCTCGTCACCTTCCTCGGCACCGTCAGGGACGACGGCGGGACTGAGGTTATGGAGCTTGAAGCCTACGAAGAGGTCGCGAAAAAGGAACTCGCGACAATCCGCGATGAGGCGTTTGCAAAATACCCCATAGCGGCCGTCGAGGTCGTCCACCGGATCGGACGGCTCCGGGTCGGGGAGAACATCCTCCTCATCGTCGTCGGGGCCGGCCACCGGAAGGAGGCTTTCGACGCCTGCGAGTACATCCTCGAGCGGATCAAGGAGAGCGTGCCGATCTGGAAGAAGGAGATCGGGAAGGGCGGCGAGCGCTGGGTTCCCGGAGAGTCCCACGGGGGCGACGCATGATCCGGCTGCAGTCGTGCCGGAAGGCTTACTCAATGGAGACCCAGCGCACGGTTCCGCCCGAGGAGACGCTCCGCCTGGCCCGGGCGAGACTCCCGGCGGCGGGGATCACCCGTGTCGCCGACATCACGAACCTTGACCGGATCGGGATCCCGGTCTTCTCGAGCATCCGGCCGACCGCCGAAGCGGGAGCGATATCGGTCTACAACGGAAAAGGCGCCACCCCCGTCGAGGCGGAGGTCTCGGCGATGATGGAGGGGATCGAGCGCTACTCGGGAGAGATGGACGACCGGGAGCCGATGATCGGGAGGTACAGCGAGGTCTCGGCCGAAAATGCCGCACTCGACCCGGCGGACCTGATCCTCCCTGACCGGGTTCCGACCGATGTAGCGATCCCCTGGGTCGGGGGATACGACATCGTGCAGGAGGAGGAGGTGCTCGTCCCGGCCCACGCGGTGTATCACCCCCTCCCGGTGACCTGCGGCCGCCTTTTCCGGACCAACACCAATGGGCTTGCTTCCGGCAACACCCTTGAGGAGGCGACCTTCCACGCCCTGATGGAGGTGGTCGAGCGCGACGCCTGGTCGCTCGTGGAGGTGACCCGCAATACCGGACCACGGATCGAGGGGGTCGCCGACGGGCTCGCCGCCGACCTGCTCGCGAAGTTCGGGAGCGCCGGTGTCGAGGTTACGCTCAGGGACATCACGAGCGACATCGGGGTCCCCACGGTGGCCGCGGTGGCCGACGACGTGGTGCTCAGGGACCCGACGCTCCTCACGATCGGCATGGGGTCGCACACGAGCGCCGGGATCGCGGTCCTCCGGGCGCTCACGGAGGTCGCGCAGAGCAGGCTGACCCAGATCCACGGCGCCCGGGAGGACACCGATACGGCGGACGTCAGGAAGAGGATCGGCTACGACCGGACGAAACGGCTGAACCGGCACTGGTTCGCGGAGTCGGAAACGATCCAGTTTGCGGCCATGCCGTCGTTTGACAGCGACGACTTCCTCACCGACATCAACCACGTCGTCGACCGGCTCGGCGCGGCGGGTCTCTCCCGGGTGGTCGTGGTCGATCTCACCCGACCGGAGATCGGCATCCCGGTCGTCCGGGTGATCGTGCCGGGGCTGGAGATGTACGCGATGGACCAGGACCGGATGGGAAGGAGGTGCCGTGATGCACGGAGTCGTCGTCTTCCTCGGTCCCAGCTGTGACCCTGCGGCCGCCCGGGAGATTCTCGACGCCGATTACCGTCCTCCGGCAAAACGGGGCGACATCCTGGAGGCCGCACGCGCTGGAGCCCGGATCATCGGGCTCATCGACGGCGTCTTCTTCCAGGACTGCGCCGTCGCCCACCGGGAGATCCTGGCCGCGCTCCGGGTCGGGGTGCGGGTCGTCGGCGCCTCCAGCATGGGAGCGCTCCGGGCCGCGGAGCTCGACAGCCTCGGGATGGAGGGTGTCGGGGAGGTCTACCGGGCCTACCGGGAGGGAAGGCTCGTCGCCGATGACGAGGTGGCGCTCCTCTTCGACCCGGAGACGTTCATCCCGCTCTCGGAACCGCTCGTGAACATCCGGGCGACCATCCAGCGGGCGCTGGAGTGTGGGGTGATCGGCGCCGATACGGCCCGGGCGCTTCTCGATGCCGCCCGCGGGCTCTATTTTCCCGAACGGACCTACGATGCGGTCGTCGAGGCAGCCGAAGGAAAGGCAGACCCTGACGATCTCGCCTGTTTTCTGGCGTTTGCCGGGGAGCACGCCGTCGACCGGAAACGCGAGGATGCACTGCTCGCGCTCGAGCGCATCAGGGATCTCGTCGAAGACCTGCCATAAGCATTGAACCAACCGGTTCAACCCTTCCACCACAGCCACCGTAGCAATATATCATCGGCCGGGCCGAGTCATGTATGCTGGTGCGGAATCATTCCCACCGCAGGGGGGCAACGCCATAATCTGGTCCGGAGCGGCTCTCCCGGCATCGCCGTCGCGCTTCCGGCATCTGCGACGGACACGGGAGCGTCCTCCGGTCGGACCACACAGGAACGTACTCCGGCGATTGTCCCGAATACTCCGGGTGCGGGCAGCACCAGCACCGGAACAGCGGTGCCCATGCAGATGCCATCGCTGCAAAAGGCCGGATCCGCAACCGGATGCACTCCCGGACGGGTCCTCTAGAGCCTGCCCGGCCCGGCGATGCCGGCGGGGAGAACGCGTAACGCGGGGGGGCCGGCGCCCTCCCGACGCTTGAGTGGCTCTCCTACAACCCACCTATCCTGATCCACCGAGATGATCCCCCGGGGTGCGGCACATCCCCCCGGGGTGTTCTCCCCGAAGTCCGTTGAATCAAACCTTGTTACTTTTGTTCGTGGCAAATCCTGCGTACAGACCTTCGATCTCTTCTGTTCTTGACTGTTGTGCAGCAGGGCGCAAAGCGCTATTGAAGTCCGGTTTTGGGGATGTGCGGGGTAGTGCCGCAGGTCGGCTGTTGCCCCGGGCGAGGCAGCTCTCGGGCAGCGTATGAGACGTCGTACCGCAACACTCATATGTGAAAAAAATAATTAACACATGTTGACATTGTCTTTCAGCACCCTTCCCGAACTGGCGCGGCTGCTCTCCCTGCTCGGAAACGAGCAGCGGCTCGCCGTACTTGGGGCGATCGCGGCCGAAGAGAAGTATGCCCGCGAGATTGCCGAAGAGCTCGGCATATCGCGGCCGCTGGCCGCCATTTATCTCCGGCAGCTCGAGAAGCTCGGTCTTGCGGAGGGGGTCAGCCGGACGTCGGACGAGCCGCCGTACCTCCGGAGGTGCTACCGGGCGGTACCGTTCGAGGTGGTGCTGAACCTGGATGTGATTATGTCATTAGAGAGGTCGAAGGATGAAACAGGATAGGTGGAAACTCTACCTGAAGGTGCTGTGGGGCGCCGTCATCGCACTGCTCGTGATCAGCAGCCTTATCGCCGGTTTGCTTGGCGATTCGAACTCCTTGAATGCCGTGCTTGCCGGCTCCGTCTACGTTATCATTAATCTTGGTGCTCTGACGCTGCTCTTCATCATCGTTGTAAGGCTCAAGGAGTGGATCGAAGACCGGATCGCGAGTGCGGCGGGACAGAAGAGCGGTGCGGCCGGCGGGGAACTCCAGATGCTGCGGCAGTCGATGGAGCGGATCGAGGCGAAGGTGGACCGGATCGAGAAGGTTCTCGACGGGATCTCCGAATGAGTCCTAAAAAGTGATTGGGTGGGTGTATGACGGACGTGCAGCAGCGCGTCGCAGGGTATGGCGGACGAGGCGCAGGCAGGTTCCATCGTCGCCTGGCCACGTATTAGTAAGAACCTAATATGATATAATTTTTACCTTGTGTGATAAATGTAGGGGTTTGTAGCAAAAGACAACGTCTCATGGGGTCGGAGAACCACTACCGGAACCGTCCGGCTTCCGCCGCTCCAGAGAGAGCTGCTTGCCCAGCCACGCGATACGGTCGCGGCGGGCTTCTTCGTCCAGGTAGTGGCCCGCGTCGTACCATTCGAGCGACTTCGGGTCGCTTGCCCGCTCGAAGAACTCCCGGGACTGCTCCTCCGTGATGACCTCGTCGTGAAGAGCGGACTGGAAGAGGAGTGCAGCGGGTCCGGCCCGGCCGACCCATACGGCCGGATCAATCTCCGCGAGCGTCCGGCGGTATCGCTCGAGCCTCTCGCCCTGCAGATCGGGCAGGTTCACGGCGGCGACATCGGCAAACCTCCCGGTGCCCGCCATCAGGACGGCGGCCGCAAGGCGCCGATCGACGCCGGCGAGCACCGCCCCGATAAGCGCCCCGAAACTGTGGCCCACGAAACCGATCCGCTCCGAATCGACGTTCGGCCGCGCTATAAGGAGGTCTAGCCCCCGGCGCAGATCGATCACCGTCCTGATATGCTCCCGCACCGCCTCCTCGGGGTCCGTAACCGCCTGGCCCCAGGTCGCTGCCGTATCGGCGGCCCAGGGAGCGTCGACGAGCAGGGAGACCGCACCCATCCCGGCAAGGGCCACGGCCTCGGCGAGGAACGTGGCGCGGGAACCGGGCCCCGGGTGGAGGAAGAGGACGGCAGCGGAGCGCGTCTCCTCCTCTCTTGCCGGGGTCACCAGGTAGGCCCGGACCCACCGTTCCGGGGCGGCCTGGTAGGCAAGGTTGCGGATCGTCACGTCGATACCGGTCGCCCTGACACCGGGCGGTTGCCCTGCATCGTAGTCGAAGAGCGAGCGGGCGTTCTCAACGGGTCTTTCCATGATGCACCTTCTGGACCTGCCGGCTGATAAATCCGGTGCCTGCAGGGTGAAAGTGGCTGCAGGCCCTCTCTAGTGCATCCTGTCACGTTATTTTCGGAATTTTGGCGTGTGGGGGCGGGCGCTATGGTCGCACGCAGAACAGGGGAACTTTCGGCTTTGTTGAACCCGGATCCGCTTGCTCCCGATGGTCGCACTCCGGGAGCACGGCTTTCCACCGGGCT
>NZ_DAFZ01000073.1 GCF_002498065.1 Methanoculleus sp. UBA208 | reverse complement strand
ACCACGTCGTGACCCGGCACGCAAACGGTGTGGCTATCCCGTGCGTGGTCGCTGCGGCTGCGCTCGACGCCGGAACCCAGATGTTCTCGCCCGAGAGCACCTCCAAGCTCTTCGCCGAAACGTACGGTAAGATCGACGTCTTCAACAAGCCGATCAACCAGATCGCAAACGGAGCCTGAGCGAGCAGAGATTCGAATGACGAACGCCGCATTTCCGCAGGTCAGGATTGTGCCCATACGGATGCTCAAGCCCCAGACCGCCGAACGCCTGCTCAATATGCTTGCCGGCATTGCCGGCATCCGCCGGATGATGATCCACGGGCCCGGCCTGCCAAAGATTGTCCCATACGGCCCGGCACGGGGAAGCCCGAACCCGCACTCCGATCGAAGAGCGATCCACGTCGGCGATGCCGAGATCGCGCTACGCATCCAGGTGGGTGAGGTTATCCTGGAGGTCGAGGACGCTTCCGTCATCGAGGAGATCCGGTCGCACTGCGACGGCTTCTTTGTGGAGTTCCCCTACCGGCTCCAGGAGGGCAGGTTCATGAAGACCGCCCCGACGCTCGTGGACTACGCGAAGTATGGGCCCGACGCCGATACAACGCTCATCGGCCTCGCGGACCCCCGTTCCGGGGAGAGTCCGGTGATTATCCGGACGAAACAGTGACGAGAGGCAGCGAGAATTCCGGAAATATGGCTGAAACTCATTCAAGACAGGAAATGGATAAGATATCAATCACTTTGAGGTGAATGGAAAATGGCATACAAGCCCCAGTACGGTCCCGGGACATCGATTGTCGCCGAGAACCGGCGCAAACAGATGAACCCAGGCCAGAAGCTTGAGAAGGTTCGTTCCGTAACGGATGAGGACATCGTGCTGATCCTCGGCCACCGTGCTCCCGGATCGGCATATCCGAGCGCTCACCCGCCGCTCGCCGAGCAGCAGGAGCCCGACTGCCCCATGCGCAAGCTCGTCAAGCCCACCGAGGGTGCACAGGCCGGCGACCGCGTCCGCTACATCCAGTTCGCGGACTCGATGTTCAACGCCCCCTCGCAGCCCTACCAGCGGACCTACACCGAGATGTACCGCTTCCGCGGCATCGACCCCGGTACGCTCTCCGGCCGTCAGATTGTCGAGTGCCGTGAGCGTGACCTCGAGAAATACTCCAAGGAACTCATCGAGACCGAGATGTTCGACCCCGCTCTCGTCGGCATCCGCGGTGCGACCGTGCACGGCCACTCGCTCCGTCTCGCTGAAGACGGCATGATGTTCGACATGCTCCAGAGGAACGTCCTCGGGGAGGACGGCATCGTCAAGTACGTCAAGAATCAGATCGGTGAGCCCCTCGACCGTGCGGTTGCCGTCGGCAAGCCCATGGACCAGAAGTGGCTCAAGGCCCACACGACGATCTACCACTCGCTCGTAGGAACCGCCTACCGCGACGACACCGAGTACGTCGAGTACGTCCAGCGTATCCACTCGCTGAGAACGAAATACGGCTTCATGCCGAAAGAGGAGTGATTACAATGGCAAAGATTGAGAGATCCCAGAAGCTGTTCCTGAAGGCGCTCAAGGAGAAGTTCCAGGGACAGGACGTCGAGTCCGAGACTGCCGAGTTCTACAACTTCAACGGCGTCCGCCAGTCTCCCCGTAAGATGGAGTTCATGAAGGCGAGCCGTGCCGTCGAGATGGACCGCGGCATCGCCATGTACGACCCCGAGCGCTGCCACCTTGGCGGTATCCCGATGGGCCAGCGCCAGCTGATGACCTACGAGGTCTCCGGCACCGGCGTCTTCGTCGAGGGTGACGACCTGCACTTCGTCAACAACTCTGCGATGCAGCAGATGTGGGACGACATCAGGAGAACCGTCATCGTCGGCATGGACCTCGCTCACCAGACCCTGCAGAAGCGTCTGGGCAAGGAAGTCACCCCCGAGACGATCAACGAGTACCTCCACATCCTGAACCACGCGATGCCCGGCGGCGCCGTCGTCCAGGAGCACATGGTCGAGACCCACCCCGGCCTCGTCGACGACTGTTACGTCAAGGTCTTCACCGGCGACCAGGAACTTGCCGACGACATCGAGCCCCAGTTCCTCCTGAACATCGAGAAGCTCTTCCCCGCAAAGCAGGCCGAGGAACTCAAGGCCGAAGTCGGCAAGAGCATGTACCAGGCGATCCACATCCCGACCGCGGTCTCGAGGACCTGCGACGGTGGAACGACCTCCCGGTGGTCTGCGATGCAGATCGGTATGTCCTTCATCGCCGCGTACCGCATGTGCGCCGGTGAAGCGGCCGTCGCCGACCTCTCCTACGCCGCAAAACACGCAGGCGTCGTCCAGATGGGTTCGATCCTGCCCGCCCGGCGTGCCCGTGGCCCGAACGAGCCCGGCGGTATCAAGTTCGGTCTCTTCAGCGACATCGTCCAGGCGAACCGGAAGTACCCCAACGACCCCGCGAAGGCCTCCCTCGAGGTCGTCGGCGCCGGAACCATGCTCTACGACCAGATCTGGCTCGGCTCCTACATGTCCGGCGGTGTCGGCTTCACGCAGTACGCGACCGCGGCCTACACCGACAACATCCTCGACGAGTTCACCTACTACGGTATGGACTACGCCAAGGACAAGTACAAGGTCGACTGGAAGAACCCGAGCGCGAACGACAAGGTCAAGCCGACCCAGGAGATCGTCAACGATCTCGCCACCGAGGTCACCCTCAACGCCATGGAGCAGTATGAGCAGTTCCCGACCATGATGGAGGACCACTTCGGCGGGTCCCAGCGTGCCGGTGTCATCGCCGCCGCGTCCGGTCTCACGACCTCTATCACGACCGGAAACTCGAACGCCGGTCTGAACGCCTGGTACCTCTCCATGCTCCTGCACAAGGACGGATGGTCGCGTCTCGGCTTCTTCGGCTACGACCTGCAGGACCAGTGCGGATCCGCAAACTCGCTCTCCATGGTCTCCGACCGTGGTCTGATGGGAGAACTCCGTGGCCCGAACTACCCGAACTACGCGATGAACGTCGGTCACCAGGGCGAGTACGCCGCAA
>NZ_DAFZ01000051.1:13328-13529 GCF_002498065.1 Methanoculleus sp. UBA208 | reverse complement strand
CCCCCACGGGAAGTGCCTCCCCTGCCCCGGCGGGCCGGAGCACCCTTTTGCGTCCCCCCAGAGTTACACGGGAGAGGAGCCCGCGGCGCTCCGGGCGCGAGAGCACGCGTTCGACCCCTACGAGCAGGTGCAGGCCCGTCTCGGGCAGTTCGAGGCGCTCGGGCACCACGTCGACAAGGCGGAACTGATCGTGATGGGCGG
>NZ_DAFZ01000051.1:12748-13030 GCF_002498065.1 Methanoculleus sp. UBA208 | reverse complement strand
CGGAACTGATCGTGATGGGCGGGACGATGACCGCCCGCCCGATCGAGTATCAGGAGTGGTTCGTCGGGGCCGCCGTGCAGGCGATGAACGATTACCCCCGGGCCGGGATTCCGCAGGAAAAACCCGACCTCGATGCCATCTTTGCCGTGAACGAGTCGGCAAGCGTCCGGTGCGTCGCCGCCACGTTCGAGACGCGCCCGGACTGGTGCCGGGAGGAGCACATCCACCAGATGCTTGCGATGGGCGTGACCAAGGTGGAACTCGGCGTCCAGCACCTGGACG
>NZ_DAFZ01000051.1:12283-12448 GCF_002498065.1 Methanoculleus sp. UBA208 | reverse complement strand
TCGGCGTCCAGCACCTGGACGATCGCATCCTCGACTACAACCGCCGCGGCCACGCGGTCGCGGACTCGGTCGCGGCGAACTGCCTCCTGCGCGACGCCGGACTGAAGGTCGGGTTCCACGTGATGCCGAACCTCCCCGGGGCAAGCATCGAGGACGACCGGCGGA
>NZ_DAFZ01000051.1:0-11984 GCF_002498065.1 Methanoculleus sp. UBA208 | reverse complement strand
AGCATCGAGGACGACCGGCGGATGTTCCGGGAACTCTTCGCTGATCCGCGGTTCCGGCCGGACTTCCTGAAGGTCTACCCGACCCTGGTGACGCCGGGCTCAGAGATCGAGGCTCTCTGGGAGCGGGGGGAGTACCGGCCCTATACCGAGGAGGAACTGATCGACCTCGTCGCCTACGCGAAATCCCTCCTTCCGGAGTACGTCCGTCTCCAGCGGATCCAGCGCGACATCCCGGCAAAACTGATCGTCGCGGGCTCGCGGCACAGCAACTTCCGGCAGCTTGCAGAGGCGCGGCTCCGCGAGCAGGGGGGGCGGTGCCGATGCATCCGCTGCCGCGAGGTGGGCAGATCGCCCGCCCCGGAGGAGGCGGCGGTCTCGACCCTGGTTTACCGGGCGTGCGGCGGGGAGGAGCGGTTCATCCAGGCGGGCTCAAAGGACGCCCTGGTCGGGTTCGCCCGGCTCCGGTTCCCGCACCGGCCCTTCCGCGACGAGCTTACCGACGCCGCGCTCCTGCGCGAGCTCCACGTCTACGGGAGCGTGGTCCCGATCAGCACCCCGGCATCCGCCGACGAGTGGCAGCACCGCAGTTTCGGCGCACAACTCCTCTCCGCGGCCGAAGAAGAGGCACGCGATCACGGTTACGGGCACCTCGCGGTGATGAGCGGTGTCGGGGTGCGGCCCTACTACAGGAAACAGGGATATGAACAAGTGGGCCCATATATGATCAAGACGTTCCCATGAAACCCGCGACGCTCGAGTTTGTGAAGCAGAGGTTCGCCGATTACTACCAGAGGCAGAATCTCACCGTTCCGTCCTCCCTCGAGCAGCGCGAATGGGGTTTCGTCTTCTTCGATGCCGCGGCCGAAGTCAGGATGCGGCGGCATATGGCGTTTGCCGACCCGCTGGAACTCGGCGCATACGTCAAAAACCTGGTTCCCGCCCATGTCTACTACTCGACGGCCTACTACCAGACGCCGTCGGCGGCGACGATGAACGATAAGAACTGGGCCGGGGCCGACCTCATCTTCGATCTCGATGCCGACCATATCGTCCGCGGCCCCTACGCGATGATGCTTGCGCGGGTCAAGGAGGAGACCGAAAAACTGCTCGGGATGCTGACCGACGAGCTCGGCTTTGCCCGGAACCATATCAGGGTCGCCTTCTCCGGGGGCCGCGGCTACCATATCCACGTCACCGATATCGCCGTCCGGGGGTGGGGGAGCCCGGAGCGGCGCGAGGTCGTCGACTACGTCTGCGGCATCGGGCTCGACCCGGACGTGATGCTTGCTCCCGGGGGCGCGCAATCGGGGTGGCGGCGGCGCTATGCGGAAGCCCTCCGGACCCACCTGCTCTGGCTTGCGGGTCTCGACCCGGCGGAGGCGACGGCCTACCTTGCGGGGCTTGAAGGTATCGGCAAGCAGGCGGCCGCGAAGTTCCTCGCGGACCTCGACGCCCTTCTCGCGAAGGAGTCAGGAGACCTCCTCAAGAACCGGGTCGTCCGGGCGATCACGGCCGCACCCGACTTCGAGGAAAGGCTCCGGGACGCCGGAGCGCGTGCGGACGAGCCGGTCACGACCGATATCAAGCGGCTGATCCGGGCGGCGGGGTCGCTGCACGGCGGCAGCGGCATGCGGGTGGTGCCGCTCGGCATCCGGGATTTCGCGGATTTCGACCCCCTCGTGGACGCGGTGGTCTTCGGCGATCGCGATGTACGAGTCGACATGAAGGCAAACTTCACCACGTCCCTGCTCGGGAACACCTACACCCTCAAAGCAGGGGTCCAGAGCGTCCCCGAGGCGCTCGCGATCTTCCTCTGCTGCCGGAACATGGCAGAGATCACGGGAGGTGCGTGATGGCCACCGACCTCCTTGAAAAACTGCGGCAGATGCTGCTCGACATGCACCACTCGGGAAGGCTCTCGCATATCGAGCCCGGCCTCTACGAGGATGCCCGGGCCTACGTCGAGAAGCTCAAGGCAGACTACTACGGCCTGAAGAACCCCCTGGAGAGCCGGGCGGGGAGCCTGCTCATCGAGGAGATCGGCAGCGTCACCGACACCGTGCAGGAGATCTTCTCGGTCCGGACCCGGCAGATCCTCGACCTTGCGTTCCAGCAGATGGAGGGGCAGTACTTCGACAAGGAAGAGGCACGAAAGATGCTCCCGGCGGAGCGGGCGATGTACGAACAGATCGTCGACGCCATCGAGGGGTGCCGGGAGACGCTCGTCCACGGGGTGGAGTGTCCCTTCGGCGTCGAAGGTGCAGCCGCCGCCGGCCGGATGGATGGAGTCGACGAGGCCCGGGAGGTCCCCGGGCCGGAGGGTTCGGAAGCCGCACATCGCCGAACCGTCCAATCTCCCTACGCCCTCGTGCATATCCTCTCCGATATGGAGTCGTTCATGGGAGTGGACGGCAGGACCTACGCACTGGAGCGAGGGGATATCGTCACCCTGCCGGAAAACAATGCAGACGTGCTCTGCGAGAGCGACATAGCCTTAAATATTAGGCTTAACAAGTAATATAGGTACTCGTATCTATCGAATAGAGGCTACTATCATGAAAATGCCATCCAAATTCAAGACATACTGCCCGTTCTGCAGAAACCACCAGACTCATGAAGTCGTGAAGGTAAAGAAGGGCAAAGTTCGCCACTTCAACTGGATCGACCGCCAGAAAGCGCGCAGGAGCACGGTGGGCAACATGGGCAAATTCAGCAAGGTGCCCGGCGGCGACAAGCCGACGAAGAGGATCAACGTCAAATACCGGTGCACGGTCTGTGGAAAGTCGCACCTCCGGCCGGGATTCCGGGTCGGTAAATTCGAGCTTACGGAGTGAGGTTATAGTATGGTCCGGGTGAACAGAGAGAACAGGAGCACATTCCTCCGGGTAAAGTGCCCCGACTGTGAGAACGAACAGGTAGTCTTTGAAAGGGCGAGTACCGTTGTGGAGTGCAACGTCTGCGGGCGTATCCTTGCAGAGCCCCACGGCGGGAAAGCTGATATAAAGGCTGAGATACTGGCAGTACTTGAGTGATAATTCCATGCATGAGAGAGAGTGGCCCGAAGACGGAGAACTCGTTGTCTGCACGGTCGCGGACGTCAAGGACTTTGCGGCGTTCGTGACCCTGGACGAGTACAACGAGCGAAGAGGGCTCATACCGATATCCGAGATAGCACGGGGCTGGATTAAGTACATCCGGGACTACGTAAGAGAGGGACAGAAAGTCGTCTGCAAAGTCCTGAATGTGGACCCCGACCGCGGCCACATCGATCTCTCGTTAAAAGATGTAAACGAGCACCAGCGGCGCGAAAAGATTCACGAGTGGAAGAACGAGCAGAAGGCCGCCAAATGGATCGGGTTCGCCTCGGAGGCCTCGGGAGCGGACAGTAAGATCATCGAGGAGGCTATATATCGTGAATACGGCCAGTTGTACCCGGCCTTCGAGGACATCGTCACAACCGGCGGCGAGGCGGCGGACAGGCTGAAACTCGACGAGCCGGTCAAAAAAGCGCTCGTCACCGTCGCGAACGAGAACGTGAAGGTTTCGAGGGTGACCATCACGGGACATCTTATCCTGACGTCCCCCCGGCCCGACGGTGTCAACGTCATCCGTCGTGCGCTCCGGAGTGCGCAGCCGAAGGTCGATAACGTGGATATCGACCTGATCTACGTCGGGGCCCCGAAATACAGGATAAAAGTGACCGCACCCGATTATAAAGAGGCCGAGAAGGCAATCGAGAAGGCTGCAAGCGCCGCCGTCGGCGTGGTCGAACGGGCGGGCGGGTCCGGCAAGTTTATCCGGAAGCAGAAGGCCGGATAAGACCATATGAGCAACCGCATTCGCCGCTGTCCGCACGACCTGAGATACACGCTATCTCCGGTCTGTCCGGTCTGCGGCCGGCCGTGCCGGCCGGCCCACCCGGCACGTTTTTCTCCACAGGATAGGTACGGTAACTACAGGAGGACCGTACGCAGATGGAACACGTCACAGTAGCTTTTTCAAGAGAAGATGACATCGACGCCCCGGTCCTGATCGAGGGTCTGCCCGGCATCGGGCACGTCGGAAAACTCGTCGCCGAACACCTGATCCATGAACTCGAGGGCGAGAAGGTAGGAGAGATCTCCTCGATCCACTTCCCGCCGCAGGTGATCGTCGACGAACAGGGGGTCACTCATCTCGTCAACAACGAGATCTACCACTGCGAGAAGGACGGAAAAGCGCTCCTCTTTCTCGTAGGGGATTTTCAGAGCAACTCGGCCGAAGGCCACTACATCCTCGCGGAGCACTACCTCGACATCGCACAAGACCTCGGTGTCCGGCGGGTTTACGCACTCGGCGGCTACGGTGTCGGCCACCTGGTCGAGAGCCCGAGGGTGCTCTCCGCCGTCAACATGCTGCATCTCCGGCCGGAGGTGGAGGCGGCCGGAGGGTCGTTTGAGAATGCGGGAAGCGACGGGATGATCGTGGGGGCCTCAGGCCTCCTGCTCGGCCTCGGCGAGGCGCGGGGAATCGAGGGCATCTGCCTGATGGGCGAGACGAGCGGCTACATCGTCGACCCGAAGAGTGCCGACAGCCTTCTGGCGGTCCTCTCCCGCCTGATCGGGATCGAGGTCGACCATACCTCCCTGCAGCAGCGTGCCGAGGATATGGAGCAACTCATAGCAAAGATCCAGGAAGCCGAAGAGGCAAAAGGTCGCGAAGAACTGAGTTATATCGGATAACGCCTTTTTTTGCGATAGATAGTCCCGGGAACTCCGATACACGCCCGGTCGATGCGAACAAAGCAATGCTCCGGTGCGCCTTCTCCACCCGGAGGATCCGGGTTCCGGATACAGCACGCCTATGCCGAGAAACCTCCTTTTCGGCAATCTGCAACAACCCTCGTTAGGTCGTCAAGGTCATAGCAGGAGACTCGATCGTCCTCCATCGGGCGGCGAGAGAATGTTCGTGCCACGATACAGAAATGCTCCTTGCGCCTGCCGTTCTGCCATGAGACATGGGGCGCTTTCGCCCGGAGCTCCTCGAGAACCCGATGGCCGTCCACACCGTCCTGCCATTTGCACTCGCAGAAGAGAATCTCTGGTTGGTCCTCGCGGAGGCAGACGATATCGATCTCCTCACCCCGGTGCCACCAACTCCCCAGCCGGGTATAGACAAAGGGCAGGGCACCGTGCTGGTTAAAGAGTTCAAAGAGATCTGCGACGATTGCCTCAAAGAGCCTGCCCACATACGCCGCGAACCGCGGTTTGACGTACTGATCCGCGATCAGCCCGGCGTTGCCGCGCTCAAGCGATTCCAGGCAGGGGTTGGCGAATGAGAACCAGAAATTGAAGAGATTGTCAGAGAGGAAGTAGAGACCTTTCCTGCTCTTCTGCCCCTCGGTTACAGGTATACGCCGGTGTACCAGTTGCAGGTCGATCAGAACGGAGAGGTACTTATTCACGATGCTCTTGGAAAGGCCGGTATCATTGCAGATGAGGCCGATACGGTTGTTCCCCTCCGCAATGGAATAGAGGATGGAGAAGTAGTAACGGGGTTCGGCAAGTTCCGTCCTGAGAACGAACTCGACGTCCCGGAAGAGGAAAGAGTCCTCCCGCAGCAACTTCTCTTCCACGTTGGCCATGATGTCTTTATCCGGATCGGCGGTCATGATGTATGCAGGCGTCCCCCCGAAGACGGCATAGAACTCCACAGCCTTGCGCATATCCCCCAGGTAGTCGAGAACATGGATGAACCGGAGAGGGTGCAGGAGGATCTGGCCCGTTCTCCTGCCAAAAAGTGGGCTTCTGTAGTCCATCGTCGTCGACTCCATCATGGAGATGCTCGAGCCGGAGAGGAGGAGGAAGACCTGAGTCTCCTTGAGGTGTGTGTCCCAGTAATCCTGGATGATAGACGGAAGCGAGGGATCTTCTTTGACGAGGTACGGAAACTCGTCGATGGCAAGGACAAACCGGGAGCCGGATCGCTGCACAATGTACTCGAAGAAACTGTCCCAGTCTGAAAAACCGGTTCTTTTGAGGAAGGGATCCTCGAAATAATTCCCGAGGTCTCTTGAGAATTTCCGGAGTTGAAGGGTTTTCGACTCCTCACGGGCAAGCAGGTGGATCCCGTTCCCGAACTGGAGAAACTGGTCGATGAGATCACTCTTTCCGACGCGGCGTCTCCCGTAAAGCACAACGAACTCGGCTTTGCCGCTCCGGTAGCGATCGGCAAGCGCCGATAACTCCCGATGCCGGTCGAGGAACACACTCATAAGTATTATACTTGAGAGTGTACTATATCACTGTTGTGGCCGGGGCATCCGGCCACCCCCCCGTCGGCCGACACGTAACCTTAAGCCCCGCCAGGGACGACAGATTATCGATATGGCTACCCTCTATCTCGCCAGGTGGGAGACCCGGTTCTGGGCCTGGCTCATCGACTTCATCCTGGTAGGGCTGCCCGTCTGGGCAATCTCCGACCGGCTGCCGCCCTCCTGGCAGTTCAGCATAGATCCCGGGCTCATCTCGATCAGCCTCACCTCGGTCGTCTTCTTCCTCTACTGGACGCTGTTTGAGGGATACCGCGGCCAGTCGATCGGCAAGATGGCGTTGAAGATCCGGGTCACCGGCCGCGCCGGTGAGGATATCGGGTTTTTTGCCGCAGCAATCGAGAGTTTCGGTAAAGCATTTCTCCTCATCCCCGACTGCCTGATCGGGTGGCTCGCCATGCCGGGCTCGAAACAGCGGCTCTTCAACCGGATCTCGGGAACCGTCGTGATAGAGACCCGCGAAGCGGAGGAGCCGGAGGGCGTCACCTACGTGAAGCAGAAGGAATGAGGGGAGCCCGCCCCCGCCTTTCACTCCTCGATGCCGAACGACCGGTCGAGTTCTGCAGCCGTGGCCTCGATATCGTCGAGAACCCGGAGCGCATCGTTGCGCAGTTCCTGCACCATCGACTGGAGGGAGTTGCCCCGGAGATGGATCTGCCGCTTGTGGCGGTACACGACACCGGCATCGACAAGGTTCCTGATGTGGTGGTTGATACGGGAACTGGAGACATCCAGGTCGCGCGAGATCCTCTCCACGGGCACGCCGTTCCCGGAGACCTGGTGCGAAAGAAGGACGACGAGAATCCGCTGGGCGACCTGATCGACGTCCCTTCCTTCTCCGATACCGAGGCTGTTGAAGAACCAGTCGAGATTCTCCTCCGCCCTTTTGCCTCTCGGCCTCTCGACCTGTCGAAAGACTATCTGCCTTGCCATCGGTGTCATCGATCATTCATGCGTATGAGCCGATCAGGTATAAAGATATCCAATATATCGAAATCATTTCGATAATATTGATAAGGTTTAAATATTTAGGATGCCATACGATCCTGTTGCAAAAACTCTCTGAAGGTGATGGACTCATGGAGATTATCCCAATCGGAGAACGGGTTCTCATCAGACCCATACGAAGAGAAGAGGTTACGAAAAGCGGCATTTACATCCCCGAATCCGCACGGGAGGGCAGAAAAGAAGGATCCGTCGTTGCGGTAGGAGAGCGCGACGACGGATCCAGTCTCCCCTTAAGCCCCGGGGACCGTGTTTTGTACGGAGGCTATACCTCGGATACGTTCGAGATCGACTCCGAGACATACGTGTTCGTCCCATACAAGGACATCCTGGCAAAGATCAGGTAACGGAGGAAGCCCATGGTGTCATCAAAACAGCTGATGTTCGACGAAGGCGCACGCAGATCGCTCCTTGCCGGCGTCAATAAGGTCGCCGACACTGTCAAGATAACGCTCGGCCCCAGAGGCAGGTACGTCGTGATCGACAGGTCGACAAGCCCCGTCGTGACGAACGACGGCGTGACGATTGCAAAAGAGATCTCGCTCCACGACAAGTTCGAGAACATCGGGGCGAAACTCGTCAAGGAGGTCGCCCAGAAGACCCAGGACAAGACCGGCGACGGGACGACAACCGCAACACTTCTCGCTCAGGCCATCCTCACCGAAGGTCTCAAGAACATCTCCTCCGGGGCGAACCCGAACGAAATCAGGCGGGGCGTCGACGCCGCTGTTGCGGCCGCCGTGGAGTATATCCAATCAACGAGTGTCCCGGTCAGGGAGCGGGACAGGATCCTGCAGGTCGCCGCCATCTCGGCCAACAACGACGAAGAGATCGGTGAACTCATCGCCGACGCGATGGACAGGGTCGGCTACGGCGGGCTCATCACTGTCGAGGACGCAAAGAGCCTCGATACCGGCCTTGAGGTGGTCAAGGGGATGCAGTTCGACCGGGGCTACATCTCACCCTACATGATCACGGACACCGAGAAGATGGTCTGCGAGCACGAAGACCCCTACATCCTGATCACCGACCGGAGGATCACCTCGCTCAAACAGATAGTTCCTATCCTTGAAGCGGCCGCACAGGAGGCGAGACCGCTCCTGATCATTGCCGAGGACGTCGAGGGCGAGGCGCAGGCAGCCCTCATCCTGAACATCATACGCGGCTCACTTAAGGTCTGTGCGGTCAAGGCACCCGGGTTCGGCGACGAACGCAAGGCAATCCTCGAGGACATCGCGATCCTCACGGGCGCGACGGTGATCTCGGAAGACCGCGGGATGAAACTGGAGAATGTCTCCAGGCAGGTCTTCGGCTCGGCCCACACCGTCAAGGTCGACGGAGAGAGCACCCTGATCGTCGGAGGAAAAGGCGACCGCAAGGCCCTTGAAGAGCGGATGCACCTGATCGAGTCCCAGATCAACATAGCGGACTCCGAGTGGAAGAAGGACGAACTCAGAAAGAGGCTCGGAAACCTCGGAGGCGGCGTCGCCGTCATCAAGGTCGGCGCGGCGACCGAGACGGAGTTAAAAGAGAAGAAGATGCGGATCGACGACGCCCTGAACGCCACCAAGGCGGCGGTCGAGGAAGGCGTGGTTTCCGGGGGCGGAGTCACCCTGTTCAGGGCGATCGAAACCCTGGATAAACTGCAGTTCGATGACGACCGGAAGGTGGGTGTCGCCATAGTCCGGCGGGCGCTGGAGGAGCCCATCCGTCAGATTGCAAAGAACGCCGGTGTCGAAGGCGCCGAGGTCGTCGCCACCGTAAAGAGGAGCGACGAGCCAGGGTTCGGCTACAACGCAAAGACCGGCACCTACGAGAACCTGATGGAGCACGGCGTCATCGATCCCGCAAAGGTGGTGCGGCTCGGGCTCCAGAACGCGGCGTCCATCGCAGGCATGATCCTCTCAACGGAGGTCGTCATCACCGACTTCGACGACGAGAAAGACACGAAGACTGCAGCCATCATCATCTGAGGGGGATCCGTTTCCCCCTTCTCCTCCACTCATCCGGGCTCGATGCAGCAACCGCGTCGAGCCCACCCATAAGGAACAATACGGTTTAACCGGTCACGGGGAGCCCGGCAGCCTCCCAGGCGTTCAGGCCGCCCTCGATCTCGTAGACCTCGCAAAACCCGGCCTCGCGCATCATCTCCCGGACACCGGCGCTCCGCCCGGCCCGCTGGCAGTATACGAGGTAGGTCGCCTCCGGGTCGAGGCCATCGAGGTGCTCTGAGAACTCCGCTGAATTGATGTTGATCGCGCCCGGGATGTGCCCGCCGGCGAACTCGTCCGGTCTCCGGACATCGACGATGACAAAACCCGGATCTCCCTCCCTCTCTTCGATCAGGGCGGATGCTTCGGACGGCGTGATCGTCCGGACGACCTGGTCGTCGGGCGCCGGGCTGCCTTCGAGACATCCACCGGCAAGCACAAGCGCGACGGCGAGCAGAACCGCGAGCAGGGGATGGAGATGAACGGCCATGCATCCATGTCACGGCCGCAACGATAAAGCGGTTTCGATCGCCCCGGCCGCTCATCTACCGGTGCAAAAGCCGGGACGATCAGGTGGAGTTGTCGAATTCAAGCGGGGGATCGTCGAGAGACATCACCGCACGGAAGGTCTCGGGCGCGTCCAGCGCCACGACCTCCCCGCCGTCCACCACCGCAACGCGGGTGCAGATTGCCTCCGCTTCGGCCACATCGTGCGTCGTAAAGATGATCGTCACCCTCCGCTCGCGGTTCAGCCGCCGGAGCAGGTCCCAGGTCTCCCGGCGGCCGTGCCCGTCCAGCTCTTTCGTCGGTTCGGCAAGAAAGAGGACCGACGGGTGCGAAAGATACGCCCGGCCGATCTCGAGGTGCTGCACCATGACGGGGGAGTAGGTCTCAACCGGAGAATCGGCGCTCCCGGCGAGCCCGAAGAGTTCGATGACCTCCGGGATCCTCCTTCTCCGGACCTCTTCGCCCAGGCCGTGCAATCGTGCGTGGAAGTCCAGGTTCTCCCTGCCGGTCAGCGCAGGGTCGAGCACCGGCTCGGGGAGGACGATGCCCATGTTCCGCCGCACGTCTCCGAGGTTCCCGAGGATCGCAAGCGGTGAACGCTCGGCAAACCCGGAGATCGGGAAGAGCATCGTCATGAGGATGGCGATCAGGGTCCGCCGGTCCTGGCCTTGGGGGCAGAGAATACCAAAAATCTCTCCGCTCTTCACGTCGAACGGGATCGGGCCTCGCGCCCGAAGCCGTTCCAGATGCCGGATCAGGTCCTCAACAGTAAAGGCAGTCATGCTTCCCCGTGTAGATGCGATCGGTCGGAGCGAACGGAGCCGTTCTCAACCACCTGCTGCCCCGAAATACACCCGAAATTCCCGGATGACGATCCACTTGCAGGACAATCCTCATGGATGTGCTATCCGGGTTCCGTTATCCGATTCGAGGCAGGAGGTATTGTTTATCACTATTTTTGGCTATCCCTATATGAATATATCTATCTAAAAAGGATTATAAAATACGCAATTTATGATTTCTATTTTCTCTCATACCTTCCTTTTGCCATAGAACATGTATGAAGCACTAGTCTTTGGAGTGGGGGGTGGAGAGTTGTACAAGGTCGGCCGAAGACCTCCCGGAGGCCGTACTGATGAAACTATATATGGCATGGACCCGTCCTGTACACCCGGCTTATGGAGACCGAGCTGCCCACGATCGCTATTCTGCCGCTTCCTTTCAGCCCGGAGCAGATCCTCATCGCTCTGGCCGTCCTCATACCGGCCCTGGTCATATTCAACCTGCTCCTCGTCACCGAGGGGGTCTTCGAATCGATCGGGCTCCGGTTCTACCAGGCGGTGCTGGTGACCGCAGGGGCGCTGCTCGGCAGCCTGATCGACATCCCGCTGGTCCCTGTCGGGGAAACGGTCATCGCGGTCAACGTCGGCGGCGCCGTCATCCCCTTCTTCGTGACCGCCGCGATGGTCGCGGGGGGCCGGGTCTCGCGCTACAAGACCCTCGCCGCCGTCGGCGCCGTATCGCTCATCGCCTATGCGTTCGCAACGCCGGTCCCGGGTCTCGGGATCACCATGCCGTTCTACATCGCACCCCTCGCAGGTGCCGCCGCAGGGCTCCTCCTTGCCCGAGGCTGCCGCACCGCCCCCGGGCTCGCCTACGCGGGCGGGACCATGGGCACCCTGCTCGGCGCCGACATCCTCAACCTCGCGAACCCCGACGTGCTTGCGGCACTTGCCGGAGGCCGGGCGACCGTCCTCTCCATCGGGGGCGCGGGGATATTCGACGGTATCTTCGTCACCGGCGTGCTGTCGGTCCTGCTCGCGGCGTATGCGGGGAGGGGTCTGCGGAAGAAGGGAGGCGTCTGCCCGCAGGAGGGAGGGGTGAGGGGGGCGAACTCAGGGATGCAGAGTGAACTCACCAAAAATGCCGTTTTTCTAAACAAGGTGCATTGCGCAAACCTAGTGCGCACGAGTTCTCAAAGATTGTATGCACCCAACACTTGAAACGAGAAAAAACCCGGTGCATTGGACCGCGTGGGGACTGCGCACCTGACGGTGCTCGAGCTCCTGCCCTTTGGCCAGTCGCTTATCGCCATTGGGGGGACGACTGTCCGCAGGACAGGAGTTCGAGAAACCCGAAGGGTTTCGCTGTGGGGCTGACGGGGAGTGCGA
>NZ_DAFZ01000110.1 GCF_002498065.1 Methanoculleus sp. UBA208 | reverse complement strand
CCCCCTCCCCTGTCTCCATCGCTTAAGGAGAAGCATGTAACCCCGAAGTTGTACTAAAACGCTATTACCGGGAGGGGGGACACCCCCTCCCGGCCCCTCCCCCGAGTGGCGATATGCGACGTCCCGGCAGGAACGGAGCTTGAGCACCGAAGGTGCGATATCCAATGGAAAGCCGTTTCACCATCCCTTCTCAGAATATGGTTCAGACGGTAGAACCTCTGGATGAAAGTGCCCCAATCAGCGTGTACCAAAGGTTCAGAGATTATTTTGGGACGAACTCCTACGTCGACTTCGCGCCTTCGAGTGAGATGTTGCAGGAGGCTGCCGCTAAAACGGGTGTGAACATCGCCAGATACTAACGCCTTGAGGGTGGGATAGCCGAAAATCGTTGAAGAGAGGAACCCCTCATCGAGAGACCACCTGGTGACCAGATGGTCATCTCCGGCGAAAAAAAATCAGAGCGAGTCGAGGCTGATCCCGCTGAACTCGTCGGCGACCGCGTTGATGTCTTTCACGCCGAACGCGGTCTGGATGGTGACGAGTTCGAGATCACGCGCCACGTCGCACATATAATCGATGATATCGACCGAGAGTTCCCGCTTCTGTTTGGATTTGCGGAGCTGGTCCACGAGGAACGTCATCCTCTCGGGTGACTCCATGCGGAGCTTGGCGAGGCTCATCACGCACATGTAGATCCGGGTCAGGTTCCTGTCCGTTCCGGTGATGGTGTCGAAGAAGTTCCGGAGGACCTGCGCCTGGTAGACCTCGCCGCTCATGATGATCGAATATTTTTCAAATCCATATAAATGTCTGCCGGTTTATACCGGCGCTCCGGAGATGCCGGTTCGCCCGCCGGGGCACGGAGGAGTTGAGGTAGGCTTCTCCGTGCCCGCAGATCACTTCCGGACGCTGACGATCTTGATAATGTCGCCGTTCTTCAGTTCCTGTGTGTCCTTGATCCGCATCCCGGTCTTCGCGTCGATGGCATACAGGAACCCCTCGCCGATATCGGTGTGAACCTGGTAGGCGAGGTCGCGAGGGGTCGAGCCGCGCTTCATGAGGAACGCATCGGGGAGAACCCTGCCCTTGCCGTCGGTGAGTTTGTGCTCGTCCTCGACCGGGAATACGACGATCCGATCAAGGAGGTTGAAGACCGCGGCGTCCAGCGCCTTCTGAACCCCGGTGCCGTCGAACGTCCGCATGAACTCCGCGACCTTTGAGAGCCCGGCACGCTGCGCGGCGTTGAGGTTCGCCCCGGGGTTCTCGGTGAAGTTCCTGTCGCCGGGGAGGTAGCGGACGAACTTCCCCTCTGCGGCCATCCGGATCGCAAGTTCTCCTGCCGCGCTTGCAAAGACGACGTCGTGCTTTCTGAGCCGCTCAAGGCACTCCTCCGGTGCCTGGTCGGCCTTGTTCCCGACGATCAGCATCGGCTTGCTGATCGTCATCAGCTCCCGGCAGAACCGGATCAGGTCCTCCTCCCCGGCGGTCCGGAGCTCGACTCCGACTGCCTCGGTGGCGTCGCGGACGTGCTCGTAGGTGATCCCGAGGCCGGCAAAGACCTCGGCGATCGCCGCCGCAAGAGAGAAGTCCCTCGACTGGGCCTGCCGCACGAGTTTCGCCCAGTTCCGCGAGAGGATGCCGTACATCCACATCGACATCTCGTACTGGAGGAACTCGATATCCTTCACCGGGTCGCGCGAGCCGATATCGACCGGGTTCCCTTCAGCGTCCGTCGCCCCACTGGCATCGACGATCTGGAGGATGGCGTCCGCCTGCCGGAGGTTGTCGAGGAACTGGTTGCCGAGCCCCCGCCCGAGGTGCGCCTCGGGGACGAGGCCCGCCACATCGATCAGCCCGACCGGGATGAACCTGACCCCGTCCCGGCAGTTCTCGCATGGGACATGCATCTCCTGGCATGGGCAGGCTGTCCGGACGTACGCGACGCCGTGGTTTGCGTCGATGGTCGTGAACGGGTAATTGGCAATCTCTGCCTGGGCGAGGGTCGCCGCCCTGAAAAACGTTGATTTCCCACAGTTTGGTTTTCCTGCAATGGCCAGTGTGATCATGAGAACTCCTACCGCACCGTTCGGTTGAGAGTAGTGTTGGGCCATCCACCATTTATCACCTTCTTTCCCCGCCACAGCGACCCTGGCCGTGCCGTTGCAGCCCCAATCATCGGTACGGGAGATTCAATTAGGAGCAACGACAACATGACTGCATGAGCTTCGTAACCCGGAATACCTATTACTTCGATGCGCCGGGTAGAGAGAATACCCATGACGCCGCCCGGTTCGCCGTCGAGCGGGCACGGGAACTCGGCGTCAAAAAGGTCGTCGTCGCGAGCAGCAGCGGCCGGACGGCGCTTGCCTTCCGGGACGCTATGGCTGGAACGGACCTCGAACTGATCGTCGTCACCCACGCGGTCGGGTTCTCAAAGCCCGGTGAGTGGGAGTTCTCGCCGGAGGCGGCCGGGACCCTCCGTGCGGAAGGTGCGAAGATCGTCACCGGCACGCACGCGCTCTCCGGGCTCGAGCGCGCGATCTCCCGCTCGCCGAAACTCGGCGGGAGTTCCCGCACGGAAGCGATCGCCGAAGCGCTGCGGCGCACCGTCGCGGTCGGCCTGAAGGTCGCGGTGGAGTGCGTCCTCATCGCGGCCGACCAGGGTGCAATCGGGGTCGATGAAGAGGTGATCGCGGCGGGGGGCACCGCAACCGGTGCCGACACCGTCTGCGTCATCCGCCCGGCGCACACCGCATCGTTCTTCGACCTGCAGGTGCGCGAGATCGTCGCAATGCCGAGGAACCGGTGAGCATGACGCTCGAATCGGTCGGCAATGCCGCCGGACTTCTCCGGCAGCACCCCGTCCTCTGGTCGGTCGGCCTCGTCATGGGCTCTCTCGCGGTCCTCGACCTCATCATCCCCGTATACGGAGGAGCCTTCTATACAGAGCCCCTGGCAATCCTGCAGGCCCTCGTGATGCCCTTTTTGGCCGGCGGCGTCTACGGCATGGTCAAGGGTGAGGCATTCTCTGCCGGGGAGTTCGTGCAGTCGGGCAAGACCTACTACTTCCGGATACTCCTGCCTGCGCTGGTCATCTTTTTCGGGGTTATCCTGACGGTCTTTCTGCTCGCGATCCCGCTCGCGCTTCTCGGCGCCGGCGCCGCCGCAAGCATGGCTCCGCTCCTCTTCGGAGTTCTCCTCTCGATCGCCTTCTTTACGTTCTTCTACGATACGGTAGCGGTCTTTGAAGAGACGAACGTCTTTGAATCGATCCGACGGAGTATCGAGTTTGTCATAAACAACCTTGGACGTGTTCTCGTCTTCTACCTGGTAAACATCGCCGTCTTCGCAGCGCTCGGGTTCGCAGCCCTCTTCGCCTGGTCGGTGCTGCTCGTGGACAGACTCGAACCGCTCACCCGCATGAGTCCCGGCGAACTCCAGGCGGTGATGCCGGAGGACATCCTCGCTCTCATCGGGACGGAGGGGATATGGATCACCGCAGCCGTCTATGCGGTCGTGATCGTGCTCTTCTCGGCGTTCATGTACGCCTACAAGGCGAGTTTCTTCAGAAACTACGCAGGTGCTCCACAGATAGAGCAGGGAGAATACGACGAGAAGGGGCGCTGGTATAAGTACTGACGTGGCTGGACGGACGTTTTATTCTTTTTTCTCGTACTCTGTTTGAAAAGGTAACGTCTCTTGAAACCATTCTATCACGCCAGCGGAAACATCTTCCTGCGGGATCTCCTCCTCATATTTTAGTGTTCTAACTCCATTCTGGCCCGTGACGATGCAGCCAAAATCGGTTGAACATTAGAACAATGAAAAAGCCCGGTCTAGTGGACCGTGGGAGCATCGCCATGAGGGGGGAGGGGGGATGCTCCCCCCTCCCCGTCAGCCCCACCCCCAATGGCGATATCCCCTCGAAATCCGTGCACTGGTGTAAGAACCTAAATGCCAGACGAGGATCAGGCAGGTCAAGTGGCCACAAGGTGGCTCTCACGACTTCACGAGCCAGCACCTGCAGTCGACCGGACTATACCCCTCAAAAACCCCAAACGAATCCCCCGCGCCCCTCACCCGAGCATATAGATCAGCATCCCCGAGACCCCGCCTGAGAACGTAGCGACCAGGTTCGTGCCGGAATTCCCTATCCTGCCGCTGTTCTCGAGCGTTGCGCCCACCAGGCTGTCGATGTTGGTGCCGATGAACCCGGCGGCGACCGTGACGGCGACCATCCGGGGGTCGGCGACACCCATCGCCCACGCGACGCCGGCGACGAGGGCGGCGGCGACGATGGATGCCACCTCGCCCCGCAGGGTCACCCCGCCGTTCGTTCCCCGCGGCACCTGCTTAAGCGTCGTGATCAGGTACGGCGTCTTCCCCGTGACCCCGATCTCGCTTGCGGCGGTATCGGCGGCGGCCGAGGCGACGCTCCCCATGAAGAGCGCCACGAAAGCCGCCTGGCCGGTAATACCGTAGAGGATGGCGGCGGCGGTCGCCACCAGGCCGTTTGCGAAGACGTTGAAGTAGCCGCGCACGCCCCCGTGCTCCTGGGCGACCCCGAGCTGCTCCTTCTCAGAATAGCGGTACCGGGTAGCCCCGGCACCGACGATAAAGAAGGCGAGCATGATCAGGAACCACCGGACATCGGCGAAGACGATCAGGATGATTCCGATCATGGCGCCCGAAAAGAGGCCGCTGACGTCGGCTACCCGGAGCCGGTAGGAGGTGTAGCCGAACCCGAACGCTATCACGGCCGCCGCGACGAGGATGGTCAGGTCGACCTTGAAGTTAAGCTCCTCGAAGAGGAACATGGTCATCGCGACACCGAGCGCCTCGATCATCAGGGCATCGTCCCTGCCCCGGAGAGCCGCACGGAGGAGCACCGCAACGACCACGCCCATCACGGCGACTAACGGCGCTGTATACCCGAGGTAGAGCATCACCGCAACCGAAATGCCGATGGCGGCAACCAGGTGATGGAGATACGACGCGTGCTTCCCTCCGGTGAGGCGGAATGCCACTTCCCCGATCACGACGATGCCGAGCGTGCAGGTGAAGACGAACGTCGAGAGCCAGCCGAACCCGTAGAGCAGGGCAAGCGCGATGATCGAGAGCGATACGTAACGTGTTTCTTTGATGAGGAAGAGGACGAGCGAGAACGGAATGAGGAAGAGCGTCAGCAGCCATGCCGGCTGGAGCAGGGGGGCAAGGCCTATGAAGGCGAGGGTGAGCACCGATGCCAGAACCAACCCCTGCGGCTTTATCATTCATATATAATGGGCAATGCAGGAAGAAAGCCTTTAGGGTTGGAACGCCCGCGTCCGCGGGTGAACATCCCGGCAGATCCCTTTCGGGCCTGCGGTGCCGCGTCCGGCACGGAATGCCCAGGAGGGCGAAAGCCCGTCGAACAATATATTTCACTGGGAAGAGAGAGATTATACGCTGAAAATGTCGCCGTCACATCAACTACCCAAAAACTACGATATCGAAGAAGTGGAGAGGCGCTGGCAGAGTGCCTGGCGGGATGAGGACAACTATTTCGATCCCGCCTCGCCAAAACCCCGGTTCATCATCGACACGCCGCCGCCCTACCCCACCGGGAACTTCCATATCGGGAACGCCCTGAACTGGTGCTACATCGACTTCATCGCGCGGTACAAGCGTATGCGCGGTTACAACGTCATGTTCCCGCAGGGGTGGGACTGCCACGGCCTCCCGACCGAGGTGAAGGTCGAGGAGACTTACGGGATCACCAAGAACGATGTACCGCGCGAGAAGTTCCGGGAGATGTGCCGCGACCTTACGCTTTCAAACATCGAGAAGATGCGGGCGACCATGCGGCGGCTCGGGTTCTCAACCGACTGGAGCCACGAGTACATCACCATGCTCCCGGACTACTACAGAAAGACCCAGGCGTCGTTCCTGCAGATGCTCAAAGCCGGCGACATCTACCAGAGCGAGCATCCGGTGAACTTCTGCACCCGGTGCGAGACGGCCATCGCGTTCGCCGAGGTCAACTACGCCCCCCGCACCACCAAACTCAACTACTTCGACTTCGACGGCATCGAAATCGCCACTACCCGGCCGGAACTGCTCGCGGTCTGCGTTGCCGTGGCCGTCCACCCCGAAGACGAGCGCTACCGCGGCATGAAGGGAAAGAGACTCACGGTTCCCATATTCGGGCACCAGGTGCCGGTCATCGAGGATGTCGTGGTCGACCCGGGTTTCGGCAGCGGTGCGGTGATGATCTGTACGTTCGGCGATAAGACGGACGTCTACTGGTGGAAGCAGCACGACCTGGATCTGCGCAAAGCCGTCGACCGGCAGGGTATCATGACCGCGACCGCGGCCCCGTACGCGGGGATGTCGTCGGAGGCCTGCAGGGAGGCGATCCTCGCCGACATGGAGAAGGCAGGGATCCTGAAGCGGCAGGAGGTACTCGAGCAGCGGGTGGGGACCTGCTGGCGGTGCAAGACCCCGATCGAGATCCTCTCGGAGCGGCAGTGGTTCGTCCGGGTCCACCAGGACGAGATCCTGGATGCGGCGCGGAAGGTTTCCTGGACGCCGGAGCACATGTTTACCCGGATGGAGAACTGGGCAAACTCCATGGAGTGGGACTGGTGCATCTCCCGGCAGCGGATCTTTGCGACCCCGATCCCGGTCTGGTTCTGCACCGCCTGCGGCGAGACGGTTCTCCCGGCCGAGGAAGACCTCCCGATCGACCCGACGGTCGATAAGCCGAAGACCCCCTGTCCGCGGTGCGGCGGCTCGGACTTCACCGGCGAGACGGACGTGCTCGACACCTGGATGGACTCCTCGATATCGGTGCTCCAGGTCACCGGATGGGACGGGACCGGCAAACCCCCCTTCTTCCCGGCGCAGATCCGCCCCCAGGGCCACGACATCATACGGACGTGGGCGTTCTACACGATCCTCCGGGCGAAGGCCCTGGTCGGCAGTCATCCCTGGGATCAGATTCTGGTTAACGGTATGGTGCTCGGGGAAGACGGGTTCAAGATGAGCAAGAGCAGGAACAACATCATCTCCCCGGAAGAGATCGTCGGGCAGTACGGCGCGGACGCGCTGCGGCAGTGGGGAGCCGGAGGTGCGGCGACCGGTTCGGACATCATGTTCAACTGGAACGACGTCGTCGCCGCGTCCCGGTTCCAGACCAAACTCTGGAACATCTTCCGGTTCGTCATGGGGCACCTGGAGAAGGGGGCTGATCTTGATGCACCGGTGACGGAACTCACCGACCGGTGGCTGCTCGTCCGGCTCTCGGAGACCGTCGCAGAGGTCACCGCCGCGATGGAGGGCTACCAGTTCGACCGGGCGCTCAGGGCGATCCGGGAGTTCGCCTGGAACACGCTCGCCGACGACTACATCGAGATTGCGAAAGGCCGCCTGTATGCGGATGACAGCAGCAGGGAGAGCGCCTGCAGCGCACTTCGGACGACCATGGACGTTCTCTGCCGCCTGCTTGCCCCGATCATCCCGCACTTCGCGGAAGAGTGCTACCACAACCTCGCCGGGAGAAGCGTGCACGAGGAGGCCTGGCCGGACTTTTCATACGCCGACGACGAAGCGCGGCGCCACGGCGACCTCCTCGTGAAGACGGTCGCAGAACTCCGGCGCTACAAGCACGATAAGGGCATGGCGCTCAACGCCCCGCTCGGTCACGTGATGATTTACGCACCGGAGCCGGTCGACGACGCCGGCGACGCTGGGCGTGCCCTCAACGCCGACGCCCGGTGGAGCACCGGTACGCCGCGGCTCGAGGAGGTCACGAGCGGCGTGGACTTCAACATGGCCGTCATCGGCCCGACGCTCAGGAAGCAGGCGCGGGGGTTCATGCAGGCCGTGGAGGCGCTCCCGCCGGAACTGCTCAAAAACCCGCCCGCGACCGTCACGGTCGACGGCGAGGAGATCCCGGTGCCGGCCGATTCGTTCACGCCGAAGGTCGCCTACCGGGTGGCGGGAGAAGAGGTGGACGTCCTCACGCTCGGGGACGTCGTCGTGACGATCGGACACTCGTCCTGATTTCGCCCGCGATGAACTCTGCGACCTCCTCTTTTTCGAGCAGCGCATCGACGACGACGAACCGCGCGGGATCGGTTACCGCAAGGTCCAGGTAGTTCTCCTGCACTCGTGCGAGGATCCCGGCATTTTCGAAGTACTCTCTCTTCTTTTCCGGATCGAGCCTTGAGACGGCATCTTCGACCGGCAGGACAAGGAGGAATGTCCGGTCGGGCCGGATAGACCACCCCTCGTGGATCCGGCGCAACCACTCCAGGGGGTCGGGGAGGACGCCGTCGAGGACGACCGGTTGGTAGGCGAACCGGGAATCGGCGTAGCGGTCGGAGATGACGAGCCTTCCCTCGTCGAGCGCGGGCCGGATCACCGTATCGATATGCGCGGCGTGGTCGGCGCAGAAGAGCAGCGCCTCGGTGATCGGGTCCATCCGCTCGGCAATCGCACGCCGCACAGAGTCGCCGACCCAGGTGGCGCCGGGTTCGCGGGTGAAGAGGGGGTCGAGGTCGGCGATCAGTTCCTGGAGGCGGGCTAGAAGCGTGCTCTTGCCGCTCCCGTCGATGCCCTCGATGGTGATCAGCACGGGTATCCCCTCCGGACCCACTCGAGCGGTATCGTGCCGTGATGGACGGCCGTCGCTATGATCGCACCGTCGAACCCGGCCTCGGCGAGGAGACGGATGTCGCCGGTCCCGGCGACCCCGCCCCCGTAGAGGAGGCGGCCGGGGTAGCACGCCCGCATCTCTTCGAGGTCCTCCCGGACGAGCCCGCGCTCCGTCCCCACGGCGCCGATGTTGAGGACGATGCATCCCTCGAACGAGAGTGCCGCCGCACGGCGGAGCATCTCCGCCGGCGGAATGCCCCAGGGGAGCACCAGGCCGCCTTTGATGTCGATGCTGAGGTATCCGGCCCGATAGGCCACAAGGTCTTCGATCGCTCTCGCTGCGGTCTCGGTGCCGATGACCGGCGTCACCCCCTCGACCGCCGTACATTCGTCGGGCGACCTGCAGCCCCGGTCGAGGTAGCACCGCTCGACCATCGCGGCGCAACGCCGGACGAGTTCGTCCTGTGGTTTCCTGCCCTCGAGGCTCTCGAGGTCGGCGATGTAGAGGTACCGTGGCGCGAGAGCGGATAGGTAGGCCTCCGGTTCGGCCGAGGGGGCAATTCCCCAGGTCAGCGGCCGGTAACCGGCGCGGTCTCCGGACTTTCCGTGCACCACCAGACCACCCGCCAGATCGACTGCAAGAATCAGTTCCATGTCCTCAACGTAACCACTATTAGGGTGAAGGAACATTAATTTCTATGCAATTACTCGTCAGTCCAAGCAGCATTGAGGAGGCAAAAAGCTCGCTTTCCGCTGACATCATCGACGTAAAGAAACCCTCAGAGGGCTCGCTGGGCGCGAATTTTCCCTGGATCATCCGGGAGATCAAGACCCTCTCCGGCAAGAAGCCTGTCAGTGCTGCAATCGGGGACAATGAGTATAAGCCAGGAACTGCGGCTCTCTCGGCCTACGGCGCCGCGCACGCAGGTGCTGATTTTATCAAGGTCGGCCTGATGTTCGACGGGGCCGACCGTGCTCGTGACGTCATCGAAGCGGTGACCGCGGCGGTGAAGAGGGAGTTTCCCGAGAAATACGTCGTCATCGCCGCCTATGCCGATTTTGAGAGAATGGGTACGATCTCACCGCTCGACATCAGCCCTCTGGTTGCACAGGCCGGTGCCGACGTTGCCATGATCGACACCGGTATTAAAGATGGGAAAAGTCTCTTTGAGTTCATGGACGAGGAGACACTGACCCGGTTTGTCGGGCAGAACCGGGAACTGGGACTGCAGACGGCCCTTGCCGGTTCATTGAAGTTCGCGGACCTCGATGCCTTGAAGCGGATCAACCCCGAGATCATCGGCGTCCGGGGGATGGTCTGCGGGGGCGATCGGTCGACCATGGTCAGGGCCGAACTGGTAGAGAAAGCAATGATGATGCTCAGGTGACGTATGTATACCGAGAAGATGGAGATGGAAACGACATTTACGTTCGACGACGTGCTGCTTGAGCCCGCCGAATCGTGGGTCGAGCCCGACGAGGCAGATGTCGGGTCGCGGTTCTCGCGCAACATTCCCCTGAATATCCCTCTCGTGAGCGCCGCCATGGATACGGTGACCGAGTCGGTGATGGCGATAACCATAGCCCGGGAAGGCGGCATCGGCGTCATCCACCGGAACATGACTCCTGAGCGCGAGGTCGCCGAGGTCAGGGTCGTCAAGCAGGCCGAGGACCTGATCGAGCGCGAGGTCGTGGCGGTCGGTCCCGAGGCCACGGTCACCGACGTGGAACGGGTCATGAGGCAGTACGGTATCGGCGGCGTGCCGGTGATCGAGAACGATAAGGTGATCGGTATCGTCAGCCGCAGGGATATCAGGGCAATCCTGCCGAAACGCGGCGAGGCGAAGATCACCGGCTACATGACCAAGAAGCTGATCACGGCTTCCGAAGACATCACGGCGGAGAACGCGCTCGAGACGATGTACGCGAACAAAGTCGAGCGCCTTCCGGTCGTGGACGCGGAGGGGTGCCTGGTCGGTATCATCACGATGCGCGATATCCTTGAAAAGAGGCAGTATCCCCGCGCGAACCGCGATGCGAACGGGAAACTCCGGGTCGCCGCTGCGGTGGGCCCCTTCGACTTCAACCGGGCCATGATGCTCGTCGAGGCGGGCGTCGACGCCCTGGTGGTGGACTGCGCTCACGGCCACAACATGAACGTCGTCAAAGCGGTCGGGGAGATCAAGGCGAGCGTGGCCGTCGATGTGGTGGCCGGGAACATTGCGACGAAGCAGGCGGCCCTGGCTCTGGCCGGAACCGTCGACGGGCTGAAGGTGGGCATCGGGCCGGGTTCCATCTGCACGACACGGATTGTCGCGGGCGTGGGTGTGCCGCAGGTCTCCGCGATAGCAAACGTCGCGGAGGTGGCGCATGGGGCGGACGTGCCGGTGATCGCCGACGGCGGCATCCGTTACTCCGGGGATATCGCGAAGGCGATTGCCGCAGGCGCGGACTGTATCATGGCAGGCAGCCTCTTTGCCGGCACCGATGAGGCGCCGGGGAGGGTCACGACGATCAAGGGCCGGCGTTACAAGCAGTACCGGGGGATGGGATCGCTCGGCGTCATGAGCAGCGGCGAGTCGAGCGACCGCTACTTCCAGAAGAAGGAGATCGGGCGGACCAAGTTCGTTCCCGAGGGCGTCGAGGGGGTCACCCCCTATGTCGGCCATGTATCGGATGTCATCTACCAGCTTGTCGGCGGCCTGAAGTCCGCGATGGGCTACACGGGGTCGAAGACGATAGCGGATCTGAAGAAGAACGGCAGGTTCCTCAGGATTACGCCCGCGGGTTATGGCGAGAGCCACCCGCACAATATTATGATCACCGACGAGGCGCCGAATTATCGCCTCTTCGAGTAATTATTTTATATTCGAATCACTAACGTTTAGTAAATATGCTCGAGGGCAGTGAGGTTTCCCGTTTCCTCGATATCCTGGGAAACCGGAACAGGCGGCGAATAATAGAACTGCTGAGGCAGAAACCGTGTTTCGTGACCGAGATCTCCGAGCGCCTGGTACTCAGTCCGAAAGCGGTGATAGAGCACCTGCAGCTGATGGAGCGCGAACAGCTCCTCATTTCGTGCCAGGACGAGCGCAGGCGAAAGTATTACTACCTCTCGCATGACATCAATGTCATCGTAAACCTGCAGAAGCAGGACGGGGTTACGCTTCCCTCCGTTGAAGAGAACCAGTTAACACGGTTTTCAAGAAACCTCGAGGCATTCAGGAGAATGGTCAGGGCTCGTGACGAACTTCTGGATAATCTCGAACAACTGGAGCGGGAGATCGAATCGAGGTTCGCCGAGGTCATGCGCATGCGGGGGGGCTTCGTCACGGATGACGGGGACCTGGGGATCATCCTCGCCCTCTCTCACGCCGACCTGGCCTTCGCGGAACTCGAAGAAGTGAGCAGCCTGTCCACGGATGAGCTGAAACAGAGACTGGGCAACCTCATACGCATGGGGATTGTCGAGCGCATCAACGACCGATACAGGATACGTGGTACACATGGCGAACAATCCATACGACGAAATGTTTAGAGATATCGCGCGGCTGATGGAGAGGATCCTGAGCGAGATGCCCCTCCAGGACCCCAGGATCATCGGGTTCACCATCATCAGCGGAGCCCCCGAGGGAGCACCTTACCCCGATCTCTGTGAAGACGAGGATGGCGAGTCCGCTGTTGAGGTGGTCGAGGGGAACGACTGCATCTACATCACCGCGGTGGCGGATGCCCGAGCGGACGGCGCCCCATACGTTACGTTCCAGGAAGATTCCGTGACCCTCTGCACCGGGGGTGACGAAGAGACGGTCATCGATCTCGAATGCGAGATTGATGTCCCGCACAGTTTCTACAACGTGCAGCACGGCGTGATCGATGCTGTCTGCCCGAAGAAGAGCGCGCCCGGCGGGATTGCCCGGTCCTGAACCGGCCCCCCTTTTTTGCAGCGGGTCGCACCTTCGGTGCTCGAACTCCGTTCCTCTAGGAACGTCGTTCCTACCGGTGCTCACGCGCCCCCCTTTGAGGAGGCCGCACTTCGGGGAAGTCGCAAGTCGA
>NZ_DAFZ01000065.1 GCF_002498065.1 Methanoculleus sp. UBA208 | reverse complement strand
TCGCACTCCCCGTCAGCCCCTCTTCGCACCTTCGGTGCTCGAACTCTGCTCCTCGCACCTAACGGTGCTTACGTTCGCTATCGCTCACGCCTCGAAACCCTGCGGGTTTCTCGAACTCCGTCCTTTCAGGACGTCGTTCTCCGGAGCGTCGTTCCCCCAATGGCGATATCCTCACGGTCCACTGCATGGGGAGATCCCTGGAAGAATCGTGCACGGCTTCCTGCCGGTTATCGCCACGCACTGCCCGCCCCCCTCGGGGGCGGGAGGAGCGCGAAGCGCGGGCGGTGGGGGGACTGAAAGAGGTTGACTGGCAATTCCAGGAGACAGCTCTACCGCCCCCGGCAGATCTCGTCGACGGCCGCAACCAGGAGGTCGATCTCCTGCTCGGTCGTGAAGGCCGCCATGCTCGCCCGCACCGTTCCCTCCGGGAGGTTCAGGTGCTCCATGAGCGGCTGGCAGCAGTGGTGCCCTGACCGCACCATGATATCCGCATCCTCATCAAGCATCTGCGCGGCCTCCTGTGGGTGGACACCGTCGATGGTGAACGAGACGACCCCGATCCGGGCACCCGGTTGCCGGCCGGCGTAGACCGTGACCCCGTCTATCCCGGAGAGCCCCTCGATCAGCCGGGCGGTCAGGCGTTCCTCGTGCCGGTGGACCCGGTCCATCCCGATCGCCGAGAGGTAATCCACGGCGACGCCGAGCCCGATACCGCCGCCGACATTCGGCGTCCCGGCCTCGTAGCGCTGGTAGCCCTCCGCCGGGTCGTAGCCTTCGGCAGTCACGTTCGCGACCATGCCGCCGCCGACGTTCGGCGGCTCGAAGAGCAGATCGCGCATCCAGAGGACGCCGGTCCCGGTCGGCCCGAACATCTTGTGCCCCGCAAAGCAGAGGAAGTCGCAGCCGAGGTCCGCGACGTCGACCGGCATGTGCGGCAGCGACTGGGCTCCGTCCACCAGGAGGAGCGCCCCGTGCTCCCGGCAGAGCCGGGAGATCTCGGGGACCGGCGTCGTCACGCCGAGGACGTTCGAGGCGTGGGTGACGGCGACGAGCCGGACGCCGCCCCCGGCCAGGGTATCCTCGAGCGCGGCGAGATCGAGCGAATAGTCGGCGTCGATCCCTATCATATCGAGCGCGACGCCCTGCTTCGCAAGCGCCCTCCAGGGGAGGAGGTTTGAGTGGTGCTCGATGATGGTGGTCGCCACGCGGTCGCCCGGCTTCCAGGAGAGGCCCTGCGCGACCATGTTGATCGCGTCCGTGGCGTTCTTCGTAAAGACCGTCACCCCTGCTTCGCCGTTGATGAACCGTGCAACCTTCTCGTGGGCGTGCCAGTAGCGCTGTGTCGCGATCCGGGTCAGGCGGTGGACGCCGCGGCCGACGTTGGCCCGGTAACGGTGCTCGAACTCGACGAGCGCCTCCACCACCGGCTCCGGCGAGAAACTCGTCGCTGCATTGTCCAGGTAGATGATGTCGCCGAGGATCGGGAAGTCCTTGCGGATCTCGTCCGGGGTAAACTCAGTCTCCGCCGGCGGCGCCGGCTCACGGGAATCCATACTCTTCATTTCTGCCACTTTTACCGCCTCCCTGACCGGGGCTTCCCGCAGGGTGAAGTCGTCGTTGACGACGATGCCCCGGTCCCTGCAGACCTCGCGCATCTTCGGGGGCAGAGCCCGCCACCGCCAGAGCCCCCACCGGTGGTAAGCGTCCGGCAACCCATTCTTCCCCGCCCAACGGATAAGGAATTCGTCCCACCGGTCCGTCAGTTCGGGATGCATCTCCCGGAGCCGCTCGTACTCGCTCTCGAGCACCGCCGGGCAGAGGTAGCAGCCTATCCGCTCAAGTCCCTTCTCGTAAAGCGGGTTCATGGGGGCCTTCTGCCACCAGAGGTAGAGGAAGACCTCGAGCGCCCGCCAGTTCCGGATCGGCGAGATGTTCAGCTGCAGGGGGTTTGCCGGGTTCTGGCTCGTCTCATCAAGGTCGGCACGGTTCCAGGACTCGTACCAGCGGTTCCCCTGGATGGTGACGCAGGGGCCGATCCCGGCAAGGTAGATCTTCAGAGGATGGAGTTTCAGGAGTTTGCAGCACCAGCGGCGGTCCTTCCCCGGCGGCCCCGCCTTCTCGACCGCCTGGAAGAAGTCGCCGCCCTTCCGGATGACCTCAACGCCCTCTGACGCCACGAACTCCACGGTCTCGGGGAGCTCGATCCCGGTGTCGATGAAGAACGCCTTCTCCACCCCCGCCTTCCGGGCGAGGTGGAGGACGGCGGTGCTGTCCTTGCCGCCGGAGAACGAGACGTTCACGCACGGCCGGTCGTTCATGTGCTTTTTTATGGTGCGGACGGCGTTGCGTTCGAGGTTCTTTAAGTGGTAGCGGTTCTTCTCGATCACCGTATCCCAGTCCGGGTCGGGCCGGGTGCGGGGCTCGACGGAGACGAGTTCCTTCACCCTGACCTGCCCGTCCCTGACGACGCCGGTGCCGTACCGGTTTTTGTAGGATACGATGACCGTCCCGTCGGGCACGGGGGTCGCCAGGGGGAACCGTTTCCCGCCGACACGGCCCTTATGGGTTTTCACGGCAGGCTCGGCCTCGAGGTCGACGATCCCCCGGGTTGCATGCGGCAGGATGTACGGGAGCGCCTCGGGCGCGATATCGAGGCTGAACTTCCGGGTGACGGGGTCGAACGAAAGCCAGCCGAACCGCTCGCCGTGCACGATCACGAGGTCGGCACGGTCGACGCCGCCGGTCTTGTTCAGGAGCACGACCCGGGGCAGGGGGACGTCGCCGAACCGTTCGGCAAGAAGGCGCCGGATGAGGGCCATGTCGGCGGCGAGTGCCGGGCGGACGTCGTGCGGCTGCAGGAGCTCGATCCCCCTGACTCTCGTCTTGCAGGCGCAGGTCCGCCCGATGAGGGGGACGTTGCACCGGTCGCACCAGTAGAGGAATTTTTTAACTGCCGGTTCGCGTATCACTTGAAGAATGGTTGGCGGCTGCAGGCATTAAGTCGACCGACAGAGGGGCTCATCCTCTCACGATCGCCTCACCAGCAGGCCGAGACCGGCGCCGAGGACGACCAGCAGGACCGCCGCAGCCGCAAAGACGGTACCGGCATGCCGCTGCAGATGAACGCCGGGGTAATCCTGGCCCGGTTCCGTGACGTCGATCGGGACGCGGGCGTCGGCGCCGGAGACCGGGTCGATGACGACGAGCAGGAGCCTCCCCGCCGGCAGCTCCGAGGATGCGATCACCCCGCGGAAATGCCGGGTGCTGCCGTCGGGCCCCTTACGTCCGTCCACCGGAATCGTGTATCCCGCGACGAGCGAGCCTGAAACGACGCTGTAGATACGCGCATCGACGCTCTCCGGAGGACGGTAGAAACTCGCGTCCCGTGTCCAGACGGCGGAGACGGCAAGGTCTTCGTTTCCGGAGGGGGTTTCGTTCGAGACCGAGACAAAAAGATCGGGGAGCAGCGGGGGTGTCGCGCTCGAGACGGCGCAGGGTACAATGAAGAGGGCGGCGAAAGCCGCGAGAACGAAGAGACGAATCCCGGGCGGGCAGCCCGGCATTCCATACGGCTTCATACCCGGGTATCCGCCCGGCATACGATAATTGTTCCCCTCTCTCGGGCACAGCAAAGGCCGGTATCGGCCGCTCCCGCTCACCAGTGCTCATAGCGCACCAGTTCCGATACCCCCTTGCGCTGCTTTTCCCGCGGCCGGTCGGCGGGATACCCGAGCGGGGTGAACGCGACCGGCTCGGCGTCCCCGGGGATGCCCAGCACCTCGCGCGCCGCGCTGATATCGAAGGCGGCGACCCAGTGGGTTCCAAGCCCCAGGCTCGCGGCCGCGAGCGTCAGGTGGTCGATGGCGATTGCCACGTCCACGTCGCTGTAGTTCTTCCCGTCGGAGCGGGTCCATGCCTCAGACGGGACGGTGCAGGCGCAGATGAGGAGGGGAGCCTCCCGGAAGAACGATCTGGAGTAGATGCGGGCGAGTTCGTCCTCCTTCCCGGCGGTACGGATGACGATGAGCCGGAAGGGCTGCCGGTTCGCCGCCGTCGGCGCCAGGCGGACGGCATCGAGCACCGCACCGAGTTTCTCGTCCTCGACGGGTTCTTTTTTAAATGACCGGACGCTGTAGCGGTTCCGTGCAAGGTCAAGGAAACCTTCGAAGGTCTTGGAAAGTTTCGGGGTGGCCATGGTGGCCGCATCGTCCTGCCCTCTATATATGGTTGACCTCCGGAACGGCGACCGGCGCAAGATATTTATTCGCATAACGACGAACAACCTGCGATGCCATCCCGCTGTGTAAACAACCTCGGTGGAAAAGTGCTCCTCCTGAACGCAATGCCGGAAGAAGTAAACGAATACGTCCGAAAGCACTGCAGGGAATACTACGAGATGCCGCCGGACTTTGTGTTCAGAGACATCCGGATGCTCCTGAAATCCCCCATGCTCGTCGGGCTTCAGGTCAGGAGGAGAAGGATCCTGCTGCCGTTCACGAAGCGCTGCGCCGGCCCCGGAACCATGCTCTACGAGATCGCGGCAAAGAAGGCCGACCTCGACTTCATCCGCAACAATCTCCCGAAGGTATCGGAGGATTGAAAGGGGAGACGAGGACGGCCATAACCGGATCCGCGACAGTTTCTCCAGCGGGTAGGGCAGTTCGCCCGCTACGGGGACTCGTGCTCCCGTCCACCCCGTTTCACCGTAGCCCGCCGCCCGACAGCAGGGCGTGACCGATCGCTATATAGTGCCTGACTGAAAAACGCTATATTGATCATTGTGGGCATTAAGGAGTGGGTGGTCCCCCAGGATAAGGTTTTTTTTGATCTCTTCGACAGTCTGGCTCAGACGGTCGTTTCCGCAGCCGATCTGCTCGTCGAGTTCGTCGAGAACTTCGAGAACGTGAAAGAGCAGTGCCATCGGATGAAGCAGATCGAGCACAAGGGAGACGAGATCACACACGAGATCTACGAGCAGCTGAACCGGACGTTCATCACGCCGCTCGAGCCGGAAGAGATCTCCCGCCTTGCATCGGCGCTGGACGACATCCTCGACTATATCGACGGCACTGCACAGCAGATGTACAGTTACGGCATCACCAAGACCGACGATCAGATGATCGAGCTCGCAAAACTGATCCGGCTGAGCGTCATCGAGATCGAGAAGGCCGTAAACGGCATCAGGTCGATCAAAAATCCCGGCCTGATCGAGGAACGGTGCATCGAGGTGAACCGCCTGGAGAACGTCGCGGACAACGCCCTCGGTCACGCCATCATGGACCTCTTCAAAACGGAAGATGCGATCACCATCATCAAACTCAAGGATATCTACGAAAACCTTGAGATGGCGACCGATAAGTGCGAGGACGTCGCAAACGTCTTAAGCGACATAGCCATCAGACACTCCTGACCGCTATGGACCCGATCATCATCCCCGGCATTCTTCTTGCCCTCCTCTTTAATTTTGCAAACGGCCTGAACGATGCCGCAAACTCGATTGCCACCATCATCGCGACCAAGGCCTTAACGCCCCTGCAGGCAGTCCTCCTCGCAGGAGTTTTCAACCTCCTCGGCCCGCTTCTCTTCACCACGGCGATTGCGGCAACCATCGGGAGGGGGATCGTCGACCCTTCATTCCTTACACCGACGCTGATTCTCATGGCCATGGTCGGCGCGGTGCTCTGGGTCCTCGCGACCTCATTCCTCGGGATCCCGGTATCGAGCAGCCACGCCCTGATCGGGGGGCTCCTCGGTGCCGGCATTGCAGCCGCCGGAACGGGGGCGGTACTCTGGCCGTCGCTTGCGCTCATCGGGCAAACCGTCATCTACGGGCTCGCAGGTGCAATCCTCGGTGCGATTGTCACGGGTGTGTTTGCACATCGGAGGGGCGAGTTCAGGCCGTGGAACCTCATCCTCGGCGGGCTCATCGGGGTGACGGTGGCCATCCCGCTCGCCATTGCAACCGGGTTTCTGAAGATCGGCGGGATCCTGGCGGTCCTGATCTTCATCGTCGTCTCCCCAATGCTCGGCCTCATCTCCGCTTTTGCCCTCGGCACCCTCGTCGCCTGCATCTTCCGCGACCATCCCCCGCGGCGCTTATCCCGCCTCTTTAAGAACCTCCAGATATTTTCAGGATCGTTTCAGGCTATCGGCCACGGCAGCAACGATGCCCAGAACGCGATGGGCATCATCACCGCCATGCTCCTTGCCGGCGGGCTGATCTCTGAGTTCTCCGTGCCGCTCTGGGTCATCCTCGCCTCTTCGCTCGCCATATCGCTCGGAACGCTCCTCGGGGGGTGGCGGGTCATCGATAAGATGGCAAACCGGATCACCAGGATCCGGCCCTACCAGGGGTTCGCCGCATCGACCGCCGCGGGGAGCGTCCTCTCCCTGATGACCGCCTTCGGCGTCCCGGTCTCGACGACCCACGCGACAACCGGCGCGATCATGGGCGTCGGCGCAACGCGCGGCTACTCGGCGGTCAAGTGGGGAGTGGTCCGCGAGATCCTCATCGCGTGGGTCCTGACCATACCGGCGGCGGCGGTCGTGGCCGGAGGGTGTTATCTTATTGCACGGGCACTGGCCGGCGGGGGATTTTAAGAGGGCGAGACTGTGTGACCGGATGGAGCGGGCCTGATCCCGGTCGCTCACCATAACGGTTTCAATAATGTTTCTAGTAACTGAACGTTGCAGGGCGAAGTCTGACGCGGTCATACTCTCCTGAAATCCCGGGCAATCATACAATCCCATCCACGGATTTCGTGGGGATATCGGCCCCGGGGGAGGG
>NZ_DAFZ01000050.1:20559-20734 GCF_002498065.1 Methanoculleus sp. UBA208 | reverse complement strand
GGGAGGGGGGAGCATCCCCCGTCCCCTGCAACCCCTCCCCCAATGGCGATATTCGGTGGAAAGCCGTGCCCGGTTCGTGCGATTGAAAAAGGCGTGAGTGCCGTTGGGTGTGTCTGGCAACCCCGCTCACGAGAATTCAACGTCCCACCTCCTCGCACCTGCCGGTGCTCAAGCT
>NZ_DAFZ01000050.1:0-20257 GCF_002498065.1 Methanoculleus sp. UBA208 | reverse complement strand
GCACCTGCCGGTGCTCAAGCTCCGGCCCTGCGGGCCACCGCATCCTACGGACAGTCGTTCTCCGGAACGTCGCACCTCGCGAAACCCTCATCACCTCCGCCTTCAAAACCACTATTCATGGTTCTGACCAAGCGGATCATCCCCTGCCTGGACCTCAAGGATGGGCGGGTGGTCAAGGGCACGCACTTCGTCGGCCTGCGCGACGCGGGCGATCCCGTGGAGCTCGCCCAGCGCTACAACGAGCAGGGTGCGGACGAGGTGGTCTTCCTCGACATCACCGCCACCAGGGAGAACCGGGGCACCATCATCGACGTCGTGCAGCGGGCGGCCGATCAGCTCTTCCTCCCGCTCACCGTCGGCGGCGGCATCCGGACGATCGACGACATGAAGCAGATCCTCCGGGCGGGCGCGGACAAGGTGAGCATCAACTCAAGCGCCGTCCAGAACCCGGACCTGATCTCGCAGGGTGCAGAAAGGTTCGGCACCCAGTGCATCGTCGTCGCCGTCGATGTCCGGCGAAACTACGAACCGGCGCCGGGAAAAACACCGATCACCCTCGCCGACGGCCAGGAGTGCTGGTACGAGGTCGTGACCCACGGCGGGACCCGGGGCACGGGGCTTGACGCCGTTGCCTGGGCGAGGGAAGCCGAGGAGCGCGGGGCCGGCGAGATCCTGCTCACCAGCATGGAGACCGACGGGACAAAGGAGGGGTTCGATATCTCGATCACCGCTGCAATCTCGGAGGCGGTCGGGGTTCCGGTGGTCGCGAGCGGCGGCGTGGGCACGCTCGAGCACTTCTACGAAGGGTTCACAAAAGGGATGGCCGACGCCTGCCTCGCGGCAAGCGTCTTCCACTACGGCGAGTTCACCGTTCGCCAGGTCAAGGAGTACCTGGCGGGACGGGGTATCCCGGTACGGCTCTAAGGTCGAGCGCGAACGCCGCGACCGGGTGCTCGAGGTCGAACGTCCCGAGAACGGCCGGGTGAATCTCCCCGAACACCCCTACTATTCTTCCGCCGACGATGATATCCCCGCGGCGGCCGTCGAGGAACGCCGGGTCGGCCGATTCCGTGACCGTGTAGGGGAGCGAGATCTCCCGGCAGAGGACGTCCGCCGCCGCGTACGCCTCGGAGAAGTCCGCCGCCGGGTGGATGCTGACCGCAGCGGCCTTCTGGTAGGTCGTGCAGTCCTCGACCACGTCGCCCACCGCAAAGAGCCTCTGCGGGAGTTCGCGGTGCTTGTTCGCAAGAAGCATCTCCATCAGCAGGGGGAGGAGGTCGGTCCGCACCACCGTCTGCTCCTCGCTGATCGGGTGGAGCAGCCGCAGGGTTCCGGGGGCGGGGTCCCGCTGCATGTTCGTATACAGCACCCGCTCGTTTGTGAGGGTGAACGGGATCACCTCGAGGTACCCGAGGCCGGTCATCACCGACCGGACCGCCCCCGCGAGGGCGGGGATCGGGTGCTCCTGCGCGACGGTCGATGTGGCCGGGAGGGCGGCATCGAAGTTCTCGATGCCGTGGGCTATCGCCACGTCCTCGAAGATATCCCAGTCGTGGAGGATGTCCGAGCGATAGCAGGGAACGAGGACCCGGACCCGTGAGTCGCCGTCGGGCTCGGCCCCGAACCGCATCCGGCGAAGGAGCCGCGCCATCTCCTGCGGTGTGAGGGAGAGGCCGAGGAGGCGGGAGCACTCCGCGACCGAGACCACCCTTTCTGCGGGGGCGAGCGTGGGCATCTCCTCTCCGTCGACGGTGACGGTCTCGACCGTCGCCCCGGCCTCGATGAGCGCCGTGCAGATGATGTTTACCGCCGTCATCACCGCCTTTCTGTCGGTGCCGGTGCAGTCGAGCAGGATGTTCTTCGTCGCCGCCGTGACCCTCGTCAGCTCGCCGTTGATGATCGGCGGGAAGGAGAGCACCCGGTCGTCGGCATCGACGATCAGCGGGAACTTATCGAAGTTCTCCACCAGGTGAGCGTAGTCCCGGCCCTTCGGGTGGTCAGCGAGGATCTCCTCCATCGTCATCTCCCGCTCGAAGTCGAGCGGGACGAAGGAGCGGTCACGGGGCGAGGCGACGTAGCGGAACGGCGGGGTGACCGTATCGAGGTCGTGGACGCCGATCGCCACCTTGCCGCGCCCGCGCCCGACCGCCCAGTGAAGGGCTTCCTGGAGCGCCATCAAACTCTCGATAGCCTCTTCGTCGAGGTTGACGTTCCGGATCACCGCCGAGCCGAGGAACGGCCGGATATCGGCAAGCCCCGGGTCGACCGAGAAGGCGATGCCGGAGGGGCGGACGGTGTAGGCCGAAAGCCCCTCCTCAAGCCCGAGGAACCCGCGCATCGCCCGGGCGACGCCCTCGGGCGAGTAGAGGTCCGGCCTGTTCGGGAAGAACTCGACGTCCACATGGTCTTCCTCGATCCGCTCGATGTCGGCCCCGATCATGGGGATGCGGTCGATGATCGTCTGCCGGTCGGTGCCGGCAAGCCGTTCAATGTACCGGTAGGGTAACGTGATTATTGCCATTCTCACCGCCTCCCGCCGTAGGTGGGCGTCTCCCGGATCCACTCAACGTCGCTCCGGTAGAGCTGCCGCAGGTCCCGGAGCCCGAGCCGGAGCATCGCCACCCGGCTGATCCCGAGGCCCCACGCGAGCACCGGGTGCTCGATCCCGAAGGGCTCGGTCACTTCCTGCCGGAAGATGCCCGACCCGCCGAGTTCCACCCAGCCGAGCCCGTCGACGTAGACCTCCGGCTCCACGGAGGGTTCGGTGTAGGGGAAGTAGCCGGGACGGAACCGGACCTTCTCAAAGCCCATCTTGGCGTAGAACTCTTTTAGGAACCCGAGGAGGTGACGTAAGTTGACGTCTTCGTCCATAACGATCCCCTCGAGCTGCTCGAACTCCGCGAGGTGGGTAGGGTCGATCGCCTCCCGCCGGTAAACCCGGCCGATGCAGAAGGCCTTCACCGGTGGTTTGGGGTGCGCTGCCAGGTGCTGGATGGAGAGGCCCGTCGTGTGGGTCCGGAGCACGCACTGCTCTGCCTTTTCGGCACTCCAGGTCCCTCCCCACCCGGCAGACGACGTCTCGCCGCCGTGCTCGTGTATGTCGCGGACGCGCTCGTATCCTGCCGGAAGCGGCCAGCGTTCGCCGAGGAAGAAGGTGTCCTGCATCTCCCGTGCCGGGTGATCCTGCGGCTGGAAGAGGGCGTCGAAGTTCCAGAACGAGCTCTGCACGATCCCGCCCGCCATCTCCTCAAAGCCCATATCGAAGAGGATGCGGCGCATCTCGTCGATGAGCCGCTGGTAGGGATGCACCTTCCCGGGATAGGCGCGCTTCGGGAGTTTCGTGACGTCGTAGCGCCGGAGGGGGAGGTCCTTCCACTCACCGGAGAGGATCTGCTCGCGGGTGAGCGTGCCCGCCTCCTCCTGCAGGTCGAGCCCTTCGGCGAGGAGTTCACGGCCGCGAGGCGTGATCGAGACGGTGTAGGCGACGGTCTCCTCCTCCTGCACGAGCCCGCGTTTTGCAAGATCGGCGACCCCAACGCCGTCCCCGATCGCACCGTTCTCGCCGAGCCGGGCGAACGCGGTTTCGTCGGGCCCGGGGGCGGTCTTGCCGGTCTTCTGCACGACCCCGTCCCGGATGACGATCCAGCCCTTTTTGCGCATCCAGCCGATGGCGATCTTCGCAAGTGGGTGGCTCTGGAGGTCCCGCATCGGGATCGTCTCTTCGAAACTCTCGAGCAACTGCCGCTCGGGGAGGCCTTTTCCGATATAGGCCCGCCCTTCTTCCGTCGGGGTATACCGCCGGGAGACGTGCTTCTCCACATCCACGAGCCCCCGCTCGCCGGCGAGGTTCGCATACTGCACCACCGCCTCCCGGCGGGTATCCATCTTCTCCGCAAGGACGGCCGCGTCGGCCGTCCCCATCGATCCCAGAACAACCAGGAGTTTCTTCTCGTTCAGCGTCAGTTCCACCATCACACTTCCTCTGCAAGGTGCTCGACCGCATCCATCCTATCCCGCAACTCCTTGAGGAACGCCTGCACGCGCTCATTCGTCTCTTTCTTGCACTGTCCACAGGTGAGTTCGCCGCTCTCGCACCGCCGCCGCAGGTCGGCGAGTCCCACGTCGTCCTCGAGCATGTGGAAGAGGTTTAAGAGATAGACAGAGCAGGCGTCGGGCTCGCCTCCAAGGCGCTTCTGCTCCTCAAGCGTCATCCGCCCGCCGGTCAGCGCCGCCATGACCTTCTTCCTGACCGATTTGTCGGACTCGTAGAACCCGAACGAACTCTCGGGCACGCTGCTCGACATCTTCCCGCCCTGGAGTCCGGGCATGAAGATGTGGTAGGTCGAGGAGGGCAGATAGAACCCGAACCCGCCGTGTGCGATCTCGATCTCGCGGACGGCGTCCTCGACGCGGTCCAGCGGAAGGCCCCTGACGTCCACGTGGCCCGCGTACTTCTTCGAACCGGGGAATGCACGGTGCACGGCCTCGAGAGCCTTCTGTGGGGCGTTCTTCGACCGGATACTGACGTGATCGCCGCGGTCCTCGACCGTGAACATCCTGAGTTTGTAGGCCACGTCCCGGGTGAGCCGGAGATGCGGGTCCTGATCGAGGCCGACCGGGACGATGGTGGGGGCCGGGCCGGCGTCGAGCTGCGGGAAGAGGATGTCGGCAACCTGGGTGATGACGCTCATGGCGTGGGATAGCGACGTTTCGGGCCCGAACCCGTAGATCGCCGTCATTTCGGAGAAGTTCACCTTCGTGGACGCCTCGAACGCGAGATCCTTCAAGCGGTCGTTCCTGCTCTGGTAGTAGGTCGTGCCCTCAAATCCCAGGGCATAGAGGGCTTTGAGGTACTCCTTCCCGTACTCGCGGCACTTCTCCCACGAGATGCCGCGGACCGCGTGCGCCTCCCGGTCGGCAATGGCGACGTAGCCGTTCCCGCCCTGCCGGACGTGCCAGACCACCTCCTTCATGACCATCAGGTGCCCGAGGTGCGGGAGTCCCGAGGGCATGAACCCGGTCAGCACGTGAAACGGGGTGCGCTTTTGGATGGCGTCGGCTACCAGGTTGTAATCCCGGTGCCCGACGACGATGCCCCTGCGCATAAACTGCGGTACCTCGGGAAGCCTTCGTGCGACCTCACCGATCGGCTCGATGCCGAACTCGGCAAAGAGTCGATCCAAATCGACGGTCTGGTTATTCGACCACGGGTTCATTTCTGAATGCATGTACTGACGCTCACAGTTTTATTCGGGCGAATTCGACGTATCTGATATCGGTGTTATATATGCAGGCAAACAACATCTTCTTTTTGACGCTGTGAGCAAGCCTGACCGACCGGGAGACGGCACTCATCGGCGTGGAGGTCCCGGACGGGACTGCGTGGACGAGCATCTCCGAGTGGCTCTTCTTCCCGGAGTAGACCCGGAAGTGATGCCCGAACTTGTAGCCGGTTCTCGGGATGTAGCCCTTCTCCCGGAGGTCGGAGAAGACCCGCTCTTTTTCACGGATCTCGACGTCCTTTTCTGCCGCTGCATCGAGGAACTCCTCTGCGGCCATCGATTCCCCGTCCCGCGTGATCGAGAGGCAGCGTCTGCGCATGAGGTAGATCGACTCGACCGGGCGGAGGAGCAGGCGCTCGGGATCGAGCCGTTTGCCGTACCAGTCCTCCTCGAGAGGGGTCCCCGGCGGCAGGTGGGCGAGCGCATAGGTGCCGAAGAGGGAGGCCTCCGCCGGTGTTGAGCACTCCGCAGGCTCCCCGACGGCGGGGAGGTCCTGCACCCGCACCTCGTAGTAGGTCAGCTCGTCCTCGTCGTCCACGACCGCGAGGAGGTATTGTTTGCGCATGTTGGCCGCTGCGAGCACGTCCTGGCTTAATTGGTCGAAGTCGACGATGTCGCGCTCGGAGAGGACCCGGATCAGGTAGCGGGACTTTCCGACCCCGGGCTTGTGGCCCCGGCGGAAGACGCGGAAGTCCTGCGGCCCGGGCTGAACCACGTATCCCCGCTCGCGGATGTCGCGGTAGACGAGATACCTGCGGACAAAGTTCGGCTGGCCGGCAAAGAGACCGAGCAGGGCATCGAAACCGAAGTCCTTCACGTCGATTTTGTTGCGTTCCATGAGGTAGAGCGCCTCTTCGGGAGAGAGACGGAGGCCGGTTCCCTCCAGCCGCCCGTAGCCTCCCTGCTCGTAGAGCGTGCGTCCTTCCCTGCCGAGGCGCACCCAGGTTCCGTCGAATGTCGCCAACACGTGCTAGAACTATAGGGAGTTCACGTTCATTAATGGATTGCCGGGGGTGAACCACTACGCTTTTTGCGTGCCGCACCGCACCAGTGATCGATTCCATGACGAAAGGATACCAGGACTTCTGGCGCCCGGGGATGATCCTCGCGGCACTGCTGATCGCGGCGGTGCTGCCGGCAGGCATCGTCTCTGCAAGCGAGACCTCTCCGGCGGTCGCCTGGAACGTGACGTTCACGCCGGAGAATATCAGCAAGTTCGATGCCGTTGCACCGACCGCGGACGGCGGCTTCATCGCTCTCGGCTCCACCCTCACGCAGATGTTCGGGGGCAGGGAAGAACTCCTGCTCGTAAAGACCGACGGCCGGGGGAACGAGGAATGGACCGTGAAAATACCCGACATGGCACCGGCCTCCGTTGCACAGACCGGTGACGGCGGGTATATCATCGGCGGCTACAACATGTCCACAACCGTGGTCGATCAGAGCCTCACCTCCGAGGGCACCTCGTTCCTGATCCGGACCAATGCAGCCGGGGAGGAGGAGTGGCGGCGGGTCCTGCCGGGAGAGAAGATCTCGGCTGTCCGCCCGACCGCCGACGGCGGGTATGCCGTCATCGGGTGGCTCTGGGAGCCGCCCGAATCAGAGAACGACACGACGGCGGTCATCACAAAGACCGACGGTGACGGCACGCCCGTCTGGAACCGGACGTTCCCCGGCATCTCCGCGAACGCAGGAGTTGTGACCGCCGACGGAGGTTATGTCATCGGAGGCACGACGTCGCCCTTCAACAACGACATCGGTGACGCCTTCCTCATCCGCCTCGACGGCGACGGCAACACGCTCTGGCACGAGAATTACCAGGCCCCGGTCGTCTATGACATCGAGGAGACCGATGACGGGCGGTTCGTCTACTCGGGCAACTATTGGTACGGCCTCGTCGACGCAGAGGGAGAGGAGGTCTGGCTCAGGAATATGGAGGGGCTCTCCGGCTACGCCGTCGCCCTGCAGCCTTCCGGCGGGTATATGGTTGCGGGCACGGACGCGAGGATCGGAGAGGGCTTCGCCCTCGGGATCGATGCGGACGGGACGATCCGGTGGAACACGACCTTCCCCGCAACCGGGGTCTATGCGGCCTCCAGCGCTCCCGGCGGCGGCTACGCCCTTGCAGGCATCAAGTACCTCTCGGCCGACACCAGCGCCGCCTGGCTGGCCGGCCTCACGGAGCCGGCGCCCGCCCCGACGGCGGCACCGGGATTCGGTGCAGCGGCCGCCGGGGCGGCGTTCCTCCTGCTGCTCGCGGGAAGGAAGCGGAGAGGGTAAACCCCTCATTCATTCACATTATTTCAGGGGTTCTCCTTCCGGAAGTAGAGGAACGCCCCCGCTCCCACGATGATGAGGGCAAGCAGGCCGGGGATGAGGTGCGCATAGGCAAAGTCCGGCACGGTCCCGGGCTGCGGGCCGGTTTCGGCCGCGACCACCTGCGCCGCGCCGGCGCCGGGCACTTCGATGAAGAGCGCGTACGGGCTGAAGTGAGAGGCAACGGCCGTGATACTCCGGACTCCCGGGTGGATGGTGGTCGGAACTTCCTCCCAGGCATCCGTAGACCGGTTGTACCGCTGCACCACGAGCCCGCCCTGCACGCTGTTGTTGTAGACGGCATCCCACTGCTCTTTTGTGAAGTTGAACGAGAGGGTCACCGGCGGTGAGAAGGCGGCTCCTTCCGGCCCGGCAAGCCAGGCATACCCGGTAAACGCGTACGCGCCCACACCGGGCACCGCGGGCACGTCGGCCGCATCGAGAGAGGAAAGGGTCACCGCGCGAAGCGGGTTTCCGGCGGCATCGACCGCCCTGACGCCCTCCGCAATGGCGAGGGTCGCGATGCCGTCGGCGGAACCGAGCAGGGCTGCCCGCTCCACGAGGCCGGCCTCCCCGATCTGCAGCCGGCCGGGATCAGCGTCGTCAGGGGTGGTGGTCGGCACCGGCTTTGGCGTCGGGGTGGGTTTCGGCGTGTTCCAGCCCGGATCGACCCAGGCAGAGCCGCCGCCACCACCGCCTCCGCCTCCCCCGCCGCCACCGCCTGACGGCTTCTGCGTCGGGGTGGGCGTTGCCGGGGCGGGGCGGATGGATATGTACTTAGTTTTCACCGCGGTGCTGCTCCCGGCGGCGTTCCCTGCGGTCAGGTTGACGGTATAGTTCCCGGCAGCGGCGTAGGTGTGCGAGGGATGCCGGTCGGTCGAGGTCTTCCCATCACCGAAACTCCAGAGCCAGGAGGATGGCTCACCGGTGGAAGTATCGGTGAACGTGACCTTGAGGGGCGCCGTTCCGTTGAGGGGCATGGCATGGAATCCGACGATGGGCGGGCCGAAGGTGCGGATTTGCATGGTTTTTGTGGAGTGGTCACTGCCGCCGGAGACTGTCAGACTGACGATATAAGTTCCAGGTTTTTCGAATACGTGGACGGGGTTCTGCATGACAGAGGTCTTTCCGTCGCCGAAGTTCCAGGACCACGACACAGGCTTCCCCGCCGACGCATCCGCAAACCCGACGGTGAGCGGGGCGGCCCCGACGGTCACGTTGGCGGTGAACCCGGCGGTCAGCGGTTCGAGGACCGTAATGTAACCGGCCCGAACCGTTGTGTTCTCTCCCGCATCGTTTGCTACGGTCAGGGAGACGGTATAGGTGCCGGGGTTCTCGTAGGTGTGCTCCGGGTTCTGCTTCGTCGATGTCTCGCCGTCCCCGAAGTCCCAGAGCCAGGTGACGGGGCTGCCCATCGATTCGTCCGTGAACTGCACGCCGAGAGGCGCACCACCCGACACCGGTGCGGCGGAGAAAGCGGCGGCCGGCGGTTCGGGCGACTCTACGCGAACGAGATCCGTCATCGTGATAGTGTCGGCCCCGAACCGGTTGCTCACCGTGAGCGAGACAGTGTAGTCTCCCGGTGCCCCGTAGGTGTGCTCCGGATTCTGCAGTGTCGAGGTATTCCCGTCGCCGAACTCCCACTCCCAGGTGTCCGGGTCGCCGGCCGACAGGTCGGTGAACAGGACGGCAAGCGGCACCACACCATCGGTCGGGTCTGCCGAGAACTCCGCCACCGGCGGCGCTCCACGGGCGTAGGTGAAGGCGTAGATGTCCGATCCGCCGCCACGGCCGTTCTGCCAGACGATCTTATCACCGCTGACGGCGGGATAGAGCTGCTCCTGCTCAGAAGGATAGACGGGCATCTGTACCTCTTTTCCGAGAGAGAGGTCGCAGATGTAAACGTTCCAGTTCCCGCTCCGCTTGTCCTCCCAGGCAATGAGGTCTCCGTCGATCGAGGGAGAAACCTGAGCAGCAGGGTTGTCGGTGATCCTCTGCTCTCCGGCACCAGGATTGTCGAGATCGAAGAGGTAGATATCGGGAGCTCCGTTCCGGTAGTCCTCCCAGACGATCCTGCTCCCCGATATCGACGGGTAGGTCTGCCGCTCACGGTTCTGGATAACCGGCTGTTTGACGTCATTCAGGATATCATACAGCCAGATGTCCCCGTCCCCGGCACTCTCCTCCCAGACGATATACCTGTCCGAGAGTGCAGGCTTCCAGTCGGTCATCGGCGAGCAGGAGAGGAAGGTCTCGCTGCCTGTCCCTATGTCGTAGAGGCAGATATCCGTGCTCCCGCTCCGGGCATCGTACCAGATCACATGCTCTCCGTGAACGACGGGCATCCACTGGTCGGCCGGGTCGTCGGTGAGCGGTATGGTGCCTGTCGATCGCTTGAAGAGGTAGATATCCGGGCTCATGTTCCGGTTCTCCTCCCAGACGATGTAGTCCCCCGAGACGGATGGATACCTCTGCCCCGTGCCCTCGTCCGCAACCCGCCGGCCTTCGCTGCCGGGGGTATACGAATAGTAGATAGACTTCCCGTTCCTGCCGTCTTCCCAGACGACCATGTTCCCGTCGATGTCGGGGTGCTCCTGCGATCCGCCGGCGGTGCAGAAAGGCACCGCATCCCCCGGAACCCCCTCCCCGGCCAGAGCAGGCGATGCCAGCAGTCCGATGGCAATGGCGGTACAGATAACTATCAGCACTTTAGATTCGGCCATTCTTTAATCACCACGATGAGAACGCCCCCTTCGTCCCATACGATGGTGTCTGCACGCATACCGGGAAACGGACCTTTCCCGTCGGCGTGCAAACGGAGATCCTGTGGAATTTCGGAGAAATACCGGAGCTCCACAGGATAAAGGGTTCGCGCGTTGCAGGATAGAATTATTAATATAAATATCTTGCCATAAACAGGGGCGAGGGAAGAGAGTGTTCCACCATATTATAAAAAATGAGAAATATTAATCGTAGCAGGAGGCGCCGCACCATAACCGGCAGCACGGTCTCGTCGGGAGCAACGTCCCGGGGCGCTTACGCGCCCGCAAGTTCGCGGACCTTCGCGATATTCCCGGCATCGCCCCGCCGCTCGTCCACCGGCGTCTCGCAGATGAGGGGGAGGGAGCGGACGGCCGAATGGCGGAGGATATGCCGGAACCCCTCCTCCCCGATGGACCCGAGCCCGATATGCTCATGCCGGTCAAGTCCGCTCCCGAGATCGCCCTTGCAGTCGTTGAGGTGGACGACCCGGAGGCTGGCGAGGCCAATCGCGTCGTCGAGCTCCGCAAAGACCGCATCGACCCCGTCCTCGGTCCGGAGGTCGTAGCCGGCAGCGAACGCGTGGCAGGTATCAAAACAGATCCCGACCCTCTCTTTTGCATCGATCCCCTCCACGATCCGCGAGAGGTCATCGACGGTCGTCCCCACGCTGTTCTTCTCCCCGGCGGTGTTCTCGAGGAGGAGCATCACGTCGCTCTCCCCGGCATCCGCAAACGCCCTGTTAATGGCGGCAACGACTCGCTCCTGCCCCGCCGCCGTCCCGGCACCGCGGTGGTGCCCGAGGTGGGTCACGAGATAGGGTATCCCGAGGATGGCGCACCGCCGGAGTTCTTCGGCAAGCGCCGCGACCGACTTTTCGTAGATCCCGGCATCGGGCGAGGCCGGGTTCGGGAGGTAGGGCATGTGATCGACGGCCGGGCCGATGCCCGACGAACTCACCGCGGCCCTGAAGGCCCCGGCCACACCGGGGTCGAGGTCCTTTGCCTTCCAGCCGCGGGGGTTCCTAGAGAAGATCTGAAACGTATCGCAGCCCGCGTCAAGGGCCCGCCCGACCGCACGGTCGATCGAGCCGGCGATGGAGACGTGGCATCCCACCAGCACCATACCATAACTCTCGCCCCTGAAGCGCTTAGGCCTTCCCCCGCCCGACTTCGCAAAGCACCGCCGCCCCGAACTCCCGGGTCCCGGCGGCGCCGCCGAGGTCGGGTGTCCGGATGCCTGCGCGAAGCACCCGGTCGACGGCCTCCTCGACAACCGCCGCGGACGCGGGATCGCCGAGATGTTCGAGCAGCATCGCGGCGCTCCTGATGGCCGCGACGGGGTTTGCAATATTTTTGCCCGCGATGGCGGGAGCGCTCCCGTGGACGGGCTCGAAGAGGGCGGCACGCTTTCCGATATTCGCGCTCGGGAGCATCCCGAGCCCCCCCACCAGGTAGGCGGCGGCGTCGGAGAGGATGTCCCCGAACATGTTGGTCGTCACGACCACGTCGTAGCGGTCCGGGTGCATCAGGAGGTCGAGGCAGAGCGCGTCGATGTAACTCGCCCTGCAGGGAACTCCCGCCCGGGCAGCCTCCGCCGTGCAGACCTCGACGAAGAGGCAGTCGGATTTCAGCACGTTCGCCTTGTTGCCGACGGTGAGGTGGCGGCGGGACTTCGCGAGGGTGCAGGCGTACCGGGCGATCCGCTCGCTGCCCCGGCGGGAGACGACCCGGACGGTGCAGGCCCGGTCGGGCTCGGTCCACTCGATGCCGGAGTAGAGCCCCTCGGTGTTCTCCCGCACGATGACGACGTCGACCCCCTCGCCCCGGATCGGGCGGACGTTCGCGTAGAGGTCGAGAGCGTGGCGGATCTGCAGAAGCACGCTCCGGTACCCCGGGTCCGGCGGCGTCGTGATCGCCCCGAAGAGGATGGCGTCTGCTGACTGGAGGTCGGCGATCGTCTCCTCGTCGCAGCCGCTCCCGGTCCGCTCCCACCGGCCGTATCCCACCTCGACATCGAAGAACTCGAAGTCCGGGCGCACGGCCGCGAGGATATCGCGGGCTACCGGGACGACCTCGTGCCCGATCCCGTCGCCCTCAACGACCGCTACCTTTACCATCCGTCTCTCTCCATGCGCCCGCAACCTTGCGGACCGCCTCCGCAATATCCCACGACGACGCTCCCCAGTGGACCACAGCGCCGAACAGGCCGTTCCGGCGCCCGATCCCGGCCCGTTCGCTCCGGCAGCACCGGGCAATAAAAGGCTCGCCCGCCACCGTCTCGAGCGGGCAGATGTTCTCCACCGTAACGCCCTCCCCGTAGCACTCCCGCAGCAGTTCCCGTGCCGTCAGGCATCCGGCGACACGGTCGCCGGGCCGGAGCGGGTCCGCGTCGACGGTGCGGGGGAAACCGGCCGCACGGCAGGGGTAGACGTCGGCCCCGATCTCCCGGATGTCCCGGACATGGTGCTCGAAGACGATCTCGAGGTCGCCGAAGAGCCCGGTTCTCTCGAGGTCGCCAAGCGTGGCCGAGAGGTGGGGGCGGGGCGGGGTGATGTCGTAGACATGGATGCGGAGGAACCTCGAGAGGTCCGGATCGAGCACGAACGTGGTCTGTTCGCCATGGCCGCAAAATACGGTGCACCGGTACCCGGACCGCATGGCCTCCTGTACCAGGAATGTTCGATCCTGAACGTTCACGCGTTCCGGGTAGCGGTAGACATCGTCGCCGGATGCGATCACCCGGGCCGAGAGCACGTTACGCATCAATCCGGTCCCGTTCGGGTCGGTCTCCACCTCGACGACCTCAGTGCCGTCGGCGGTCTCCCGGACCAGGTAGCGCGAGAGGAAGTAGGCCTTATCCCCGCACGGGGTGCCGTTCGCGGACCCGACAAACTTGCAGTGGGGAGGAAAGATCATCGGTGCGACCCCCAGTAGGGAACCAGCCCTCCGGCCCGGAGGATGGTGATCATCCTCCCCGAGAGCGGGCGGGCGGGATAGCGTTTCCCGTCCACCTCCACCCATCCTGCATCGAGGTCGAAGGCGACGCGGGCGCCGTCGGTGCAGGAGACCGCGGCCTCGAGCACCGGCAGGCCGACGTTGACGGCGTTCCGGAAGAAGATCCGGGCGAACGACTCCGCGACGACCCCGACCACCCCGGCCTCGCGGAGGGCGACCACCGCCTGTTCGCGGGACGACCCGCAGCCCATGTTCCTCCCGGCGACGATGATCGAACCGCTGAGGCGGGGGGCGAGCGCCGGGTCCAGGTCCTCGAAGGCATGCTCCGCCCAGACCGAGCGGTCCTTCGTCCGGAGGTAACGGCCCGCGATGATGACGTCGGTGTCGATGTCGTTCCCGAGACAGATTGCCGGCCCGGCTCCCTGCATCACGCCACCTCCGGCGCGGTAATCTCGCCGGCTATGGCGCTCGCTGCGGCGGTGGCGACCGACGATAGGTAGATCTCGCCGCCCACGCCCATCCGGTTCCTGAAGTTCCGGTTGGCGGTGGAGAGGCAGACCTCCCCCTCCCCGAGCACCCCGGCATGCGCCCCGAGGCACGGCCCGCACCCGGGCGGCACAACCATGCATCCCGCATCCACGATATCGGCGAGGACGCCGGTGGCGATCGCGCGGGCAAGCACCGTCCGCGAGGCGGGAACGACCACGGTGCGGACAGCCACCTTCTTCCCCCGGACGATGCGGGCGAACCGGGCGAGATCCTCGTAGCGGCCGTTCGTGCAGGTCCCGACGAAGACCTGGTCGAGGTGCGTGCCCGCGACCTCCTCCGCCTCCCGGACGGTGTCCACCCGGTGCGGGACCGCGACGAGGGGCACGATATCGCCGAGATCGATATCGACGGTCCGCTCGTAGCGGCAGTCCTCCGGCGTTTGAGACGCCGCGGCAAGCCCGTAGTCCGCGAGGTAGCGGACGGTGGCCGGGTCGGCGTAGAACATTCCCGTCTTCGCCCCCGTCTCGACCGCCATGTTGGAGAGGGTCAGCCGCCCGTCCATGGAGAGGCCTGCCGCCCCGTCACCCACGAACTCCAGCGCCCGGTAGGTCGCTCCTTCCATCCCGAGCCTGGCGACATAGGCGAGGGCGACGTCTTTTGGCTCCGCGGCACAGGGGAGGTTTCCTGCGAGGTTGACTGCGATCGTCTCCGGGACCCGGAACCATGTGGCCCCCGAGGCCCAGACCGCCGCCATATCGGTCGCTCCCATCCCGGTGGCAAACGCGCCGAAGGCGCCGAGGGTGCAGGTATGGGAGTCGGCGCCCACGACTACCATGCCGGGCCGGACGACCCCTTCGCTCATCACCTGGTGGCAGATTCCCCCGCCGGCGTCCGAGAGCGCTATCCCCGAGGACCGGGCATACCCGCGGAGCTCGGCCTGGAGCGTCGCCGTCGTGCCGGTGTTCGCCGGGACGATGTGGTCGAAGATCAGGCGCAGGCGTTCGGGATGCGGGAGCCGTTCCACCCCCATCTCCCGGAGCGCCTCCCGGGCGAGGACGCCGGTTCCGTCGTGGGCAAAGGCGATATCGACCTCCCGGTCCACGTACTCCCCCGCCGGCGCGCCGAGGATCCGCTCCGAGAGCGTGCTCACTGGACGGCCACCTCCTTTGCCCGCCGCAGAAGCCCGCAGAGCACCTCGCGGGTGACGGTGCACTTCCCTTCGCTCTTCTGTTTGACCTGATCGAGCACCCACCGCGCCTCCCCGTCAGAGAGGTCGAACCCGTAGGCCTTCGCGACGTGCTCAAGCGCTCGCCTGCCGGTGTGCTTCCCGAGGATGAACCGCCGCTCGCTGCCCACCAGCTCCGGGGGGATGTACTCGTAGGTCAACGGATCGCAGAGGATCGCGGCGATGTGGATCCCGCTCTCGTGGGCAAAGGCGTTCTCGCCGACGATCGGCCGGGTACGCTCCGGGGCCACGCCCGAGCACCGGGCGACCAGCCGCGAGATATCCTGCAGGCGGGTAAGATCGTAGCGGTCGACGCCGCCCTTCATCCGCAGGGCGACAAGCACCTGCTCAAGAGCTGCGTTTCCGGCACGTTCGCCGATGCCGTTGACGGTGGTGTGGAGCTGGAACGCCCCGGCGGCCGCTGCCGTGATGGTGTTTGCGGCAGCGAACCCGAGATCGTTGTGGCAGTGGATGCAGAGCGGGAGAGGGGCCGCATCGAGGATCCCCGAGACGGCCGCATGGACCTCAAGCGGCGTGAGGCACCCGACCGTATCCGCGAAACTGACGAGATCGGCACCGCACTCGACGCCCCGGGTATACATCTCGATGAGGAACGCCGGATCGGTCCGCGAGGCGTCTTCGGCAGCGAACCGCACCTGCACACCGTGGTCGGTGGCGAACTCCACCATATCGAGAGCGCCGTCAAGCACCTCCTGTCGGGGTTTGCGGTACTTGTGCCGGATGTGAAGGTCCGAGGTCGCGAAGAATATGCTGACCATGTCCACGTCGCAGTCGAGCGCCGCCTCGATATCGGGCTTGAGCGCCCGTGCCAGGCAGCAGACCCGTGCAGAGAGACCGCCCCGGGCGATGGCCGCAACGCATTCCCTCTCCGCTGCCGACACCACCGGGAAACCGGCCTCGATCACCTCCACCCCGATCTCGTCGAGCAATCGGGCGATAGCCATCTTCTCATCAAGGGTAAACGAGACGCCGGGAGTCTGCTCCCCGTCTCGCAACGTTACATCACAGATCTCGATATTCCACGGTTTCATGGTTCTCACCTTCAGGGCAGGCGCCTTCGATCACCACCGTCCGGGGGCCGTCCTGGGGGAGGACGAGGGCCCGGCGAAGCGTCGCGGTGTCGTCTGCAGCGCAGACGACCGGGTTCGCCCAGGCGATGTAGCGAAGGATATCGGGGACGGGGTGGCCGCCGGTCATCCCCATCCGGTTGTTCGCAAGGACGATACAGAGGAGCGGGAGTTTGCGTTCGTAGACGTCAATGAGGGCGTTCAGCCCCGAGTGCAGGAGCGCGTAGTCGCCGGTGAGCGCGACGCCGGGGCCGGTCGCAGCCACGGCAACCGACGAACCGAGGCCGTAGGTGGCGATGCCGACCCGGTAGGGGGGGTTCATCGCGAGGATTGCGCACCCGGCGTCGCAGACCGCCCGCATCCCGCGCTCGCGGAGGACGGCAAACGCCGGGTGGAACGGGCAGTCCCGGCAGAGTGTCCGCGAGAAGCCCCGGGAGGAGAACCGTTCCGGCTCCCCGGCGGGCTCAGGTGGGGTGAGCAGCCGGTGCTCCCGGAGGAACGGGCGGCCGGTCTCGCGAACACGGGCGAGCGCGTCCGGGTCCGCCGGGGGCGGGTAGACGGTGACGACACGCGGCATCCCTCCGACAACACGGTTCAGCGGCGAGGACCGCGACCAGGCAAACATCGCCGCGGTCCGGCGGTCGGCCGCCTTCGCCCGTCCGGCCATCGTGAGTCCCGGGTCCGCGAGGCTCCCCTCCCGACCCCGCCGGGCAACGGGGGTGTCCGGGACATCCGCGTCCAAAAGATCGGGCGTGACCCTGACGATGGCAACGCGGGAGAAGGCCTCGGATGCCTCGAACGCCGCCTCGACTGCCGGGCCGAGCGTTTCGCCGTCGGGTTCGAGAACCGGAACCCGGGCCACCTCGCCGTAGTAGCGGGAGTCCTGCGCGACGTCCGATGCGATCGGGCGCACGTCGTCGCCGGCGACGACCACGACGCCCGCCCGGAGTCCCTGGGCGGTGGCGTGCACCAGCGGGTCGGCGCAGGCGTTGAGTCCGACATGCTTGACCGCCACGGCGGCCCTCCGCCCGGATAGCGAGTCGCCGAGGGCATACTCGAGGGCAACCTTCTCGTTTACGGTGATTACGGCCCCGGCCCGGGCGGCAATCTCCGATACAGGGTATCCGGGGACGGCGTAGCAGCGGTCTGCCGACCGGAGGAGGGCCAGAGCGAGCGCCTCAGTGCCCTTCATGTGTCCCTCCCCGGCGTAAGATCGCATCCGGTGCACGCCGCACACATCGTCAATGCCCGGCGGGGGTCGAGCCTCGCCCGGCGAAGGAAATTCTCGTGAACCTCGCAGAGCCTGATCAGCCGGTCGGCGGAGGGGCGGGGCCGGCCGGCGAGGGACGCCGCCGGGGTGAGGGGGCGCAGAACCGGGATGACCCCGATCGCGGCGAGGTCTTCAATCACCCGTTCCAGGTCTTCATCGGTCTCCCCGAGACCGACGATGACGTTCGAATAGACACGATCCTTCCCGAAGAGCGCGACGGACGACGAGAGCGATTCCCAGACCCCATCCCACGAGAGTCCGGGGCACATCTCCGAAAAGAGGTCGGGAGTCGCCGCCTCGATGTTGAATTTCACCTCGGCGACGCCGAGCGCGTGAAGCCGGGCCGGGGTCCCGGGGCGGGGGTAGATCGAGACTCCGATGGGAAGTTTGAATGGGCGGAGCGCCGCGACGACCTCGAGGACATACGCCTCCTCCTCCTCGATCGAGGAGGCGACGCCGCTCGTGATCGCGATGGCGTCGATCCGGTCGGCGACGCTTGCGACCATCTCGACCACCTCGGCGATCCCCTTTCGCCGGCCGGGGAGATCCGGCACCGGGCAGTAACGGCAGCAAAAGATGCAGGTCCCGCTGACGGTGATGTAGGCCTGGCGGGGGCAGTGGAGGGCGGCGGGCTCGAGCCGGCCGGCGACGACGTCGCCGTCGATGAGAAGGTCGGCCACGCCGCCTCCCCGGTGGACGACCTCGATGGAACTTCTCTCATCGATACCGACCCGGACCCTTCGGCCGTCGCCGGGGGAAAAGAAGAGCGAGCCGGGCGTCCCGGCCGAAGGTCCGGCAGCGGAGCGGGATACATACGGCTCTGCAGGCTCGCCGGAGAGGCGAACGGTACCTGCCTCAAGCAACCGGGCCTTCAGCCGTTTCCATTCCATAACGCCAGCGCCTCCTCGTACCGCGTGAAAAACGGGATCGCCGCAACCGCCCCGATCGCGCCCCGGCCGTCCATGACGATGGAGAACCGCGGGTCGCCGAGGGCGGCGAGGTCGTCCGCGGAGACCTCTCCCCGCTTTACGCGGCAGCCGAATTCTTCGAGCGGCGAGGGGTCGAACCCTCGCCAGACCGCCATCCCGGTCTCCTCCGAGAGCGTGTACTCTTCCAGGTAGTCGCGGTAGTTCCGGACCAGCCCGTCGGGATCGGAGGTGGCGAACTCGCAGGCGATGGCGACGCAGTTCTTGGTCCGGTAGGGGACGGGATAGATCTGCACGATGGTGTGGGAGAGGTAGCGGGAACGGTCGTCCTCAACTGCCCGTGCGATGTTGTGGGCCAGCGTCCAGGTGGCGCCCTCCTCCGGGGTATCGGTGTCGTCGATCCCGACGATCACCCGCTCGCGGCGGGGGAGCCAGATGGTCGAGCCAGCGAGACGCCCGCCACCGGCAGGGTCGCTCATGCAGCGGATGACGCCCGCGGCCTCGGCACGGCAGATGGACGCCCCCACGCCCCCGCCGCCGAGGCCCCGGTAGGTGACGGCGATCTCGCCTTCTTCGACGGCGACACCGGCGATTCCCGCCGGAAAGACCGAACCCTCGAGCCCGAGGTCGGCGCTACCGGTCGAGAGGAGGTAGCGGTTGGTCGACCCCACGGTGCGGACGGAGCGGACGAGCGGGCTCTGCGCATAGTGGCGCTTGACCCACATCGCGCCGCCGGTGCAGTCGAAGAACTCGATGAGTTCCACCTGCCCGGCGCTCTCGTCGGCCACAGCCACGATCTGTGGATACCGTATCGTATACGGATCAGAGAGTTTCTCCATAAAGACCAGCCGCCTCAACGCCCTTGTTCCCCCAGAAAACAGCGCCGAGTGCTCCGATTCTGCCCTTCCTCCCGTTTGAGTCGATGAACCGGACGCCCATCCGCGCGGCCTCCGCCTCCGCGTCGTCGACCGTCAGGATCTCGGTCTTGACCCGTTTTAGGTAGGGAGACTCTTCTGCAAACGCAATCCCCTGGTATACAGCGATGCCGGTGTCGTTGCTGACCGCTTCGGACTCGATGAAGTCGCGGACGTACTCGAGGAGTTCGTCCACCTTGCCCGGGCGGACCGCAAAGTTCAGGGCGGACCCGACGCAGTTGGTGGTCTTCTTCGGGACCGCGGGGTTCAGCTGCACGAGGCGCATGTCCAGGTACTCGACCCCCGGGATCCTGCAGGCCTCGGCGCACTTGAGCGCGAGCACCCATGTGGCACCCTCCTCGCGGGTGTCGGTGTCGTCGATCCCGATCGTCACCTTCTCATACAGCGGCGATACGATCCGCACCCGGCAGACCCGGGCGCCCCCGATCTTGAGATCGTCTTCGGTAGGATACTCCGCCCGGATCACGCCCGGGGCCTGGGTCAGGCAGGCGGCGACGCCGACGCCCGCCCCTGCGATGCCCGACCAGGTCGTCACCACTTCGTCTCCGGCGACCTCGACCCCCTCGAGCGCCTGGCCGCCGATCTCCTGACCGGCAGCCCCGAAGTTCGCGGGGGACACGCCCAGCCTGGCGAGCATCGTCATCGTCGTGCCCTCGACGTGGCAGGACTGGATTGCACCTTTCGCCCGCACCCGGTTCGCCGCGTCCCACTCGATGGTCCCCCGGGCCCGGCAATGCTCGCGGATCTCCGCAAGACCGGCGTTCTGGTCGACCATGGCGAGGTACTTCATCGAGAACAACGGCCCGAACCGGGTCCTGACTTCATCAGGCGTGAGCGTAATCATGATGTCACCGAAATAATCGTTAACAGGAATGTCGTTGATAACGGTATTTAAGGGGATCGATCGGGAGGGTGCGGGTGAGCCTGAGCGGGCTTTGGTGGGGTGGCGAGAGGGGAAAGGGGGTTATTCCATGCGGTTGAGGGCCCCGGGGCGGGGGGGAGGGAACGT
>NZ_DAFZ01000001.1:799-7538 GCF_002498065.1 Methanoculleus sp. UBA208 | reverse complement strand
CCCTTCACCCCCACAAGTTAAAGGATCCGGAATGTGCGAAAATGGGGGAATGGCGACCGGGGCGCCCACCGGATCCCCCGGGGGCTGGATCAGGAGACGGTGGAGTTTCGAACGCGACAGGCGGAATGACGCCCTCCGGACATGGGCACCGGCAGGCCCCCCGTTCCGGGTGCCCGGACAGCAAACCTCCCGGGCGAACGGATCCACCGGCCCCATTCGACACGTATAAGAGCACCCCGAGCGCAATACGTAGTAAACCTCACGACAATTGTACAGACCGCGCAATTTCGCGTGGAATGCTTTCAAGGGCATGGGGCGTCAGCCCTGTGTCCCTGAAAGGTAAAAGGTATGAGGCCAGTATAATCATGACTTCCAGAATGCATACCCCCCACACCACCTGTCCCAGCTGCCATGAAGAGGTCTTCCTGGACGAACTCGTGGGCGGGCGCTGCCCCCTCTGCGGGTATTCCCTCGATGAAGACGACGGAACGTGCAGCGAATACGAGGAGACCTTAGAGCGCTCCGACCTCGGGTGGATGATCTTCCAATTTTATGTCTTCAAACGGTTCTGCAGCGAGGGAGCAAACCCGCTCCAGGTCATGCAGGTCCTCTCCCGGTATGAGGAGCTCACCCAGTGCAACCCCGCCGACGCGGAGAAGATGCAGTTCACTCTGGAAGTTCCGATGAGCCGCTGGGAACGGCTGCTCCCGAAGAGATGCGCAAAATGCGGGAGAATATTCCTCCTGGGCGGAAAAGCAACGATATCGGGAGACATCTCGTCCCCCGAACACGTAAAATCGTATACCTGCCCGTCCTGCTGATCAGTAGGTCCGGGCAATCAGGGCGGACGTGCCGTTCCCGCCGCAGGCGACGCACGGGCCGTCCGAGACGGCGATCAGGTCCGAGCGGATGTCGGAGCCGATGATGCTCGCATCCACCGCCGTCTCAATCTTTTCTGCGCACTCCTGCGAGCCGCACCAGTGGACGACCGCAACCCCGTTCTTCACCGCTGCTGCCGTCTCTTCCATGGTCGCCGCCACGATGATCCGGTCGGCCATCGCCTGCCGTGCCGTCTGAGAGAGTTCCTCCCCGAACTCCCCAAGGATGGAGCAGACTCCTTCGACGACGCCACGCCTGTCGAGCGTGGTCTTCTTGCCGCTCCGGGTGACGGCGACGACCGTGTTCGCGTCGATGTCCCGCGGCCCGACCTCGATCCGCAACGGGACGCCGCGCATCTCCCAGTGGTAGTACTTTGCGCCCGGGCGCATCTCCCGCGCATCGAGCTTCACGGCGAATCCGGCGTTCCGGAACTCCTCTTCTAGCGCCCCGGCCGCAGAGAGCACCTCGTCCCGCCGCTTCCCGACGATAATCGGCACGATGACGACCTCTATCGGCGCAACCTCCGGCGGCAGCACGAGCCCTTTATCGTCGCCGTGGACGCTTATCACAGCCGCAATCGACCGCTCGGATATGCCGTAGCAGGTCTGATAGACATACTGCTGCTCCCCGTTCGCGTCCTCGTAGGTGATATCGTAGGTGCGGGAGAAGTGGTCGCCGAGCATGTGCACCGTCCCTATCTGGAGCGTTTTGCCGTCGGGCATGACGGTATCGACCGCGATGGTGTAGTCGGCGCCCGGGAACTTGTCCCAGGCCGGGCGGCGGGATACGATCACCGGCACCCGGAGGCTGTCGTAGAACTCCCGGTAGAGGCCGAGCGCGACCTCAACCTGCGCCGCCGCCTCCTCCCGCGTCGCGTGCACGGTATGCGCCTCCTTAAACGACGTGATCTCCCGGAGGCGGATGAGCGGCCGGGTATGCTTCGTCTCGTAACGGAACGTATTGACAACCTGGTAGAGTTTCAGGGGCAGATCCGTGTGGGACCGGATCCAGAGGGAGTACATCGGGTAGATGGCGGTCTCGCTCGTCGGCCGGAGAGCGAGCGGCACGTCGAGCTCGTTCCTGCCGCCGTGGGTGACCCAGTAAACCTCGTCCTCGAAGCCCTTGATGTGCGTGGCCTCCTTCATGAACTCGGTCTCGGGGATGAGGAGCGGAAACATCGTCTCCGCGTGGTCGCGGTCCATCAGGTCCCGGAGTATCCCGTATGCACGTTTCCTGACGGCGAACCCGTGGGGATACCAGACGTACAGCCCCTTGACCGGGTAGCGGACGTCCATGACCTCGGCTCGCCAGAGAATCTCGTTGTACCACTGGGAAAAATCGTCTTTCCGGGGAAGTACACCAGTATCTTCTTCCATCCGTCTCGTACCTCAAAAACTATCGATCTGCCTCTCTAAGCTATCATACTTAGGATTGCCGGCGTAATAAATGCCTCTACGGCCGCGGCAACCGCGAGAAGCGGGACGACTACCCGGAGAAAGAGGCGGGCGAGAGGCAGGGCTCCGGCAGCGGCATCGCCGCTCCCGTGCCATTCGTCGATGAGCTCCCGCCCGAGGAGGAGGCCGAGGCCCCCCGCGATGAGGAAGGCGGGGACCTCGAAGATGCCGTGCGGCAGGAGCGCCGCGGCAATATAGAGCATGCCCTGCTGCTGCCGCACGAGTTCCGTCACCGCACCGATCAAAAGGCCGTTGACCGAGAGGATCAGCACCGTGACCACACCGAGGGAGGCCCCCCCGAGGAAGAGAAGGAGACAGGTGGACAGGTTGTTTAAGAACAGTTTGACCGCGAGGACCGCCGGGGAGTCTGAGAGGAGCCCGGCTACGACCTGCTCGGAAAAGAGAGACATGACCTCCGCGCCTACGCCCGGGTCGAGGGCCACGGCAGCGACGCCAAGGCCGACCGAGACGGCAAAGAAGACGGCCGCAAGACCCGTGGCCCGGGCGGGCGAGGCTTCAGACATAGAGCACCATCCGCACGAGATCGCGTATCCCCGGCGCCATGCCGACGACGATCATGGCAAGCAGGATCAGGTGCCAGAGATCGGGGTTTCCTTCCCGCCGGTACATCTCGAGGACGTAGACGGCAGGGACGATCACCGCGATCTTGAGGAGAAACATCGAGAAGGCGGTGCCGGTCGCATCGATCAGGGCCGAACCCACGACGTGCTGCTCCACGTAGCGGACGGGATGGATATCGATCCCGTAACTCGTGGCGCTCGCGTCCAGCATGTGGCCGAAGATGAGGAGTTTATAGAGGATGTTCGAGGCGTAATCCCACTTCAGCACGTAAACGAGGAACGCCCAGAGGGCGAGCGACGTGACTGACGCAAGGGCGAGAATGGTGGTGAGGACGTCGAGCGCGATCGTCGCTTCAGTCAGGCCGAACCAGACGAGCGCCGCCGTGGCAAGAAGGCAGGCGGCGATCCCCGTTCCCGCGTAAACTCGGCTGTAGCGGGAGACAAGCCCGGCATTCTCCGCAAGTTTCCCGGCAAAGAGGGCGATCCCCGCAACCGCAAAGATCACAAAGAAGATCAGGGGCGTGATCAGGAGAAAACGGAAGTCGGAGGTGATCATCCCGGTATCCTCGACGACCCGGAGAAGCCCCCCGAGGACGACGAAAGGCAGGGTCGCGAGCACCAGCTCGTCGTCGATAGCAATCTTATACCGCCGGAGTCCCCGGTAAACGAGGTAAACCGCTGCGATGAGGATCAGGGCGTAGGTCAGCGTATCGACGAGCGTATATGCCTCTCCGTAACGAATGGGATCGATGTAATATTTGTAGAGGAACTCCCTAATCATTACTGATCTAAATGAGCGCAGACCGCATAAACCTACTCAGAACCAAGGTCTTCGACAAGTCCAAATGGATGCAGCTCCCCCGTGACGTCGTCATCGGCCACGATGTCATCGAGCAGATCCCGGCTGTCTGTGAAGACCTTGCCCTCGGCGACTCTGTGCTCATCGTATCGGGAGGCCTGACACGGGACGTCGCCGGAAAAAGGGTCGAGGCGCTTCTTGCCGGCTCCTACGACGTCGCGACGTTTGCCGCGGGCGAGGGCGATCCCTTTGAGACGATCAGGAAGGCCGAGGCGGCGGCGGCAGAGGCCGGGTTCGTCATCGGTGTCGGCGGCGGCCGGGTCATCGACACGGCGAAGATCGCCTCTTACAACACCGACCGCCACTTCATCAGCGTCCCCACCGCCGCATCGCACGACGGCATCGCCTCGTCGAGAGCCTCGGTACCGACCGCCGAGGGGAACGTCTCGCTCGCCGCCGAGCCGCCCATCGCCGTCGTCGCCGATACCGCCGTCATCGCATCGGCGCCTCACCGGCTGCTGGCGTCCGGGTGCGCGGACATCATCGCGAACTATACCGCAATCCTCGACTGGGAACTCTCCCACCGCCTCCGGGGCGAACCGCTCTCGGAGTACGCGCTGACGCTCTCCCGGATGACCGCCGAGATCCTTTTTAAGAATGCCGACCTCATCAAACCGCACTCCGAGGAGAGCGCCTGGCTCGTGACGAAAGCGCTGGTCTCTTCAGGCGTCGCGATGAGCATCGCGGGGTCGTCCCGGCCCGGCAGCGGCGGCGAGCACAAGTTCTCCCATGCACTGGAACGGCTCGCCCCGGGGAAGGGGCTCCACGGGGAGAAGTGCGGCATCGGGGCGATCATAACGATGTACCTCCACGGCGGCGACTGGGAAGGGATCCGCAGTTCCTTAAAAAAGATCGGCGCACCGACCACCCCCGCCGGGATCGGGGTCGACGACGAGACGGCTGTCGCGGCGCTGCTCGCCGCCCGGACGATCCGGCCGGAACGGTTCACCATACTGGATATGGGGCTGACCGAGGAATCGGCGCGGGACCTGGTGAAGATGCTCTACCGGGAGTGAGACGAGATGGCGAAGGAGAAGACAAAGGTGACGCTGATCGGGGCCGGGCTCGCAAAGCCGGGGCTTGATTTCGTCTACGAAGGCACCACGTGCCCGGAGTGTGAGAACTGCAAGGTGCGCAAGACCTGCCACAACCTGCAGCCCGGAAAGAAGTACCGGGTCGCCACCGTCCGCACGAACACCCGGCACGACTGCCCGGTCCACCACGAGGCGGCGGTCGCGGTCGATGTGGTGGAGGCCCCCATCGTCGCGCTCATCAGCGCCGAGATGGCGATCGCGAACTCGAGGATCAGCTACGAGTTTTCCTGCCCGAGAATCGAGTGCCGGAGTTACCGGCTCTGCCGCCCCGACGGCATCATCGAGGGGGAGAAATACGTGGTCGGGGAGGTTCTCGGCAACGCTCCCGATGTCTGCGAGCGGGGCCGCCCCCTGAAACTCGTGGAACTGCGGCCGGCCTGACGCTCTTTGCGAGACCTCGCCCGTACCTGCTCTGGTATTTTTCTCAACCCCTCATCCAGATCGCGGCGGATGCTCCGCTGCACGGTTGCTCACTAGATATCGCCATGACTGCCCCTTCCAGCGCGGGAGGAGGAGAGGTTACAAAGGAGAGCCATATGCGATGGAGACAGGGGAGGGGGCGAGCCCCCCTCCCCGTCGGCCCCACCCCCAATGGCGATATCCCCACGGTCCACTGCATGGGGAGATGCCGGGAGAAGGGTGGTTCCCCGGCTCGTTTCCGAAAGTACGGCTTTTCTCCGGCTATCGCCACGCACTGCCCCTGCCCCCGGGAGGGGGCGGGGGAGGAGCGCCGAAGGCGCGGGCGGAGTGGGGGTTGCCGAAGAAGGGCATAGGGGTATTCCCCGCCCCTCGCGAACCCTTTTGTAAATTCCCCTGCGACTCCCATCACCACCGCACGGCTCTTCTCCAGAGTTTCCCCGCGCTTCCGGCGCGAGGCCGCTGCCAGACGCCCCGCAGCCCTACGCCCGGCTCACCCCTGCGAGCCGCCGGGCGAGAGCAAGGAGTTCCTCCCGATCCTGGAGAGCCGAGAGCCACGACGCGGGGATCGCCCCGCACCCGTACCGCGCCCCGGCGAGTCCGCCGGCGATCGCGCCGACGGTATCGGCATCGCCCCCGAGGTTGACCGCCGCGACCACCGCATCCCGAAAGGACGGGGCGTCCATGAAGACCCTGACGGCGCAGTGGGTGCAGAGGACGGCGTCGAGCGAGGGGTCCGGCGGATACGCCCGATAATCCTCGAGCAGCCCACGGAGTTCCCGGTCGCCGCAGGCGGCAAGGGCCCGGCCGAAAGCCGTATCGGCCTCCTCTCCCCGGCACATCCCGCTGACCATCCGGTTGACGAACGCCGAGGCCTCGCCGGCGGCGGAATCAAAGTGCGTGACGCGGGATGCGGCAAGGCTCGCCTCGCGCACCTCCCCGGGCGGGTAGAAGATGCCGACCGGGATGCCGCGCATGACGCTCCCGTTGCTCCGGCTCCCTCCCCGCGCCTCGTGCACCATCCTCGCGGCGGCCGACGGACTGACGCCCTCCTCGATCAGGTCGAGGACGGCACGGGACGTCGGCCCGAAGAACTCCGGGTGGGTGTGGTAAACCCGAACCAGGCGGCGAGCGAAGTCCTCCGGGTTGAACCCACCGCACCCGACGAGGGTCTGCGCCAGGGCTGACGCCTGCAGGGTGTCGTCGGTGTACTGGCCCGGAAAGGTGTTGTGGATCCCGCCCTCGGACATCTCCGTTACGGCAAACGGGCGCGGAGGAAGCCCTTCCAGGGGCGCGCCCAATGCGTCGCCGATTGCAAGCCCGATGAACGCTCCGACCGCCCGCATCTTGTGCATATAAAAAGATCACCAACAAATTATATCTACCCGCGGACAGTAGTATTCTTCGAGGAAAGGTGATATCGTGCAAAAGGAAGAGCTGCTCCACTTACACATG
>NZ_DAFZ01000001.1:0-499 GCF_002498065.1 Methanoculleus sp. UBA208 | reverse complement strand
AGAGCTGCTCCACTTACACATGCTGTTAGTCCACGTCAGAAAGTACTATGAAAGTACCACGGGAGAGGATGTCCCAACCGACCAGTACAACGCTCTCCACATCTCACCCGTCCATATCCATAAGAATAAGGTAACGCATAAAAAGGCTATTCTTACCCTGGGCGACGAGATCGTCCACCACATCAGGGCCCACCACAATCCTTACATCGAATACCACGCCGATTTTCATTCCGAACGGATTGCAACCGAACACTAAACGATGAACGATACCGACACTCTCCGGGAGATCATCTCCCGCATCCTTTCTAGCGGGCCCGGCCCTGCCGGGATCCAGAAGATTAAGCTCGACGTCTGCCGGGAGCACGGCGTCAGCATGCCCAAAAACTCCGCCGTTCTCGCCGCGGCCACGCCCGAAGAGCGCGAACGGCTCCGGCCGCTTCTCCTGGTCAAACCCACGCGGACCATCTCCGGGGTGGCCCCCGTCGCGGTGATGACCTCG
>NZ_DAFZ01000087.1 GCF_002498065.1 Methanoculleus sp. UBA208 | reverse complement strand
CACCAGGGCGAGTACGCCGCAATCGTCGGCGGTGCCCACTACGGCCGCGGCGACGCGTTCTGCTACAGCCCGCTCGTGAAGGTCTGCTTCGCCGACCCGGCGCTGAGGTTCGACTTCGCCGAGCCCCGCCGCGAGTTCGCGAAGGGTGCCATCCGCGAGTTCATGCCCGCCGGCGAGCGTTCGCTCATCATCCCGGCCCGGTAAACCCAACTCAACTTTTTTTTCCCTAGCGTAACTTAACATGCCTAAAAAGAGTATTTTAGCCGAATTTTTGCGTTTCGTTGCGATAACGGCGCAACTTTTCGAAACCTTTAATTAAGTCATAAACAACTGTTAATTGAACCAAAAAGGTTTTGAACTCATACTCTGGTGCCGTGAGCACCGGAGGAGGATGCTGAATGGAAGAGATCGTATTTGGCATCGGCATTACCGCATTGGCAGGTGCTCTTGCAACCGTCGCCGGCGCTGCGGAAGACACTGAGTCTGACATCGGATCACAGGGTGACCCGAACTCTCAGGTTCAGCTGGCTCCGCAGATGGGATATATTCACCGCATCTTTAACAAGGCAGTTGCCGGTGAACCCCCCGCGTACGGCCTATGGGTTGCTCTGGGTGCAGGCCTTGCCTGGGCATTCATGGCGATGCAGATAAACCCGATACTTGCAATTGTGCTCGGGAGCGCTCTCGCGGTCTTCGTGCAGGGCGTCTATGCGACAACCGCATACCTCGGCCGTACTGCAAGTCTCGCCAAATTTGGACAGCCGGTCTACATCGATATTCTGAAGTCGATGACGACCGTGACCATGGCACACGCGTTCGTAGCTATCTTCACCACCGTCGCGATGTGTCACCTGATGATCGCCGCGCTCGGTCACCCCTTCCCGCTCCCGCTGATGGGTCTCGTCTGGGGTATCGCGCTCGGTGCGGCCGGGTCTGCAACCGGTAACCCGTTCTACGGAAAGGAGCGGCAGTACCAGGAGCAGAAGTTCGGAGCGGGCGTTCCGATCTCCGCATCCGGCAACATCGTCCGCTACGCCGAGGCCGGCCAGCGGAACTCGCTCGACAACGGTTTCTTCAGCGCCAAACTCGGCGGCCCCGCGTCGGGTATTTGTTTTGGCCTGATCGTCTTCTTCGAACTCTGGCGTACCGTGGTCTTCGAAGAGCTCAACATCTGGGGACCGATCATCGTCGGTATCGTCGTTATCCTGGTCTTTGCCATCATCGACCGTTACATCGAGGTCTGGGCAAGGAAGAACTTCGGGCCCTACACGGCTCCTGAGGCTCCTGAGGAGGCATCATCATGAGCGCACTCAGTGGACCCGCACAGACCGGAGGCGTCCAGCCCCCAACGGCAATGGGCCTCATTCTCAGCATTGTTCTTATCGTCGTCGCGCTTGCGCTCGCCTTCTTCCTCGTGCAGATGGTCGGAGTGATCGCTCTCGTCGGCATCATCATCGGCGGCGTCCTGATCGCGTTCGGCGTCCACTTCGTCCCGGTCGGCGGTGCTCCCGCTGCAATGGGACAGGCGCCCGGTATCGCGACCGGTGTCGCGATGCTTGCCGCCGGTGCCGGCCTTGCCGGACTCTTCGGTGGCGCATGGGCCGCTCCGTTCGGACTTGCCGTCGCCCTTGCCGGCGGTACTATCGGCGGCGGGCTCTTGATGGCAATCACCTGTACGATGGTCAACGTCATCTACATCTTCGGTATGGGTATCCCGGCAGCATCCGGTAAGGTCGCAAAGGACCCGATCACCGGCGACACCTTCCCCGAGTACAAGAGCCAGGGTACCGAGGGGCACGGCCTCCCGTTCATCTCCTGGGTCGGCGGCGTCATCGGCGGCGCACTCGGTGGTCTCGGCGGCACGCTCATCTACCTCGAGCTCCTCGACGTTTACCAGGCACAGCTGCCCGTAATCCTTGACGTAACGGTCGAGCAGATCGCGCCCGTCGCCATCTCGCTTGCCGGTATCTTCGCGGTCGGCATGTTCCTGATGAACGCCGTGCTTGCCGCGTACAACATCACCGGTACGATCGAAGGGCCGCACGACCCCAAGTTCAAGAGATTCCCGAGAGCAGTCATCGCAGCCGCTGCGGCTTCCGCCGTTGCAGGCATCTTCGCGATCGCGCTGCTCGAACTGGTGGGGGTATTCTAAATGTCGGTAAAAGTTGAAGTCGGAGCAGGCGGCATCCCGCACAACCAGATCCTGATCTACGGACTCGTGGGATCGCTCGTCCTCATCTACCTGACTTACCTCAACACGGTCACCAACACCCAGTACTTCGCGTTCTTCGGCGGCCTTGCCGCCGTCGCCGCGCTCATCTGGGGTACCGACACGATCAAGCACCTCTGCAGCTACGGTCTCGGTACCGGTGTCCCGTCGGCGGGTATGATCGCGCTCGGGTCCGGTATCATCGCCGCGATCTTCGGAGCCACAACCGGCATCTTCGCACCCATCGTGACGGTCATCATCGCCGCGATCATCGGTGCGGTCGCCGGACTCATGGCAAACCACGTGGTCCGGATGGACATCCCGGTCATGATCGTCTCGCTGATCGAGCTTGCAATCGTCGGTGCGATGACGGTGCTCGGCCTCACGGCCATGGCCTGCGGAACGTTCGAATTCCTCGGCATGATCACCGGCACGGTCGTCATCCTCGGATTCGCCGTAGAAGCCTACGGAGCATCCGTCATCGGCGGCAGCATCATCGCCGTGATCTTCATGCTCGGCGCCATCGCCATCCAGCACTCCTTCAACGCCTGTCTCGGGCCGGGAGAACAGCAGGACCGGACGCTCATGCTCGCCGCGGAGTGCGGGTTCCTCTCCATGATCACCGTTGCGATCATCTCGTTCGCATTCATCGGACTTCTTGCCGCTCTCGTCTCGCTGCTGGTCTCGATCGTCGGGTGGATCTACACCTACACGAAGTACATCGAACTTGCGAAGCGTGACGCCTACGCATGGCTCGACGCACAGCCGATCATGGAGCCCAAGGGAGGTGCCTAAATGGCATATGTTCAGGTACTGCCCGAGTACGGACTGGTCGTCGACCCGATGGTCGGCATCGTCACCACCGCCGGTGTCTCGTACACCCCCGTGCTCGAACAGGTAGCGGAACTCGAGAAGATCACCGACGACCTGGTCGGCATGCTCTCCGGGCAGGGCAACTTCCTGGCCTCGTTCCCGAACAGGGAGGGTATTCTCAACGTCGCCGGAGGCGTGACCGCATTCTGGTACGGCATGGCAGTCGGCCTTCTGGTTGCCGGTGTCGTTGTATTAGGACTGCTGTGAGGTGAAGAACATGGTTGAAAAGAAATCACCGGCAAGCGGAT
>NZ_DAFZ01000026.1:26066-28274 GCF_002498065.1 Methanoculleus sp. UBA208 | reverse complement strand
GGGGCGGCGCAGGGCACCAAGTACCTCTATGGAAGTCCGGATCTGTCGGCAACGATTTCCGGCACCAATGAGTTCGCGCCGGGCGCCGAGACCAATCTCGCGGTTATCATATCCAATAGCGGTCTGAATACCCACAAGATCGTCGGTTCGACGCTCATCACCCCCGATGACCAGCCGAACACCGCGAAACTGGTTACCGTAGCGCTCAAGGGCACCGATACACCGTTCACCGTCAAGACGGATCCCCAGTTCTTAAGTGACATCATGGGCGGGGCCGCCGCGACCGCCACGTTCGAGGTGAAGGTGGCGGATTCCGCGGAACCGGGCACCTACGTGCTGCCGCTCGAGGTCACCTACACCTACCTTGCGGATGCGGAAGAGTACGGGAGCGATCTCCTCCGCTACAACTACCAGAAGAAGACCGAAACCCTGCCGCTCACCGTGCGGGTCACGCCCGACCTCCAGGTCGAGGTCCTCGACGTGCGGTCCGAGTCGCTGAACGTCGGCACGGAAGGCTACGTCTACCTGACCCTGAAGAACATCGGGCACGACACGGCGAACAACGCCATTGCAAAGGTCACGAGGAACGGCGCGAGCCCGCTCATCCCCACCGACGGCAGCGCCTACGTCGGGACGTTCGAGCCGGGAGAGACGGTGGACGTGAAGTTCAAGGTCTCGGTCGCCGACACCGCCGAACCAAAGTCCTACCCGCTGGACGTCGCGGTCACCTACGAGGATTACGAGGGGACGTCGGTGACCTCCCGGTCGGCGACGATTGGCCTTCCCGTCGGCGGCAAGATCGCCTTCGAGGTCGTCTCGCCGGAATCGACGCTCTACCTGGGGCAGAAGAGCATCCTCGAGGTTGTGTATAAGAATGTCGGGGCGGCGACGGTCTACAACGCCCAGGCCCGGATCAGCGCCGTCGACCCCTTCACCAGCAGCGACGACACCGCCTTCCTCGGCGACCTTGCCCCGGGACAGACCGCGACGGCACGGTTCGAGGTGAACGTCGACGGCGACGGCACCGAGAAGAAGTACGGGATCGACTCCGAGATCCGCTACCGCGACGACCTCGACAACAGCAAGATATCGGATACGATGAAAGTAACGGTCGCGCTCGAGCGGAGAGAGGGCGCTATCTTCACCAATCCGGTCTTCCTCGTCGCCGTTCTGGCCGTCATCGCAGGAGCAGGGTATTATATATTCGTGTACCGTAAGAAACAGAGATGAACGGGTACTGGGACGGACCTAAACCGGAGTCGCAGACAAGGACAATCGAGGAGATGCGCGAGGTTCTCGCAGATCCCGGCTGCACCTCCGATCAGCCCCTCTATTTTATGTACCGCGATCTCGCGAAAAGCGAGAGCGACCGGGAGTGGCTCCGGCAGCACCACGTCCGCTACGATATCACCGTCATTCCCGCCCGGACCCTCTGCGGGGAGTACGTCAAGACGAAGGGGCACTACCACACCGAGAACCCGGCAGGAGAACTCTACCCGGAGATCTACGAGGTGCTCGAGGGGACGGGCCACTACCTCCTCCAGACCCGCGATGCCGACGACGTGGTGATGATCGAGGGGACCGCCGGCGACAAGATCCTGATCCCGCCGGGATACGGCCACGTGACGATCAACCCCGGAAGGGAGGATCTCGTGATGGCGAACCTCGTCTCGTCGGAGTTCGCGAGCAACTACGGCCCCTACGCGGAACTGCGGGGCGCCGCCTACTACGAGATGGAGGGCGGGGCGCTCGTGAAGAACCCGCGCTACCCCGACGCCCCGCCGGTGCGCTACTGCGACCCGGTGGAGGTCCCGGAACTCGGGATCGAGAAAGAGGTCGGGCTCTACGACCTGGTCGGGCGGCCGCGATCGGTCGCGTTCTTGAACCATCCCGAACAGTTCATGGAGATCTTTTCTGACGTGACCGGCGGATGTCTTGTGATGCGGTAGAGGGAGCGGGGGTGGCGTCTCGGACGGCACTTAAATCCAGTTCTTTTTGCGACGTCGTGTAATCCATACACGAATTTCCACTTGATTATACACCTTCAGCCAGTCATAGGTTCAAGAAATTCGGTTTTCTCCAGCGATGTCCCATAGGGGCATCGCCTATCGCCATAGACTGCCCCCGCCCCCTGGGCGGGGAACGACGCTCCGCTAGGAGCGGAGTTCGAGCACCGTCAGGTGCGGAGGAGGAGGCCGAAGGCCGGGT
>NZ_DAFZ01000026.1:0-25686 GCF_002498065.1 Methanoculleus sp. UBA208 | reverse complement strand
CCCCGTCAGCCCCTCCCCCGCGTGGCGATATTCAGGACATATCGGTTGACGGGGTTAAGCGAGTAGAACAGAATTGCCTCGGAATTCACCCTAAAAAACAGAGTACTTCCGGAAACGTCCTTTTTGACGCTTCACCCTCGCGGTTAGTAGACACACCAATCCGCTATCAGGCTCCTTTCGCTCAACCACCCTTCCGAACCTCATCAAGCACCTGGCACGTCCGGCAGATCCTCCCGCGTGGCGCTCGAAACCCTTCGGGTTTCTCAAACTCCGGCCCCGCACCTTCGGTGCTCCTGCTCCGTTCCGTCGGAACGTCGCACCCTGCGGCCCATCGCTCACCACACCTCTCGCAAACCCCGAACCCCATCTTCTCCGCCGGCTTCTCCGCCCTCCGCAGGGCCTCACCCAGATTCACGAGCGAGTACTTCGTCGCCGGGTGACGGAAAGTGTAATCGTCGAGGATCCCACGGACGTCGCCCCGCAGGGCGTCGCCCGCGTAGGGGCAGCCCGCAAGGTCGAACCCCTCGACGTGGAGGAAGGCATAGAGCGCCACCTCGCGCTCCGGGATATACATGAACGGCTTGATCCGGGGGACCATTCCTTCCACCTCCCGCATGGGACGGGTGAGCCGGTCGGCATCCCCCCGGAGGGCGTTCATCAGCACCGACTGGGCCTCGTCGTCCAGGTTGAACCCGTAGGCGAACTTCGTGACGCCCTCCTCGCGGGCAATCCGGTTCATCAGCGCCCGCCGGAGCACGCCGCAGTAGGAGCAGGAGAGCCCCGTGCCCTTCCGGCCCACGATCTCATCGAGCGTGATCCCGTACTCTTCCCGGAAGGATGCCGTCACCCAGGGGACGCCCATGCTCTCGGCGATCGCCCTGGCTCCGGCCGGGTCGCGGTAGCCGGATATCCCCTCGTCCACGGTGATCGCCATCAGCCGGACGTCCCGGCGCTCGCCGAGGAGCCGGTGGAGGAAGAAGAGGACGGCGCTCGAGTCCTTGCCCCCCGAGAGCGCCACCGCCACCGTATCGCCCGACTCGATCCAGCGGTGCTCCCGGATCGCCCGCTTCGCTTTCGCCTCGAAATCCCGGTTAAAGTGCTGCTCGCAGAGGTGCAGCCCAGAGTATCGCTGGAAAATAACCGCGTCGCGGCGGCACTTGCTGCACTGCATCCTTTCTCGATCATCCTTTTATCACGGCATCACATAAATTGTGTAGAAGATGCCTGTTCCTGCAGAATACGTGCGATCCCTGCACGCCTACGAACTCCGGATCCTGCTCGCCCTCGAACGCCTCATGCGCCGGTACCGGTGGGTGCCGCTCGAGGTGCTCAAGTCGGCCACAAAGTTCTCGGAGTCCGAGCTCTCCTACCGCCTGGGCAGGCTGATGGCCATGGATATGGTCAGGTACGAGAAGACCCCCTACGAGGGTTACGCCCTCGTCTTCAACGGCTACGACAGCCTGGCTCTCCACACCCTCACCCGCCGGGGCACCATCCAGGCGCTCGGAACCCTGATCGGCGTCGGAAAGGAGTCGGAGGTCTACGAGGCGATGGGGCTCGGCGTCGTGGTGCTGAAGTTCCACCGGGTCGGGCAGCGGTCGTTCCAGTCGGCCCGCGTAAAACGGGGCTACATGCCGGAGGCCGGGCACTGCCCCTGGATATTCGCCTCGAGCAACTCGGCGAAGATGGAGTACGACGCCCTGAAAACCCTCCACCCCGCCGTCTCGGTTCCGCTCCCGATCGACCAGAACCGGCACGTCGTGGCGATGTCGTTTGTGCCGGGCGTCAACCTCTCGCGGGCGGCCCTCGAAGAGCCGGAGCCGATCCTCGGCGAGATCCTCGACAACATCCGGGAGGCCTACCGCCTCGGCGTCATCCACGGCGACTTAAGCGAGTTCAACGTCATGGTCGACGAGGGGCAGTGCTGGCTGATCGACTGGCCCCAGTGGGTGGAGACCGCCCACCCCAACGCCGGCGAGATCCTCAGCCGGGACATCGAGAACATCCTCCAGTACTTCAAACGAAAATACGGCCTCGAATACGCCTTCGACGAAGCACTGGCACAGGTGGTCGGGTGAAGGTCTTCGGGATCGACATCATCAAAGGTTCGGTGCGTTCCCGCACCCGGCGGCCGGTCTACGCGCTCGCCCGGGTGGAAGACGGCGAGGTCCAGGGGGTCGAGGAGGTCACCGGATTCCGGCTCCAGCGCCTCCTTGCCACAGAACAACCCGACATCCTCGCGGTGGACAGCCTCCAGGAGGTCGCGGCCGACCAGCACGAACTTTACGCATTCCTGCAGTCGCTCCCGCCGTCGACGAAACTCGTCCAGGTGACCGGCGGGGAGAAGAAAGAGAGTCTCGGGAAGGTCGCCGCCCGCTACAACATCAGTTTCAATAAGTTCGACCCCTACGCCGAGGCCCGGACCACCGCCCGGGTGGCCGCGCTCGGGGCGGGGGTCGAGGTGATAGCGTTCGAGAACACCACCGACATCGTGGTGAGCCGGCACCGCTCGCCCGGCCGGGGCGGATGGAGCCAGAACCGCTATGCCCGGAAGATCCACGGCGCCGTGTTGCAGAAGGGCCGGGAGATCGAGACCCGGCTCCGGGGCGCCGGTCTTGACTACGAGAAGAAGGAGACGAAGGCGTTCGGCGGGTATTCAAGGGTCGCCTTCCGGGTCAAGGCCCCCCGGGAGAGGGTTCCGGTCCACTCCTCCCGGGGCGCCGACGTCCAGGTCAGGGTGACGGGCAGGCAGCTCGATCGGATACGGTTCGAACCGCTCTCCAGCCGCCCCCGTTACCTGATCGTCGGGCTCGACCCGGGGACGACCACCGGCATCGCCGCCGTCGACCTCGACGGGAACCTGGTACTCCTCACGAGTTCCCGGCAGATGACGATGTCGGATATCGTCGAGGAACTTTACCGCGCCGGAAAACCACTCATCATCGCCTCCGACGTGCAGCAGATGCCCTACTCGGTCGAGAAGATCCGGCGGGCGTTCAATGCCATCCCCTACACCCCGAAGCAGTCGCTCTCGGTGGAGGCGAAGTACGACCTGACCGCCCCGTTCTCCTACACGAACGACCACGAGCGCGACGCCCTCTCGGCAGCGCTGGACGCCTACCGGAGCCTCCAGAACAAGTTCAGGAACATCGCGAAGAGGGTGGGGCCGGGGTTCGATCTCGACGAGGTGCGGGCGCGGGTGCTGCGTGGCCAGCCGCTCGACACCGTTCTTGCGGACCTGCAGGGAGTCCCGGCGGCGAAGAAGGAGGCCGAACCGGAGGTGCCCCCCCCGGAGCGCCCGGTCGAGGACGAGCGGGTGATGGCGCTCGACGGGATGGTGAAAAGGCTCCGCAGTTACGTGCAGGAACTGCAGGAGGAACTCCGGGAGCGCGGCCGGGAGGCGGAGCGGCTCCGGCAGGAAGTGCGCCGGGCACGTTCCGCGACCGAGCGAAAGATCCGCCGGGACGCGGAACTGGCGGCGAAGGACGCGACCATCGAGAGCCTGCGCGAGCAGCTCCGGGGCGAGCGGCGCCGGTCCCGGCGGCTGAAGAAACGTCTGGAGAGGATGCAGAAGGTCGCGAAGATCGAGGGCACGGAAGACTACACTCCGCTCAAGGCGCTCGACTCCCTCACCCGCGAAGCGGTGCGGGGCCTCCAGGAGGAGATCGGCATCGTCGAAGGAGACGTCCTCTACGTCCCCCGGGCGCACGGCTGGGGTCGCGGCGTGGTCAAAGACCTCGCGGGAACGGGAGTGCGGGCGCTGGTCGTCGGCGGGGAGCCGCCAGACCCGCACCTGATCCGGGTCGCCCGGGAGTCCGATCTGCCCCTCCTCCCCGCGGAGACCGTCAGGCCGGATATCCGCGGCAGGAGCGGAGCGGCACTGACCGGAGCCGTCGAGGAGGCGATCGGCGAATGGGAGGAGGAGCAGAAGGAGTTCCGGCGCGAGCAGGAAGCCGAGCGGGTCGAATACCTCTTTAAGGAGTACCGGAGCGAGCGGGAGAAGGAGGTGCGCCGCGGTGGATGAACGGGGCCTGCACCGGCTTATCGGGACGATCATCAACCCGGAGCGGCTCGAGGACGACTGTGCCGTCATCCCCTGCGGCGACCGCCTCATGGTCGCGAGCACCGATATGCTCCACGAGACGACCGATTTTCCTGCCGGGATGACCGACTGGCAGACTGGCTGGATGGCGACGGCGGTCACGCTCTCTGATGTCGCGAGCATGGGCGCGGCGCCGGGGCAGGTGCTCCTCGCTGTAGGCCTCGATAGGCCGGAACGCCTCCGCGGGATCATGGAGGGCGCCCGGGACTGCTGTACGGCGTTCGGCGCCGAGCTTGTGGGCGGGGACCTCGACGCCCACCGGGAACTGACGATCGTGAGCACGGGGCTCGGGACCGTCGCCCCGGAGCACCTCATCAGGCGGCGGGGGGCGCGGCCGGGCGACGTCATCGCGGTCACAGGATCGCTCGGCGAAGCCCAGGCCGCCCTGAACGGCTACGACCGGCACACGAAGGAACTCCTCGAGCCTCAGCCCCGGGTTCGGGAAGGACAGGCGCTCGGCCGTGCCGGGGTCTCGGCGATGATGGACATCTCCGACGGCCTTGCCCTCTCCCTCCACGACCTCCTTGCCGTGAACGACTGCGGCTTTTCCGTCGATACCGCCCGCCTCCCCCTCCCGGCCGGCGTGCCGGAGGACGAGGGCCGAGAACTTGCGCTCTACGGCGGGGGGGACTTCGAACTTCTCTTCTGTGCCCCTCCGGGCATCCTCCCGGTCCCGGGTGTCGAGGCGCACGTCATCGGGGAGGTCATAGTGGAGCGGACGGTCCTCGCGGACGGAAAGCCGCTCGAACGCCGGGGCTACCTGCACGAGTGGGGCAGCTAGGAGGTGGCCCTTACCCCCATCCGCCGCCACTCCCACAGGATGTACGCGACGCCGATGACTGCAAAGACGAATACCGCCGCCTCGGTCACCAGGATTCCCTGCGTCTGGGCGAGGTAGACGGCGGCGGCGTCCACTGCGGCGTGCCAGATGATAGCAAGAGCGAGGAGCGCTTTTTTGGCGTAGACGATGGCGGCGAGCACCATCAGCGACCACGCGATATGCAGGACGATCGTCATCATACGCTCGGCGAGCCCGGGCAGGATGTCGAGCGGGGTGAGGGCCCGGAGGGCCTCGATCTCTGCCTGGACGGCGGGGTCGTCGGGCAGGAAGAGCATCGACCCCTCGCCGGTGATGACGATGTAGGAGACCATGCTCGTAAGGACGAGGAGCGCGACGATCATGCTCTCGACACCGCCCCATCCTACCCCGAACTGGAGGCCGTTCTCCCGGCTGAGGGGGATCTCCCGGCGGGGGAAGAGGTAACGATAGACGAGGTAGCGGCCGATCTCTTCAAAGAGACCGGCCATGAGGCCGAGGTAGACGGCGAGGACCGCGACGGCCGCGGTTGTCCCGAACGGCAGGACGGCGAGGTAGAGCGGGGTCTGCGTTACGAGGACGAGCGGGGCGTGGACGATCTGCACGACGATGAAGAAGAGGGCGCCGAGCACGAAGACCCGCCACGAGACGCCGAATTTTTTGACGATCCAGTAGCCGAGCGCGAGCGGAACGATGATCTCGAGCAGGGCGACGACGGCGAACGTGGCGACAACCAGCGGGTCCATACGGGAGAGTATTTGACTAATTATTTAACAATTGTCACTGTACAGTGAGGAAAGGATCCCGATAGCCATGAAAACAGAGCATCCGGGGGCGGTCACCGAAGGCGGGGGCATACCGGGGGGTCGGTTCTCGAACAACTTCGACTTCCTTCGGTTCGCAGCGGCGGCGGTGATCGTCGTCACGCACGCCTACGCGCTCAGGCTCGGCTACGTCGGGACGGGAATGTACGACCCGGTCATACTCATAGGGGAGGCAGCGCTTGCCGCCCTCCTGGTCACCAGCGGCTACCTGATCGCGGCGAGCTGGGAGTCGACCCCATCGCCGCTCCGGTTCGCCTGGAAACGGTTTCTCCGGGTCGTCCCTGCCCTCGTCCTCGCGATCCTGGTCACGCTATTCGTCATCGGCCCGCTGATGACGTCTCTTCCCCTGGTGGATTACTTCGGGACCCTCTTCTCTCCGGCAGGTCTCGCCACCGTCCCGTTCTTTGAAGACGGATCGGCGATAGGCCTCTTCCAGGACAACCCGTGGACCTACGTCAACGGCTCGCTCTGGACGATACCCGTCGAGGTCGCCATGTACGGGGTCGTCGCAGCCCTCGGGATCGCCGGGCTCCTGCACCGGTGGGGCGCCATCACCGCCCTTGCCGCCGTAAACGTCCTCCTGTGGGCCGCCTGGTTCGACGACCCCCGGATGTCGAAGATCCGGTTCACCCTCTACTTCCTCATCGGTGCCTGCCTCTACCTTCACCGGGAGCGGATCGCCTACCGGCCGGTGGTCGCCGGAGCGCTGCTCCTGCTACTCGGGCTCGCGGCCCTGACACCCTACGTAACCGTCGCCGGGATGATCGCCATCCCCTACCTCACCATCTACGCCGCGCACCTCCCGATCCCGTTCCTGAACACCTTCGGGAGACCGGGGGACTTCTCCTACGGCATCTACATCTATCACTACCCGGTCCAGCAGGTGCTGATCCAGGCCACGGGGAACGAGCTCCTCCTCCCGGCGCTCTGCGGGCTCTCGTTCCTGGCAACGTTTGCTCTCGCGTTCCTCTCCTGGCACGTCGTCGAGAAGCGTGCTCTCGCGGCAAAGAGCCTCGGCACCGCCGATCTGCGGCGGGTGCTCGGGATCCCGTCCCTGCCGGCACCCCTTACCGCATGGTGGGTCGCCCGGAAGTGACGGATGCGAGAACCTCTTCGAGGATCTCGACCGCGTCTTCGATGTAGCGGGGGCAGAGGGTCCGGGTGAGGTTCTGCTCCCGGGCCCGGGCAAGCCCTTCATCGGTCGAGAGGTCGCACCCGAGGAGTTCGGTGCAGGAGACGGTGCCGTTCTTCCGGACAAACCGGGCGATGAACTCCCGGGTGAGAGCGTAGGCCAGATCCTTCGCCTCTTTTTCGTCGGGACCGGTGCTCCCGAAGGAGAGCCCGATGACGAGAACCGCACCTGATGCGGCCCCGCACGCGCCCCCGGTATGTCCCACCCCGCCGCCGAACCCCGTGGCCGCACGGAGGACGACCTCTTCGGGCACCCCGGCATCGTCCGCAAAGACCGAGCTGACCGCCTGTGCACAGTTGTAACCCTGCATGAAGCGGGAGACCGCCTCTTTTGCCCTGTTACCCATCCGATTCACCTGCAGGTTGATTGCGCTCCTGGCGGCTTCAAGTTTGCGCGGCAGGGCCCGGTGCCGGAATGGTTTAAAAGCCCGGCCGAGAAAGTAGACGTATTCCGGGAATACTCTCCCGGTGAGGGGACAACCATGAAAAGAACAGCACTGATCGTCGCCCTGATCGTCGCCCTGGTTCCGGCGGCGGCCGGGGCGGAAGCCTCCTACCACGGCGTATCGACGGGGAGCGTCGTCAACGACGTTGCGATCACCGCGGACGGGAGATATATGGTCGCGGGACGGGAAGCGGGAACATCGTAGGCCTGCAGCAGGACGGCACCGTCCCCTGGAACGTGAGCGCCCCAAGTGCGGTAACTGCGGTTGCCGTCGCGGATGCCGGAAGTTACGTTGCCGCCGGGACCGATGGCGGCGATGTACTCCTCTTCGACGGCAACGGCGACTGGCCGGAGGGCAGGAGCTCGAGCACCGAAGGTGCGGGTGGCGGCCGCTACTGGACGAAGAGCGTCGTCGGGCCTGTCCGAGATCTTGCCTTCGCGGGGGACGGCCGGTACCTCGTGGTGGGGAGCGACCGCATCACCCTCTTTGACTACCGGGGCGATGAGGAGTGGGATATCACCGTGCAGCGGGGCTCCCGCTCCGGCGGCACGCCTCTGTACGTCACGTCCGTCGCATTCACCAATGACGGCAACTACATCGTCGCCGGGAGCAGCAGCGGCGACATTCTTTTCATGAACCGGCAGGGGAACCTGATCTGGGAGGGGATTGCCCGCAACGTCGTCACCGCTGTCGACGTCTCCCGTGACGGGTCGGTCGTCGCCGCCGGGGGCCGGGATCGCGCCCTCCAGGTTTACGGGCGGGCAGGTGGGCTCCCCTGGGCGCTTCCCACCGGGGCGCCGATCCTCGCGCTCGCTCTCTCCGGTGACGGACGGTTCGTGGTCGTCGGCAAGGAGGGCGGCGACGTGGACTGCTACCGGCCGAACGACGACCTGCTCTGGAAGAACCGGACGGGAAGCGACGTCCTCACCGTGGACATATCCCGGCGGGGCGGGACTGTCGCGGCCGGGACCGCTGGCGGGGGCGTGCACCTCTGGAACAACAACGGAGACGCGCTCTGGTCGTTTGACGGCGGTGCAGCCGTAAACGCGGTCGCCCTCTCAGACGGCGGCGACTACCTCGCCGCGGGTGCGGGAGAGCGGGCCTTCATCTTCCGGACGGCCGATGCGCCGGTGCCGGCGGCGACGGAGGATACCACGCACGCGACGGCCCCGACACAGGCCGGGGGGGTACGCTCATCGGGCTCCTCGCCGTTGCGGTCGCGGGGGCCGCAGGCCGTCTCCGGCGCCGGTGACCCCGGAGAACAGGGGATTCCCTGTTCTCCTCCAGACTTTTAAATAGCCGGGCGGAGCGCTGTCCCGGCGGGGCTCGCGCGCTGTGGTCGACACACGGATGTCGCCCGGATTGACGTTTGCCGACCGAAGGGGCTTCGCCCCTCTCGACACCCCCGGCGACCTGCGGTCGCCTATGGGCCAGCAAGTTTCTTAAAAGTGTTATTGAAGATGAGCAGTAATGGACCCGGCGGGATTTGAACCCGCGGCCTCTCTGTCCCAACCGAAGGGGCTCCGCCCCTTTCGAAACCCCCGGCGACCTGCGGTCGCCCAGGAACATATGAAAAATTCATACAAAAATGAAGTCACAAAACAGATGAGTGGACCCGGCGGGATTTGAACCCGCGGCCTCTACGTTGCGAACGTAGCGATCTACCCCTGATCTACGAGCCCGAAGATATGAGATCAGAGTATGATCTCGATATCTAATTTTTCTGCCAGTTCCTTATATCTGTTCCTGATCGTGACCTCGGTTACGCCCGCAACCTCGGCGACCTCGCGCTGTGTGCGCCGCTCGCCGCCAAGGATCGACGAGATGTAAATGGCGGCCGCAGCGACGCCCGTCGGACCTCTTCCGCTCGTAAGTTCGCGCTCGCCTGCCTGCCGGAGGATCTCGACCGCCCGGCTCTGGACCTCGCCCTTCAGGTTCAGGCCCGAGCAGAAGCGCGGTACGTAGTCGATCGGGGACGTCGGCAGGAGTTTCAGGCCGAGCTCGCGGGAGATGAACCGGTAGGTGCGCCCGATCTCCTTACGGGATACACGGGAGACCTCGGCAATCTCGTCGAGCGTCCGGGGGACGCTGCACTGGCGGCATGCCGCATACAGCGCAGCCGCCGCGACTCCCTCGATACTCCGGCCGCGGATCAGGTTCTTGTCCACGGCGTCGCGGTAGACCACCGCGGCGGTTTCGCGCACGTTCCGGGGCAGGCCGAGCGCAGACGCCATCCGGTCCAGTTCCGAGAGCGCGAACGCCAGGTTCCGCTCGGTCGCGTTCGAGACACGGATACGCCGCTGCCACTTCCGGAGCCGGTAGAGCTGGGCGCGGTTCTTGCTCGAGATAGCCCGGCCATAGGAGTCGCGGTTCCTCCAGTCGATCATCGTCGAGAGACCCTTGTCGTGGATCGTGAACGTCATCGGTGCGCCGACACGGGAGCGCTTCATGCGCTGGTCGTGGTCGAATGCACGCCACTCGGGACCGCGGTCGATGAACTCCTCGTCGAGGACGAGACCGCAGTTCTGGCATACGAGTTCGGCACGCTCGTAGTCGTGAACGAGCTGGCGGCTGCCGCACTCGGGGCAGACGGACTGAACGCTCTCCTCGGTGCGCTTCTTCTCCGTCTCTTTGACTTTCTGCTCCCCTCTCTTCTTAAGGGCCTCACGCTGCAACTGCAGCTGTTTCAATTTTTCTACTTCTGCCATCGATTATTCACCTATTTTGCAAATATCTTCTCGCCAACCTGCACGGAGCAGCCATTGTAGCAGAGGACTACGGCATAGGGAGATGATATATTTCCAAAGATGTCAACTACCTTCCCTACGGGTTTTAACCGGCGATCCACAGCCTCACCGTAGAGGCGGGGCAACTGTGCAGCATCACATCGCAAGATTAACAAGCGATCGCCGCAAACACTTACAGAACGTCCGATTAGCCGCAAACTGCAACCTCTAGGGGATACTATAGTTGGAAGTATTTAGTAACATATATATGTTGGCGGTTTGAATATAAAAACGTTTTGCTAAGATATAAATATCACATCTTACTTCTGGAGGAGCCGATTTATATCCTGAGAGAGAACTTCCCGGGATTCGGCCTCCGTCAATCCGGCGCCGAGAGCGACCGCCCATCGCGCCCCCTTCGACATCAGATCTGACGGTGCATGCGTATCGGAATCGACCACAAGCCGGCAACCGGCCTCCTGCGCCATCCGCACCACATGGCCGTTGGTGCGGTTGTGTCCCCCGCGCGAGGTGATCTCGAGCGCTATCCCGTGCTCCGCGGCTGCGCGGGCATCCTCGACCGCTATGAGCCCGGGGTGGGCGAGCACGTCCACGTACTCGCACGTGCACCCGGCACGGTTCGTCCCGGGGGCGACCGGCTCCACCACCGTCTCGCCGTGAACCACGACGATATCGGCGCCGAACCTCTTTGCGTCGCGTGCAAACGCCGGGATCAGGGCAGGCGGGACGTGGGTGAGTTCCACCCCGACGAGCAGGTTCACGCCGTAACATCGTGCCGATTCCCGGCATTCTCCCGCCGCCTCCACCAGGTGCCGGAGGTTCGAGGCGTCCGCATGGTCGGTGACGGCGAGGGTTTCGTAGCCGAGCACGGCGGCCCGGCGGACCAGCTCCGTCGGGAGGAGTTCGCCGTCGGAGAGGACGGTATGGGTGTGCAGGTCGTACATCGCGGTCACTTCCGGCCGGCCAGGCCGCGGGCAACCTTCCGGATCAGGTCTTCCTTGCTCCCTTCCCATTCCGCCACGATCCGGCCTTCACGCTCGGCCCACCGGGCGGGGTGGTGGTGCTCCTCCACCCGGTGCGGGACCTTCATCTTCCGCAGGACGGCCTCGATGGCGGGAAGATCCGGGGATCTCACGCCGAGATTTTTTGCGACGCGACGCCCCTCCCGCCGCTCGAGCGTTGCGTCGAAGTAACAGGGGTACAGGATGCGTTCAGCGCTCATTGTTGTATGATCTGGGTGGTTAACCTATAAACAGATCATGATCACAGTACGTACCATGCATCATATCGACGTCCATGTGGAGAAGGACATCTACGACGTCAACAACCGCCTGGCAGACGCCAATGCAAACCACCTCAAGGCGCACGGCATCCGGGCGTTCGACCTCCTCGGCGCCATCGGGTCCGGGAAGACCGCCCTGATCGAGCGGCTCGTGCCGCTGATCCGGGAGCGGGGTCTCCGTGTCGGCGCCATCGCCGGGGACGTCTACGGGGACGACGACTTCAGGCGGATCGTCGCCCTCGAGGTCCCTGCCTACAACGCGAACACCGGGAAGGAGTGCCACCTCGACGCCCACCTGGTGGAGCACGCCATCGGGCACCTCCCGCTCGATCAGATCGACATCCTCTTCATCGAGAACGTCGGCAACATGGTCTGCCCGACCGATTTCCGGCTGGGCGCAGAGAAGAGGATCGTCGTCGTCAGCTCGACGGAAGGAGACGACGTGGTGAACAAGCACCCGATGATGTTTCGTAGCAGCAACATCGGCGTCATCAACAAGGTTGACCTCGCCCCGTTCGTCGGCGCCGACCTTGACCGGATGGAGACGGATATGTGCCGCTACAACCCGGAGATGAAGGTTTTCCGGACGAACATGAAGGCCGGGGAAGGGCTCGAGGCGCTGCTGGACGCGATCCTCGCGTGATCAGCAGAATTAAATATCCCGGTCTCGAATAGTTATAGCACTTTAACGAGAGATTGCTACCCCCTGAAGGGTATCGCGTCCTCAACAGAGTAGTTCGGTGGTCACATGCAGTGGCAAGGAAGATCAGTACGGAAGCCGTCGGGCGGACGCTATCACACCTCCCAGGGCAAGAAGAGAACGGAGATCGGAAGAGCTCCGGCAGAGACGCACATCGGTGAAGAACGCAGGAGAGTAGTCCGCACCTACGGAGGCAACCAGAAGGTCCGGGCACTCCGGCTAGAATACGCGACGGTTTCAAACCCCGCAACCGGCGAGACCAAAAAGGCGAAGATCGAGACGGTCGAGGCGAACAGCGCCAACCCGAACTACGTCCGGCGGAACCTCCTGACCAAGGGCGCCATCATCAAGACCGAGATGGGGCGCGCGCGGATCGTCAGCAGACCGAGCCAGGACGGCGTCGTCAACGCCGTTCTGCTGGCATAACATACCCTTTTTTTACGGCCGGAGATAGCACCAGCCCTCCGCCTGCCTGACGACCAGTTCCACGATGCCGGACGGGACGGTCTCCACGTAGCCGGGGAAGTTTTCCATGGTTAAGTTCCGGGAGCGCAGCGTATTCTCGCAGACGACGAACCGCACCCCGCGGCCCGCGAGCATGTCCATGAGGCCGGTGTTCGGGCCGCCGGCGCGGATCCCCTCCACCCCGTCGGCGTGGACCACTATCTCGACCTCGACCTCCTCGAGCTCGGTGGCGAGGTTCTTTGCGTTCCGGAGGACGAGCGCCGCCTTTTCGCGCTCGTCCAGGTGGATGACGACCCGCGGGGAGAGGGTCATATCGCCGTCACGCTCCCGCGGAGTTCGGCGCTGACGGGACCTTGTGCCAGGTAGCGTTCGAGCGCCTCGATCGCCCGGATATCGAGGTCCCGGCGGTTCTTCCCGTAGGCCGGCGGCACGCCCTGCCCGGTGACGAACGCCGCGCTGTAGACGGCGTCCGGGTCGAGCCTTTTGCCGGCCGCAAAGAATTCCTGGATCCGCAGCCCGGCCGGATTCTCTATCTTGCAGTAGAGGTTGACCCCCATGCACCGTTTCACGTAGCCGCCCATCTGCTGGTAGGGGTCGCGCGCAAAGGTCCGCTCAAGGTTCTCCTCCATCATCGCCGTAAGTTCCCGGCCCGTGATCTCGGTCGTCGAGACCGGGGGGTTGACCGGGATGATATCCCAGAGATCGTTTTGGGTGACCGGGCCGGGCGACACCGGGGCGCCGTAACGCCAGCCGTTCGAGAACGCCATCTCTGCACCCGTGGCGTCGATGAGCGCCTGCAGGAGAAGGTTGTCCATCGTGGCCTCGAGAACCGTGTTCCGGTTAAGACCCGTCCGGGTCTCCCCGACCACCCGGGAGAGGTACTCGCGGTGGGGCTCCATGATCCCCTCGACCGTCTCCTCGACCCCGGGATCGGGCCGGATCTCCTCGCCGACGACGATGAGCGCGTGGTCGAACCGTTTCACCCGCCGGTTTTCGACCGTGAGGTCAAGCCGCCCGAGGAAGGAGCCGTGGCAGCCCGACTGGATGATGACAGTGTCGTTGACGACCGCTGGTTCAAAAAGCCGGTTGTGGGTGTGCCCCGAGAGGAGGACGTCGATCCCGTCCGTCTCGCGGGCGAGTTTCACCTCCTGCGGAAACCCGAGGTGCGATATCACCACGACGAGATCCACCCCCTCCTCTTCGCGGAGCCGGGCGATGTGCCCCGGGAGTTCGGCGTTCCCGAGAGAGAAATGGACTCCTTCCGAGAAGGAGTCCGGCATCACCTTGTCGACGATGGTGGCTGCGATGCCGATGACGCCCACCTGCAGGCTATCGGTCTCGCAAACCGTATACGGGGGAAAGACCAGATCTCCGGTCGCGTCGTCGCAGCAGTTGTCGGCGAGGACCGGGTAGTCGAGCTTCCCGGCAACCTTCCGGAACTGCTCCGGGCCGTAGACGAACTCCCAGTGGGCGGTCATGGCATCGAAGGCGAGAGCGTTCAGGACCGGGACGAGCGCTTCGCCTTCCGATTGGACGACGGGGTAGGTCCCGTGGATGGTGTCGCCGCAGTCGAACGCAAGCACCCCTCCCGGCCGCTCATCGCGAGCCTCTTCGAGGAGGGCGGCAATCCGGGCGTACCCGCCTGCCATCCGGTACACCGGCGGCCCGCCGGCATAGAAGAGTTCCTGGTGCGGTTCCAGATACCCGTGCGAGTCGTTCATCTGCAGGAGCGTGAGGTGGCCGGTCATGGGTGCAGGGAGGGGAAGATGTGCAAAAAACGTTTGCGCCTCCGGCGGGATCACATCCTTTTTACGTTCCGCAGACCTCAATTCTAGTGATGCGCAGGATATACCATCGTTTCCCCCAATCCATCGATCTCGACTTTGACCTCATCCGGCCGTTCCGGGAGGTTCTTGCCTGCATCGCACGGATGCACGACACCCATACCACCGCACGGGGTGCCGACGGCCTCGTCAAGGAACGGATGCTCGTCCAGGTAGCGGACGGGCGGACGCAGTTCCTGGACCTCGACGCCCTGGTGCCGCTCGCCGAGAAGGTCACCGAGGTGGCGGACTTCCGGATCGACCTGCAGAGGACGCTGCTTACCCCGGAAAAAAAGCTGCCGGTCTCGGAGAACGTCTTCTTCCTCCGGATCGTCGACAGGGGTCCGGTGACTGAGTGCTACGTCGCGAAGGAGGGGCGCCTCGGGGACCTGGACGCGATGGACCTGCGAAAGATGCTCAAGGGTGCCTGCGAGTGAGTGTCAAGATTGCGGTTGCCGCGCCGTTCAAGCACATGCGTAAAGATCGGCTGCAGAGGAGCGAGTTCGTCTTCTACATCGCCATCGACCGGAAATGGATGAACAAGGAGCAGGCGAATCAGCTCCTGGACCGGGCGAAGTCAGAGGGGCTCGTCGAGGTGGACGGAGGAGCCATCCGGCCGCTCTTCGATGTTGCCGAGGTCTCGATACCGCTCGGGTTCAAGCCCACCTCAGACGTCCTCGCAGCGGCGGAAAGCCCCTACGAGGAGCTGATCGGGCGGATCGCCGCCGCGACCGAAAAACCGCCGCAGGAGGTCGTTGCCGAACTCCACCGGGTCGTCACCGATAACTTTGACGGCAACCTCCGGGTGGAGGCGGCGGCGGTCATCCTCGCGAAGAAGTACGGGGTGGCATTCGAGGACAAACTGCCCGCCCTGGAAAAATCGGCCGCGAAGAAGCGGTAAGATCGTTCTCACGTTTCTCGCATACCGGAAAGACTCACGCAAACACTCCGGTACCTTTCGCTACCCGTTGCACCGGCGATCACACACGATCCACTTCTGGTCATCCCTGCCCCCGTCGCGTCAACGTCCCAAAGGCTATCGTGCATGCATGCGCCAGAAACCTGTATGGAAGACCTTGAGTCCTGCCGCCTCTGCGAGTGGAGGTGCGGCGTCGACCGGCTCCGGGGAGAGCGGGGGGTGTGCCGCGTCGGCCGGGCGGAGGTGGCGGCGACGATGTGTTCGGGCTCTCTCGCGAGTTACATCGTCACCCTGCTCGGGTGCTGTTACCGCTGCCTCCACTGCAACGCCTACCGGATCTCGCAGTACCCCGACCCCGGCTGGCAGTACGCCGGCCACGTGCCGGCGGCGGTGCTGGTGGCCGAAGCCCGGAAGCGGGTTGCCGCCTACAGGGGGCGGCGTATCCGGACTATCGGGTTTACAGGCGGGGACCCGATAATCCACCCCCCCTACATCGAAGAGGTGGCGGGCGAGGTGAAGCGGCAGGGGCTCGGTCTCGGGATCGGGATCTCGACCGGAGGGTTTGCGACGGAGGCGGCGATGGAGCGGATCGTCGACCTCTGCCGGGTGATCACCCTCGAGATCAAGGCGTGGTCGGACCCGGTCCATCGCGCCCTCACGGGAGCGCCGGTGGGCCCTGTGCTCAGGAACGCAGAGTACCTCGTGCGCGAGGGAAGAGACCGGATCAGGGTCTTTCGGACGGTCGTGATCCCCGGCATGACCGATCGCGAGGTGGCCAGGATCGCGGCGTTCATCGCCTCGCTCGACCCGGGCGTGCCCTACCGGCTCATCGGGTTTAGGCCGAACAACGTCCTCTACTACCACCCGGGGCCGTCGAGGGAGGAGATGGAGCATCTCTGTGCGGTCTGCCGTGAGGCCGGGCTCGAGGACGTGGCCTGGAGCGGCTACTATCCCGAAGCGGTGCCGGACGAGGTTGCCGCCCGGGCGGCAGGGCTCACCGCTGCATACGGGGGAGAGCCTGCTGCGGCGCTCACCGCCGCGTATGCCGCGGCGTGCGGGTGCCCCACCCACCCCCGCGACTGCGGGGCGTGCCCTCTCCGCGACCACTGCCCCGCCACGCTCAGGGAACCCTGGCGCGGCCGGTAGAACGACGAGAATACGGGTAGACTGACCCGGGACAATAATACTTCAGAAAAGAAAGAGGCTGATTTATTCAGCAGCCGCCTCGGGCTGGCTAAAGTATTCTGCCAGAGGTTTTGCACCGCTCTCTTTCACGGCGGCGTTGATCTGAACGATATCTGCGCTGATCTCGTTGCCCCGCACCGACTTCCTGCGGCGCTCCCCGTCCATGACGGGGTGGAACCCGACGCCCCTGGAGAGGAGGAGCCTTCTGCGTGACGGGCCGGGAAGGTCGCGTCGTGCGGGGATACCGGTCTTGTCCGTGGCACCGGTGATCTTGATCGTGTAGCCCGCAAAGCCGAGGATGCTCCCGTCGATCTCGTCACCGATGCGCTTGCCGATGAGCGCTCCTGCGGCGGAACCGGTCGCATCAACCTTATACGAGCGCCCGGTTTCCGGTTCTGATAGGATGATTTTGAAATCTGCCATGTTGACGACTCCTTCGAAAGTACCTATACAATTTGAGAATATGGTATTAAAAGACTACCTCTGCAGGGTTAAAGGAGAGCGGCGGCCGGGAGAAGCCCGCACTTTCCGGTAAGGGGTCACTTCCCCCAGAAGGGGTCTTCCCGGCGCTTCAGGGTGGTGAACTCCTCCAGGGTCTCGCGCAGGCTCGAGCTTAAGTGGTCGATCATCTCCCGCTCGATCACCTTCACGTGCCGCTCCGGAATATTCACGTAGAGGTCGTCGTCGACGTTGATCTGGCGGCCGACCGTTGGGCCTTCGATCGAGATCGCCACCTCCGCGCCCGCCTCCGCCTCCTGGACGGTCTCGTTCTTCGCCTGGATCTGCTTGATGCGGCCGACCTTCTTGCCGTTCGGAAGGGCGAGATCGACACCGCTCTGGAGTTTCCCGCCGAGGACCCGGACACCGACCACGGCCGGGTTGCTCTGCCGGAAGACACAGTTCGGGAGGATCCGGATCTTGGCGGGCATGATCAGTTTCTCGAACTTCTGCCGTTCGAGCTCCTGCTTCTTCTCATCCCGCCACTCGACGTAGTCGTCGATGAGCTGGTAGATGACGCCGCCCTCGAATATGCTGACGTGGGACATCGACGTATCCGCGAGGGCGTCGATCGCGTCCGGCAGGACAGGGGTGTTGAAGGCGATGATCGCGCTGTAGAGGGGGTCCTTGATCGTTCCCGCCTCGATGACGTCGTGGCGGGTGACCGGGCCCACGGTCGCCCGCATCACCTGGATCTGGTGGCCCTCGAGTTCCTTCGAGAGGGCTTCGAGTGCGCCGATAGTGTCCGCCCGGATGATGACGCCGATATCGGATAGGTTCACCTCAATATCCTGGACCTCGCGCCGGACCTGCTCGATCACCTCGTCCCGGTTGGCTCCCCGGACGACCCGGAGGGGGGAGCCCGCGATGACTCCGTCGAGTTTCGGGGCGGCGACCTTGATACCCGCAGCGGCGGTGACGGATTTGACCCGCTCGAACCGCTCCTCGATCAGGATCTCGCTCATGGGGCGGGGCTTTAAGAGCGAACGCACTTTGGCCTCGATGATCTGGTCGTTTCCCGCGACGACGATCCCGTCCCCGACCTTGAGGGTTCCGTCGTAGAGGATCACGTCGAGCGTCATCCCGAGGCCCCGCTCCTCCTTCACCTCGAGCACGGTGCCGGCGCCGGGGCCGTCGGCGCTGACCTTGAGGCTCTCGGTCATGTAGCGCTGGGCGAGCCCGATCAGCACCATGAGGATATCGGGGACGCCCTCCCCGGTGATGGCGCTCGTCGGCACGATGCAGATGTTGCGCGCGAAGTCCGAGACCCGGTCGAACCGCTCGGAGTTGAATCCGAGGTCGGAGAGTTTGCCGACGAGTTCGTAGACCTTCGTCTCGACCATGCCCTGGACGCGCTCGTTCTGCTGCGCAAACGTCTTTAGAAACGGCTGGCCCTCCTGGACGCGCCAGCCGTGGATGCGGTCGACCTTGTTCGCCGCGATGACGAACGGCGTCTTGTAATTGCGCAGGATCTGGAGCGCCTCGATCGTCTGGGGGCGGAAGCCCTCGTTGATGTCCACCACGACGATCGCCATATCGGCGAGCGCCCCGCCGCGCGCACGCAGCGTGGTGAAGGCGTGGTGCCCGGGGGTGTCGATGAAGAGGAGGCCCGGGACGTTGACGCTGACCTTGCTCAGGGCTCCACCCATGCGGGTGACTGCGTCGATGGGGACAAGCGTGGCACCGATATGCTGCGTAATCGCGCCTTCCTCGGTCGATACCACGGACGAGCCCCGGATCCGGTCCAGGAGCGATGTCTTGCCGTGATCTACGTGGCCCATCACGCAGACGATGGGGGCCCTGATCGTTGATTCCTTTGCCATGATAATCACCTTCCGGTATATGCTGTATGGACGAATAAACCCGAAAAATCCGGAATATTGACCGCTTTTTTCCCGAATCACGCCATAGTCAGGGTGATTCCCCTACCCCCGGGGCGTCGCTCGGCGCCCGGAATACTGGTACGTTATAGAACATGGAGTCTATTAATAATTCACCTCGCCGCCTACCGCGTCCGGCCGGACGCTACCGGATTCGGCAGCGTGGCGGCCGGATGCCCGGCGGATCGCGTGGTCCCCGGCGATTCCGGCCGGATGCAAGCCCGGAACCCCATGGAAGAAGAGAGGTACGGGCGCGCCGTAGAGATACCTTAATCAAATCCGGCTACCAACTATTATGAGTACCTTGCCAGGGTGGGGTAGTTGGTTATCCTAAGGGACTGTGGATCCCTCGACCCGGGTTCGAATCTCGGCCCTGGCCTTTCTTTTGTTTCGTTCGATCGTCTCGGATTGCTCCTGGATACACTGATCAGGAAGGCGTCTCAAAACACCGATACCGGGGCGAGGAGACCCATTCGAAACGCATCGCGTTTCTCAAACCCCCACCCGATGGCCGGTCGCCCGCCCTCCATCAGTTCTTTTTGCACACCAGCCATCAGGAGGGGGAAAAACCGCCGCTCGAAAGGCGCAAAACTTCGAAAAACTTCGTCGTTAACGCCAGGTATAATTATCCGGGACACCATATCGCACACCATGAACAGAAGGATTATCGGCCTGCTGCTGCTTGCAGGCCTCATCGCGCTCGGCTGCATCGCTGCCGGGTGCACCGATATACCGGAAACGACATCCGGACAGTCGGCTCCTCCCACGGAGGGGGAAACGCCGGGCCCGGCTGCAGAAGGCGCCGGCAACGTCTCGGCGGGGAACAACCGGTTCGCGGCCGACCTCTACCGGCAACTCGCGAGCGACCCGGATTACGCGGACCAGAACATCTTCTTCTCGCCCTACAGCATCTCCTCGGCCCTCGCGATCACCTACGAGGGCGCCCGGGGCACGACCGCCGACGAGATCGGATCGGTGCTCCACCTCCCACAGAACGAGACCCTCCGGAGATCCGGGTTTGCCGGGCTCGATGCCGTCCTGAACAGCGGGGACGCCAATTACACTCTCCGCACGGCAAACGCCCTCTGGGCGCAGGAGGCCTACCCGTTCCTCCCGGATTACATCGAGACGGCCGGGCGCTGGTACTCGGCAAACGCCACGAACCTCGATTTCGCCAGCAACCCCGAGGGATCGCGGCAGACGATCAACCGCTGGGTGGAGGAGAAGACCGAGGATAAGATCCGCGACCTCCTCCCCGCCGGCTCGATCGACTCGATGACCCGGCTCGTGATCACGAACGCGATCTACTTCAAGGGCACCTGGATCAAGCAGTTCGACGCGAACGAAACAACGGAGGAGGAGTTCCGGGTCGCGCCGAACGAGACCGTGCAGGTCGAGATGATGCACCGCACAGACGAAGACGCAATCTACGGGTATACCGAGACCGACACCCTCCAGATGCTCGAGATGCCGTACGCGCACGGGAGCGGAACGGGACTCTCGATGCTCGTCCTCCTCCCGCGGGAAGACAACCTGACGGCGGCAGAGGAAGCTCTCGAGCCCGGGACGCTCACTGATATCCGGGATTCGCTGGTCGACCGGCGCGTCAGGGTCGTCTTCCCGAAGTTCACGCTTGAAGCGGAGTACAGCCTCCCCCCGACGCTCGCAGCGATGGGGATGCCGACGGCGTTCTCCGGCGGTGCCGACTTCTCGGGGATGGACGGGACAGACGACCTCTTCATCAGCGAGGTCGTTCACAAGGCGTTCGTCGACGTGAACGAGGAAGGCACCGAGGCTGCGGCTGCGACCGGCGTCGTCGTGAACCTGAAGGCTGCGCCCGGCGGCGATACCACGCCCGTATTCCGGGCGGACCACCCGTTCGTCTTCCTCATCGTCGAGGAGGATTCCGGGACGATTCTCTTTGCAGGACGGGTCGCGAATCCGGAGGAGTCGTAAGGAACAGTCCGAGGGGGCGGCGATAGCCTGCCGCCTCCTCACGCCTCAGCGAGCCGCTCGACGATCGTCTTCTGCATATAACCGATGATCGGCATATCCGAGCCGATCACCGCATACCGCCCGGAGCCTGCAACGGCGATGACGAAGAAGTCCCGGCCGTCGACCAGTATCGTGCACTCATCCTTTCTCAAACCCATCACGGACTCGTTCATAGGCGGAGAGTCAAGAAGCTCGAGCACGGTTCCCCTGGCTTCGTAGATCGGAAGTCTGATGTCGGCATAATCCTCCTTCTTCCGCACGACCACGTAGAGATCGATCTTGCGCTCGATCGGTTTGATGGCCGCATAGTGCTTCCGGAGAAACTCCGGGTCGTAGCAGAGGAGCACCATGGTCTTCTTCGCCCGCCGGAAGAGCGCGGAGATGTGGTTCTCAATTGCCCAGCCGCTCCTGAGGATGAAGAACGAATCGGGTGGGAGATGCGGTTTTACCGAGAGGCTCTTCAACGCCTCGCGTGTCTCGTCGAGGGTGCGGATGTAATCATCTTTGAGCCGGTCGAAGACCATGTCTATATCGAGCACGTAATAGGAAGAGGGAGACCCCTCTTCAACCCCGATGAAACCCCGCCGGGCCAGGTCGTTCAAGATCTCGTAGATCCGTCCCCGGGGAACCCCGCTCACCTCGTGGATGTCCCGTGCGGTCGCTTTCTGGAGCCCGACAAGCGTGGAGTAGACGCTTGTCTCGTACTCGTTCATCCCGAGATCCCGGAGTCCCGGGACAATCTCAGCAGTCATTGCACCTCTATTGAGTTGCAACACCCTTATGGCTTCCGGGGAGAGACGGATGTACCGGCGAGAGAGAACCCGTCTCTCGCAAGACCGTTCCCCTCCGGAGCAGCCGCCCGCCAGATGCCGGGCGTACACCGCAAGCCGGAACGCCGGGCCGGGCATACCCACCTTCGAGGAAGGCTGCTCCGGCAAGGACCGATGAGAGCAGAACGCAAAAACGATACCACCTGAACCAGATGATACCCGGCTGTATCACCTTTTACAAACCGGGTCATCAACATGCCCTGGAACGTATCCGGCGGCAACGGCGGCGGGCCCGGGCGTGACCGGGCAGCCGTCCTCACCGCTTCCTCCCGGGGATGCTTCTATGGTATATCGGGACAGACGACGCCTGCCGTCAGTATCCTGCAAGGAGCGTGGAGATGAGCCGCGCCTCTGCCTTTCGCAGGTGCTCGATCGCGGTGGCTTTGCTGATGCCCACCTTCTCCGCAAGCTGCTGGCTGTTGATCCTGCGGGGGTACTCGTAGTAGCCGTACCGTTTTGCCGCGATCAAAAGGTCCCTCTGCCGGGGGGGTGAGCCGCGAGAGCGGGTCGTTCCCGGAGAAAGAAGCCTCCTCGAAGATGACGTTTCGGACCTCACCGTAGGTGGCCATGAGGCGGAGGATCTTGTTCAGGTTCTCGGCATCGCCGATGCAGGTGTGGATGAACAGGTCGCGGGACTTGTATATGGGGGAGGCCCAGATGACGTCCAGGTCGAACTCGCGCATCTTCTCCAGCAGGAACTCATCCCGGATGGCGTACCGCACAAGACAGGTGCGACTCCGGCCATCGGCCTTGAGCACCTCAAGAGAACCGAGAATTTCCGGGAACTCAAGGTCGTTCGCGGTGTATCCCGCTTTCATCGTAATCTCGGCAACCACCGTCTCCTCCCCCCGCTCAAAGTTCATCTTGAGCAACTCAAGGACTTTTACGAATTCGACCCTGTCCAGGAGGTCGTTCACCGCCCGGTTAAGATCCTCTGCGTCGGAAGGCATGCCCATCAATGGATCTTTCAGACAGACCTCGACGGTCATCTTGCGCATACATCGTGTGGGACGCCGCCCCCTATAAACCCCGTACATATACGGGAGAATCTTGAATTCCCGGGCTCTCCAGTACTGATAGGTATGGGAAGCAAACGTGAACCGGCTGCAGGAGATCACACCGGGGAAGCGGAACCCGATATCGGTCCCCGCCCGGGTTGCAGCAGGTTCATATCCTGTCCCTCAAAAACACTACTTCCAGCAGACGAACCATTTATTACGAGGAGAGACGTGAACTGCGCAACCACCTGCAATACCGGGTCCTGCCGGGGTTCCAAAGAGCCGCCGTGCAAAAGACCTATTTATCGCAAATCATCCCACAAAGAGCCATACATCGAGGAGACCGACCAGGTCTGGATCGAGGCCGGGTTCATCCCCCCACTGGACTGCCGGCGGGCCGTAGCCCTGCTCCACCGTCTCGCCATGGACGAAGACCCCGCGGCTTCCTTGCTCTCGTCCGTCCTCACGATGACGGCTAAATCCGGGGAGGACGGCCGCGGCTACCGGATCCTCGACCCCGTAAAACTCCGGCGTGTAGCAGAGGACTACGGGATCGAGCCCGCCTGCAGGAGCGACGGCGAGATTGCTCGCGCAGTGACCATGGCGATCATCGGCGAGTACGGGGAAAAGGCACAGGAGGCGAGCAGATGAAGAACCCCTACGAATGGCTCGCCGCCGCCATCAACAACCATACCTGGACCGTCGCCGGGGTCGCCGCGGCTATCTTCATCCTGGCGTGCTTCGGGCTCTCGATGGTGACGATGGAGACCGGCGACGACACCTACGTCGACAAAACCACCCCCCGCGGCGCGCTCCTGGATCATTACAAGGAGACCTACGGCTCCGACGCGATCATGCTCATCTACGAGGCCGACAGCGTCCGAAACCCCGATACCCTCAGGTATATCGACAGCCTCCAGGAAGACCTCAGAAACGAACGCTACGTCGATGAGGTCTCCGGCGTCGTCGATCTCCTCAAACTGGCGAGTGGCGGCACCCTGCCGTCGTCCAAAGCGGAGATCGACGGGATCATCGCACAGGCTCCGCCGGAGATGGTCGAGAGTATGCTGCCCTCGGACCTGATGACGATCAGCGTCATCAACCTTGAGGTGGGCGTCACGATGGATCTGCAGAAACAGGTTCTTGAGAATATCAGGTCAATCATCGCCGTCTCGGAGCCGCCTCCGGGCCTCACGGTCACGGTCTCGGGAAACCCGGCGTTCACGCAGGAGATGGGTGAAGAGATGGGAACCGAGACGGGCACGCTGATCCTCGCAGCCATGGTCCTGATGGTTCTTGCGGTGACGCTCCTCTTCTCCCACGTCCGTTACAGCCTCCTCCCCGTGGGGGTCGTGGCCGTCGGGCTCATCATGACCTTCGGGTTCATGGGCCTCCTCGGCATCCCGATCAGCATGGTGGTGGTCGGGGCGTTCCCGGTGCTCATCGGGATCGGGATCGACTACGCGATCCAGTTCCATGCCCGGTTCGACGAGGAGATCCGGCGCAGCACGATCCCACAGGCCGCATGGGTCACTGTCACGCAGATGGGGCCTTCGGTCCTGGTCGCGATGTCGGCGACGGCGCTCGGATTCATCGCGATGTTCTTTGGGCCGGTTCCGATGGTGGGCGACTTTGGGATGGTCTGCACGATAGGGGTCGTCTCCTGCTACATCGCAGCGCTCATCCTCATCCCGGTCTTTGCAATCGTCACCCGCTACCGGCCGAAGGAAGAGGAGTCCGCCCCCTCCGAAGCCGCCTCAAAGCCTGGGAACACCTTCATCGAGCGGTACGACCGACTCCTCGGCAGGCTCGCCTACACCGTCGCAAAATACCCGATCCCGGTCATCCTGCTCTTTGCGGTCGTCGCGGCAGGGGGCTTCCACCTCGACCAGAGCGTTCCTATCAGTGCCGACGAGAAAACCTTCGTCCCCGATGACATGCCGGCCCTCCTCTCCCTGGAGAAGATCACCCGGACAATGGGGTCGACGAGCACCATCCCGGTCGTCGTGACCGCAGACGACGTCCTCTCTCCGGAGACGCTTGCCTGGATAGATCAGTTCGGGGTCTACGAGCAGGAGCATAACGACAAGATAACCGGGGTGACAAGTGTCGCGACCCTGATCCGGGAGTACAACGGCGGGACGCTCCCCTCGACCGAGAGGGAGGTCGACAGCGTCGTTGCCCGGATCCCGGAGGAGACCCTCTCCCGTTACCTCAACGGGAATATGGAAGCGGTGCTCGAGTTCTCGACGGTCGACATGGAGATGAGCGTCGCCCGCGACCTTGTGCAGAGGATGCAGGACGACGTTGCGTGGAACAACCCGCCGGCCGGTGTGACGGTGAAGATCACGGGTAGTATGGAGATGTTTGCCGCCCTCATGGACGATATCAGCGAGTCGAAGACGTTCATGACCGTGCTCGGCTTCGCCTTCATCCTCGGGTTCCTGATCCTGATCTACCGGAGACCCAGCGCCGTCTCGCCGGTCGTCCCGATCTTCTTCATCGTCGGCTGGAACGGGGCCATCATGTATCTCCTCGGCCTCGAATACACGCCGCTGACCGCCGTCCTCGGGTCGATGACGATCGGGGTCGCGTCCGAGTATACCATCCTCATCATGGAACGGTGCGAGGAGGAACTCGCCCGGGGCATGGAGTTCCTCGACGCCGTCCAGACCGCGGTGCAGAAGATCGGGACGGCCATCACGGTATCCGGGCTGACGACGGTCTTCGGGTTCTCGGCGCTCACCCTCTCGACCTTCAACATCATCAGCAACTTCGGGATCGTGACGGTCATCACCGTCGGGTTTTCGCTCGTGGGCGCGATCGTCGTCATGCCGGCGGTCCTTGCACTCATGTACCGCTACACCGGACGCTCCCGGGCCGTAGCGGCGGCCGGGGTCCCGGAGTAACCTCTCCATCGCCCCCCTTTTCGGGAAAAACTCCTGCCCTCAGGCCAGTCGTGACCCGCACCTGGCTGTGCTCGA
>NZ_DAFZ01000005.1 GCF_002498065.1 Methanoculleus sp. UBA208 | reverse complement strand
AGGTCAAGGAAGCAGGCGGTGCCGGCGTGGAAGTTGCCGCTGCAGGCGCAAACCCGCAGTTCCTTGAGATCGAGGAGCGGCTCAACGCCATCGAGGAGAGGATCGAGTTCGTTGATGCAGAGATAGCCCAGCGCGTCGGAAGAAAAGTCGGGCGCGATATCGGCATCCTGTACGGACTGGTCGCAGGTTTGATTGTATTCATGATGTTGTTGGTATTACTGCCCAAATTGCTTGGGTACCTGTAAGGAGGATTGACGAATATGTTCAAGTTCGAAAAAGAGCAGATGGTACACGACTTCAACGGTACCATGATCGGCGGGCAGCCTGGAGAGTACCCGACCGTGCTCGGTGCATCCATCTTCTACAACAAGCACGAAGTTGTACTGGATGACACAACCGGAAAGATTGACAAGGAAACGGCAGAGGCGCTCTGGAACCGCTGCCAGGAACTCTCGGATATTACCGGCATTCCGCACTTTATCCAGATCATTGCGGAGTACGGCGAGGCATTCGAGAGCTACATCGACTGGTTCTGCAGCATCGATGACAAGACCGCGTTCCTGATGGACTCGTCCGTCCCGGCGGCGCTCGCCCACGCGTGCGATTACGTCACGCAGGCCGGCGTTGCGGACCGTGCGATCTACAACTCCATCAACGGTTCGATCGTGCCCGAGAACATCGAGGCGCTGGCCAAGAGCGACGTGAACTCAGCCATCGTCCTCGCCTTCAACCCCGCCGACCCGTCGGTCTCCGGCCGTGAGAAGGTTCTGGTCGAGGGCGGTGTCGCCGGGCAGGAGCTCGGTATGCTCGAGATCGCAGAGAAGTGCGGCATCACCCGCCCGATCCTCGACACCGCGGCGACCCCGCTCGGTCTCGGCTCCGGCGGTTCGTACCGTGAGATCCTCGCCTGCAAGGCGATTCACGGCATGCCGACCGGTGGTGCCTACCACAACATGACGGTCTCCTGGACCTGGCTGAAGCGCTGGAAGGGAACGAAGAAAGTTCCCTCCCAGCAGCTGGCCGGCCTCGAAGGCAAGGATGCCCTCATCGAGCAGCTCACCCACCACTACCTCGGTGGTCTGGACGGAGTGCGCCAGGCGGCCTGGTCCGCGCCCGATATCGGCTGCAACATGATTGCAAGCACCCTCGGCGCCGACCTGATCATGTACGGCCCGATCGAGAATGTCGAGGCGATGATCACCGCACAGGCCTACACCGACATCGTTGTGCTGGAAGCGGCACGCGACTTCGGTACCGAGCCCATGGTGGACACCCACCCGCTCTTCAAACTCGTCTAAAACCCCACTTTTTTTACGTTGTCCGATTTTTACCGTGATTATTCCGGGGATACGCCTGTCGGGCGTAAGTCATACAAGTATCAGATGCAACCGGTACCCCGGGGCTCATCGTGTGCCCGGGGAGGGGCAGCAGGAGAGAGACACCCCCAGGAGTGCGAGCACCGAAGGTGCTGCCTTAACGGCGGTCAGGCACCCTTGCATAACCAAAAGAAGAGTTTGAGCTCTGTAGAAAACCCTGTCGGGGGATCACACCACCCCACGTCAACTGAGCAGTATCCGAGGTTGGTTGAGCAGTTCTACAAAGGCGAGACAGAGTTTGTTATTCGGGAGACGTAGCACCCCCCAATCACACCAGTTCAATATGCCCGGCGATCCGGAGTTTTCCTCCCTCGAGGTAGTGGAGCACCCCCGTATCGCCGGGGAGGTAGACGAGGTCTTTTTCCAGCGCAAGCGTGAGCATCGGCTGCCGCCAGTCCCCGTCGTCCCGCACCGCCTCCACCCGCGCCGGGATGAACTGCATCCAGTGGCCGATATGGAGCACCGTCCCCGCCGTGAGCGGTGCCGGCCAGTACTTCACCAGGGCCGCCTGCGCTTCAAGGTTCGCCCCCACCCGGATCGCGGGGTCGTCGGAGAGGACAAAGCCGCGGTCAAGGTCGTCGGACTCGATGTTCTTGAGCGCGAGCCCCACGCGGTCGCCCTCGGCGGCCCAGTCGAAGTCGTCGTCGTGCTTCTGGATGGACCGCACCGTGATCGCCTTCTCCCCCGGGTAGACCTTCAGGGTATCGTGTTTCCTGATGCCGCCCCGCACCACGCCGCCGAGGATGACCGTCCCGATGCCGCGGACGTTGAAGTGGTGATCGATGGGGATCGTTCCCACGGCACCGGCGCCGGGCGGGACAGTGGGGCGTGCATGCGCCTCGCGAAGCAGGAGGTCGCGAAGCGCGATCGGGTCGGCGTCAACGAACTCGTAGCGCTCGAGCACCGTTCCTTTGAGGAGCGGCGCGATCTGGTCGGGCGTTATGTAGTTTTCGAGGACGATGTAGCCCTGCTTCACGCCGGCCTCGTCGAGCATCAGCACCCACTCCCCGAACGTCGGGGTGATCTCGCTCACCACGGTGAGAACCGCATCCGCCATCGATGCGGCGTAGAAGAGCGGGGCCAGCCGCTCGGGATACCGTGTCGGCTCGATGACGGTGACGGTATCGTCGCCTTTCTTCAGGTTATAAAAGGTTATATCGGATTCCGTACCCTTCTTCCCGAGGTCCTTCGCGTAACCGGGGGGTCCCAGCACGGCAAGATTCAGATTGCCCATATGCCAGATCTCTTGGTTATCCGAGAGTATGAGGTTTACTCCGCGCCACACGGGAGAACGCGCCCGGTTTCAGGGTATCTCCGGCTCACCTCAGCCCCCGCCGGCGTATTTCGGGTGCGCTACGCCATCCGAACGCTGTACGGGCAACACAGACATATTTTAATAAACTAAAATTGATTTTATTTGGAACTCATGCGGAGGACGGCGTTCATCACAATTCCGGCACTCGCCTGCGCACTTCTCGCCAGCGTGGCCTGTGCGGTCGCTCTCGGACCGACCGGCATCTCTTTCGGATCCCTGATATCGCTACCGAACGCGTGGACAATCGTCTGGGACGTCAGGCTGCCGAGGGTGATCGCCGCGGCACTGGTCGGGTGCGCGCTTGCCGTGGCAGGCACGGCCATGCAGGGACTGTTCAGGAATCCCATGGCGGATCCCTACATCATCGGCACCTCGTCGGGCGGGGCACTCGGGGCCACAATCGCGATCGTCCTCTTTGCCGGGCGAGGACGACTCGTGTTGGCATTCGTCGGGGCGATGGCCGCCACATTCACCGTCTACTTCATCGCCCGCAAGGGGAG
>NZ_DAFZ01000120.1 GCF_002498065.1 Methanoculleus sp. UBA208 | reverse complement strand
CCTCCCCGTCAGCCCCTCCCCCTATGGTGATACTCCCACGGAATCCGTGCCAGGGGTGCAACCAAAGGGAGGGTAGGCCGCGCGATGTGAGGGGAGCGCCCATAACTCTGTGGAATTACGTGGTCTCACGCGAAGTGCGACCGCCTGAAGGGTGGGAGCAGGAGCACCGAAGGTGCGACTTGCGACAGGCTGACTGTCTCCCCCGGCCCCGGTCGACCCACTCCCGGAAAGCACCCAGGGCGAAACCCTTATCCCCTGCCGCGAGTTCTCTGGAATCGTGACTCTCCCCCGGGCTGGCATGCTCCTTGCAGCCGTCGTCCTGGCCCTGTATGCGCTTGTCGCCGCCGTGGTGCTGACCGCACCCTACGAAGATCCGATCCATGTTATAGCGCGCCTCACCGCCCTGTGGGGTTTTCTTGCCCTCGCCATCGCAGCCATCCTGACACCGTTCCTCCGGGAGATCATGAAGGTCTTCGGTAGATCGTTTCTTTCGGTGCACCACACCTTCGCCGCCGTCGGCATTCTCCTTCCGACAATGCACCCGGTGGCCCTCGCTATAGGGGCGATGAACCCTGCTATATTCATCCCGGTCTTTTCCCCCTGGGGGAGATTCTGGGCACTCGCAGGCCGGCCCGCACTCTATCTCCTCTACATCGCGTTTGCCGGGGTGCTGCTCCGGAGATATATTCCGAGGTACTGGCGGTGGGTTCACGGCCTGATGTACGTCGCGCTCCTCTTTGCTATAGTGCACGGAAACCTGATCGGAGACGATTTCGAGAACCCGATCATATGGGTGCTCTTCAATACGCTCTTCGCCCTCGTCGTCGCGGCGTTTGTTCTCAAACGGTGGCAGATGACGCGGAAGAAGGCGCCCGCCCGTCGCAGCGGTGCACGGACCTGATCCCGTGCACCGCCCGGTGACTTTCCTGCGCCGTTGGCCTGAACCGCGACGCCCGCTTCGCGTTCGTGCCATTCGCTATCTCCCTGCGCCCCTCCCCTCCCCACCGGGGTGGCTGGAGATCTCCCGTCCCAGGCCGCAGAACCGGCTCTCCCGGGAGTGCCGCGATAGGGTTTTATCCTCTGCCCGCCATCTCTTTCCTGGTGATGCCAGATGTGTACAGTCGGTGGACCTGTCGATATCGAGTTCAATGAGCGCGTGAAGGGCACGAACTACCGCTGCAAAGAGTGCGGCGAGAAGTTCAAGGGCATCGGAAAGCGGCCCATGTGCCCGAGCTGCCAGTCGGAAGATGTCGAAGAAGTCTGAAGGCGGCGCTTCCGGGGGTTCTCCTGCCGGGCCGGGTGTTGCGACCGTACCCCTCGGCGACGAACCCCTCCTCATCCAGGGAGAACGTTCTTTTCTGCTTGTTGCGAAAGCCGCTTCCCGGTTTACGCTCTGCATCGAAACCCCGGACGACGAGTACTGCCAGGCGGTCGACCCCGACGATCTGGTCGCCGTCTCCATGCCGGAAGGCGGCCCTATCGAGCAGGCACGCATGATGCTTGAACTGGTCCGGCGCTATCATATCCCGCTCGTTGTCCTCCCAAAAGACCATCCCGGGTCGAAGCGGTTATCGATGGTCGTCTCGGTCGCCCCGGAGATTCTCCTCGCCTGCGATATCCGCCGGGGAACCCACCCCGAGCAGCACCTGCTCTGCTCGTCGGCTGAGTTCTCCGGGCTCTCGCTTGCGGGGGTTCCCGGGGGCGTTACGATAAAAAATTTGCCTCCCGGCGTGGAAGTGAAACATCTAAATGCGGAAAAATCCTCAGCAGACAAACAACAATAAATATATGCTCAATTTCATCAAATATTCATACGCCGTGAGAAGGAGGGTTTGATGGAGACCGATGTCCTGAAAAGCATCAGGGAAACTGAAGAAGAGTATCAGGCGATGATCCGTGATGCGCAGGCGGAGAGGAAGAAGAGCCTCTCGGATGCCGAGCTGGAGGCTGAAAACCTGGTCCTCAAGGCACAGAAAGATGCCGGGGAGCACAGGAATCAGCGCCTAGCGGAGGCACGGGCCCAGGCGCAGAACAGGTATGAAGAGATTGTCAGGGAGGGTGAAGCGCGCGCAGAGGCGCTGAAGGCAACGGGGAACAAGAACCTTGCAAAAGCTGTAGACTTTATTGTTACACGGTTTAAGGAGCAGCTGCATGTTAAGGCCTGAACGGATGCGCCGGCTGCTCATCGCGGCCCCGAAGGGTGAGATCGACACCATCGTCAGAGAGCTCTACCGCCACAACGTCTATCACATCGAAGACTTCGTGCCGGAGAGCGAGTCCGCTGAAGCGCTGTCGATCGGCCACCCGCTTCCCGGGGCGAGCGATGTGGCCTCGGCGCTCAACGATGTCAGGGCCATTGAAAATGCGTGCGGGATAAACCCGGATAACGTAGAAACTAGAGAGAAACTCCCCGCATCGAAGGTCAGGGAGATGATCCGGACGGACCTCCCCGCCATCCTCGAGGAGGTGAAAGGCCTCGTTGCAACGCGCTCCAGACTGGAAGCGCGGCAGAAGGAGCATGAGCAGCGCGCGAGAGAACTCGAACCGTTCGCGGCGGTCCCCCTGGACCTGGACCTTTACCACGGGTACACGCGGTTTACCGTCTTTACCGGTCACATCGCACGCGACGTCTCCATCGACGTCCCCCATGAGAAATATTTTTCCGACAGGGTGGACGGCAACATGATCGTCGTCGTGGTGCAGAACGAGTACCGCGAGCAGGTCGAGCGGGCTCTTCTCGACGCCGGGTTCCAGGCGATCCCCGTCCCGGAAGGGACCGGGTCACCGGCCGAAAACCAGAAGGCCCATCTCGCCGAAGTCCAGAGCGCCAGCACCGAGATCGCTGAGGTCAACAAGGAGATTGCGCGTATCCGGGAGAGGCACACCGATTTCCTGGTAGCATGTGATGAACTACTCACGGCTGAAGTAGAGCGGGCAGAGGCCCCGTTACGATTTGCTACCACAGAGGAGACCTTCATCACCGAAGGATGGGTGCCTGACGACCGGGCGGACAGGATCCGCCAGGCGCTGGAGAAGGTGACCAACGGCAGGATCTACATCGAGGAACTGGAGGTCGACGACGCTGCCAGGGTCCCGGTGGAGTACGAGAATCCGTCGTTCGCCTCCCCGACACAGGTGCTCATGGATATCTACGCACGGCCGCGGTACTCCGAACTCGACCCGACGCTGATGGTAGCCATCGTGTTTCCCATCTTCTTCGGGCTGATCCTCGGCGACGTGGGTTACGGGGCAGTCCTGCTCTTCCTGAGCCTCGGGCTGCGCAAGTTCCTGAAAGGCGACGAAGGAAGGATGCTCCTCAAGGTGCTCAGCTTCGCAAGCATCTCAAGCATTGTCTTTGGCATACTCTACAGCGAGTTCTTCGGCTTCGCGCTCCCATGGAATGCGGTGCTCTTCTCCCGACATCTCAACATCGGAGGGGAAGTGCACGGTCACGGCCCTCAGGTAGCCGAGCTCATGATCGTCTCGATCTGGATCGGTGTCCTGCACATAACGCTCGGGCGCATCCTCGGCATGATCAATGCCCGGAAGTTCCACCATGGAAAGCACGCGACAAAGGCGGTAATCGCCAATGCCGGCTGGCTTGGAACAATGTGGGGTATCCTCATCCTGATCTGGTCGTTCTACGCCATCCCGATGATGCCCGACCTGACAGGTTTCCCTGTCGCCATCGCGGTGGGCGTCGTCCTCCTGGTGGCAGGCGTCCTTGGGATTGCGCAGGAGAACCCGCTTGAGATCGTCGAACTTCCGACGATCATCAGCCACGTATTGTCCTACGCCCGTCTTGTGGCGGTGGGCTTATCCTCGGTCGCCATCGCGATGGTGATCAACTTCATCGCGATCGGCATGATGATAGAGCCCCAGCTCGAAGCGATCACCCCGATCGGCGTGATTGCCATCATCGTCGGCATTCTCGTCTTCCTGGTGGGTCACGTGCTGAACACGGCACTCGGCCTCCTCGGCGGCGGTCTGCACTCAATTCGTCTTCACTATGTTGAGTTCTTCACCAAGTTCTACAAAGGTGGAGGAAAGAAGTACAACCCATTCGGTATGAAATCAAGGTTTACGGAGGAATAAGAAAATGGTAGATTTTGGCACAGCAGAACTGACTCTTGAAATGGTACAGGCATCGCAGTTGGGAATGAGGGCGCTCGGCGCAGGTCTTGCGATCGGTCTGACTGGCATCGCCGCAGGTGTCGCGGAGATGGCGATCGGTTCCGCTGCGGTCGGGGCGACGGCAGAGAACCGTGACGTATTCGGTCTGGTGCTGCTCCTTACGGTTATTCCGGAAACCATTGTCATCTCCGGTCTTGTGGTTGCACTGCTGCTTCTGTTCTGATGGAGTGAACCATGGGACTCGAAGCAGTCGTGAACGAGATCCGGGAGAAAGGGCGAAAGGAGGTCGAGGCGGTCCGGGCAGAGACCCGGGCCGAAGTCGAAGAGATCCTGAGGGACGCACAGGCCCGCGCCGCCGAGATTAAGCTCTCGGCCGAAGAGGAGGCGGACCGGGCGGCCACCCACATCACCAACCAGGAAGTCTCCGCAGCGAACCTCGTCGTCAAGCGGCAGGTCTTAAACGCCCAGAAGACGCTCCTCGATCAGGTCTATTCGGCCTCGCTCGCTGCTGTCGGTGATCTGCCTGCTGAGTTCCACGAGAAGGCGCTCACAGACCTGTTGAAGAGAGCGGCAAAGGAGATCAAGAAGGGTGTCGTACACGTAAACGAGCGGGATATCCCTGTTGTCGAGAAGATCCTGGGCCAGACAAAGTCCCTCTCGGGCTACACCGTGGGCGACCCGGCTGATATCCCCGGCGGCATCATCGTCGAGAGCGCCGACGGCGAGCTGCAGATCGACTACAGCTACGGCACGTTCCTGGGCGAAGTCTGGGAATCAGCCCTGAAGGATGTGTCAGATATCCTGTTTGCATGAGGAGGTTCATACATGGCAGGGATAAGTAGCGGACCGGCAACCAACTACAAATTCTACGCCAACTACATCTACGCATGCACCCGCATGCGGGTACGGCGTTCACGGCTGATACCGCGCGAAGATTATCTCCGGATGCTGAATATGAGCCTGCCTGAGATTACCCGGTTCATCGGCGAGACCAACTACCGGTCCGAGATCGATGAACTCGGCACCTCCTTCTCCGGCATCAACCTAGTCGAGGAGGCCCTGAGCTGGAACCTCGCCAAGGAGTACCAGAACATCCTGGAACTTGTGCCCGGGAAACTGAAGTACTTCACCGCCAGTTACCTGCGGCGCTGGGATATCCAGAACGTCGTCACCATCCTGCGCGGCAAGATGCAGGGGGTACAGGCCGGCAAGCTCAGGGAGGTTCTGGTCCCGGCCGGCAGGCTGGACAAGGTCGCTCTCGACCGTCTTCTCACTGAAGAGTCGCCGGAACGGGTTGTCGAGGCACTCAAGGGCGAGCGGTTCTACCCCATCCTCGAGAAGGAACTCCCCCGCGCGATGGAGACCGGGTCGTTTGCCCACCTGGAGAACGAACTCTACAAGGGCTACTACGCACGGCTCATCGCCGACGCCACGGAAGGCATCAAGGGCGGGAAGATATTCCTGAAGTACATCAAACTCGAGATCGATACCCGGAACATCCAGAACCTCTTCCGCCTCCGGGCCGGGCACGTCCGTGAGGACGTGCGGGAACTGATGATCCCCGGCGGCTCGTTCTCGGTGGAGGAACTGCAGCGGCTCTCGGGGCTTGAGGACCGGGACGAGTTCATCGATGCCTTAAAGAGGCAGGTGAGGACAACCCCGCTCCTGAATGCGCTTGAGGCAATCCGGGGAAAGGGTGCCATCCATGAGATCGAGGTTGCGCTGACCCGGGTCCAGCTGGACCAGATGGAACGGATATCGAAGCGGTACCCGTTCTCGGTCCTGCCCATTCTGGTCTACCTGGAGGAGAAGAAGTACGAGGTCGCGAACCTTCGCGCCCTCGCCCGGGGCAAGGAGGCCGGCCTCCCCGGTGAGCGATTACAGGGCTACCTGGTGATGTAGAATGGAGATCGCAATTGTCGGTACCGGTGAATTCATCCTCGGTTTCAGGCTCGCGGGCGTCAGGAAGACTTACGTGGCCGAGACCGACGAGCGGCTGGTCGAGCAGATCAACCAGGTGCTCCAGGACAGGGACGTCGGCATTCTCGTCCTGAAGGGAAGTGACATGGAGCGGGTTCCCCTGCGGCTTCGCACCACCCTCGAAAACTCCGTTAAGCCGACGGTCATCGCTATCGGCGGAGAAGAGGGCGGCCTGTCGATGAGAGAGAGAATCAAGAGATCGGTGGGTGTTGATCTGTGGAAACAATGAAGAAAGGAAAAGAAAAAAGGGCTCAGGGAGCCCTGAAAAGAATTTCAGGGCCGGTCGTCACTGCTGTTGGTCTCGACGCACACATGTACGACGTGGTGAAGGTCGGCAATGAAGAGCTGATGGGGGAGGTCATCAAGATCCAGGGTGAGAACACCATCATCCAGGTCTATGAAGATACCGCCGGCATCAGGCCCGGTGAGCCGGTGGAGAACACCGGCCTGTCGCTCACAGTGGAGCTCGGGCCCGGTCTGCTGACCAGTATCTACGACGGGATCCAGCGGCCGCTCGAGGTGCTCGTGGACAAGATGGGCAACTTCATCGAGCGAGGCGTCTCGGCTCCCGGCCTCTCCCACGAGAAAAAGTGGGAGTTCGTTCCCACGGTGAAAGCAGGCGACGACGTCAAGGCCGGCGATATCCTCGGCACGGTCCAGGAGACGAACATCGTCCATAAGGTCATGGTCCCGCCCCGGTCGAAGGGCGGCAAGATCAAGGAGATCTCGGGCGGCAGTTTCACGGTGGACGAGACCATCTGCATCCTCGAGGACGGCACCGAGATCACCATGCTCCAGCGCTGGCCGGTGCGTGTGCCCCGTCCCGTGAAGGAGAAACTGAACCCGGACATCCCGCTGATCACCGGTCAGCGGATCCTGGATGGACTTTTCCCCATCGCGAAGGGCGGAACGGCAGCCATCCCCGGACCGTTCGGGAGCGGGAAGACGGTCGCCCAGCAGCAGCTCGCGAAGTGGTCCGATGCCGAGATTGTCGTCTACATCGGCTGTGGCGAGCGCGGCAACGAGATGACCGAGGTTCTGACCGAGTTCCCCGAGCTCGAGGACCCCAAGACCGGCCGCCCGCTGATGGAGCGGACGGTGCTGATAGCAAACACCTCCAACATGCCGGTGGCGGCCCGTGAAGCGTCCGTGTACACGGGTATCACGATCGCCGAGTACTTCCGGGACATGGGCTACGACGTCTCCCTGATGGCCGATTCCACCTCCCGGTGGGCTGAGGCGATGCGTGAGATCTCGAGCCGTCTTGAGGAGATGCCCGGCGAAGAGGGGTATCCCGCATACCTTGCGGCACGCCTCTCGGAGTTCTACGAGCGGGCAGGCCGCGTCGTGAATGCAAACGGCACGAGCGGTTCGGTCTCGGTCATCGGGGCGGTATCGCCGCCCGGCGGTGACTTCTCGGAGCCGGTCACCCAGAACACCCTGCGTATCGTCAAGGTCTTCTGGGCACTGGACGCGAAGCTCTCCCAGCGCCGGCACTTCCCGGCCATCAACTGGTTGAACTCTTACTCGCTCTACCTGGGCGCGCTCAACGAGTGGTACGACCGCGAGGTCTCGCCCGAGTGGAACCCTCTCCGGTCCTGGGCGATGGGTGTCCTCCAGAAGGAAGCCGAACTCCAGGAGATCGTCCAGCTGGTCGGTTCCGACGCTCTGCCCGACGAGGAGCAGGTCACCATCGAGGTGGCAAGGATGATCCGTGAGATCTTCCTGCAGCAGAACGCCTACGATCCCGTGGACACCTACTGCTCGATGACCAAGCAGTACGACATGATGAAGTCGATCAAGCACTACGCCGACCTCGCGCGTACTGCCCAGGTGGGGGGAGCGACCCCGCAGCAGGTCGTCGGCATAAAGAGCAAGAACGAGCTTGTGCAGATCAAGTTCATCAAGGACTACGAGCCCGTGCTTGAGAAGATCCTGAAGGATATGAAAGCTGAATTCGATGCGATGAGGGCGGCGTGACCATGAAGGAGTACAGGACGATTTCACAGATTGCAGGGCCCCTGGTCTTCGTCGAGAAGACGGAGCCGGTGGGCTACAGCGAGCTCGTCAACATCGTGACCGCCGACGGCACAATCAAGCGCGGCCAGGTGCTGGATACGAGCGACGAGATCGTGGTCGTTCAGGTCTTCGAGACCACCGCAGGCATCGGCAGGGACTCGGGCATCCGCTTCACCGGCGAGACGATCAAGATGCCGGTGGGAAGGGATATGCTCGGTCGTATCCTCTCCGGCGGCGGCAAGCCGATCGACGGCGGCCCGGAGATCGTGCCCGAAAAAAGGCTCGAGACCACCGGTGCGGCCATCAACCCCTACGCCCGGGCGCCCCCTGCGGACTTCATCCAGACGGGCATCTCGACCCTCGACGGGACGAACACCCTTGTCCGCGGTCAGAAACTCCCGATCTTCTCGGCCTCAGGTCTGCCCCACAACGACGTGGCGCTCCAGATCGCCCGGCAGGCAAAGGTGCCCGGGTCGACGGAAGAGTTTGCCGTGGTCTTTGCAGCCATGGGCATCACCCGGGAGGAGGCCAACTACTTCATGGCCGACTTCGAGAAGACCGGTGCCCTCGAGCGGGCGGTCGTCTTCTTAAACCTTGCAGACGACCCGGCCGTCGAGCGGATCATCACGCCGCGTCTCGCGCTCACCACGGCGGAGTACCTGGCGTTCGACCTCGGCTACCATGTGCTGGTCATCCTGACGGATATGACCAACTACTGCGAGGCGCTCCGTCAGATCGGCGCGGCCCGTGAGGAAGTGCCCGGGCGGCGTGGCTACCCGGGATACATGTACACGGACCTTGCGAGCATCTACGAGCGTGCCGGTATCATCAAGGGCGTCAAGGGCTCGGTGACCCAGATCCCGATCCTGACGATGCCGGGTGACGATATCACCCACCCGATCCCGGACCTGACCGGCTACATCACCGAAGGACAGATCGTGGTCAACCGTGAGCTGCACCGGAAGGGTATCTATCCGCCGATCAACGTGCTGCCCTCGCTCTCCCGTCTGATGAACCTCGGTATCGGGAAGGGGCACACCCGCGAAGACCACAAGAAGGTCTCGGACCAGCTCTACGCGGCATACGCGGAGGGTAACGATCTCCGGGGCCTTGTGGCCATCGTTGGAAAGGACGCGCTCTCGGAGCGCGACCGGATGTTCCTCGAGTTCGCCGACCTCTTTGAGGACCGGTTCGTCAGGCAGGGCCTGTACGAGGACCGGTCGATCGAGGAGACGCTCGACCTCGGCTGGGACCTCCTTGCGACGCTGCCGGAGGAGCAGCTCGTGCGTATCGACCGCGAACTGATCCAGAAGTATCACCCGAAGTACCGGAAGAAGGCCCAGGGGTAAGTGTCCATGGCGCTACGAGATATCAAGCCGACCCGATCTGAGCTGATCAACGTCAAGCGGCGGATCAAGCTCTCGGAGCGCGGCTACAACATCCTCAAGATGAAGCGCGATGGGCTGATCCTGGAGTTCTTCAAGGTGCTGCAGCAGGCTAAAGACAGCCGCGGCGCACTGATGGAGCGCTACGAGCGTGCAAAGGAGATGATCGCCCTCGCGGAGACCGTCGAGGGTGCGATCGGGGTGAAGGCCGCCGCCTTCTCGACGGCGGACGTCCCCGCAATCTCCTTAAAGAGCAAGAACATCATGGGCGTCGTCGTCCCGGAGATCGAGGCGTCTTCGGTACGGAAGGGCGTGCTCGACCGCGGCTACGGGATGCTCGGCACGTCCGCCGTCATCGACGAGACCGCGGAGGCGTTCGAGGACCTGCTCGAAGCCATCATCGAGGCCGCCGAGATCGAGACGACCATGAAGCGGCTGCTCGACGAGATCGAGAGCACCAAGCGGCGCGTGAACGCGCTCGAGTTCAAGGTGATCCCGGAGCTCTCCGAGGCCAGAGACTTCATCAAGATGCGGCTCGATGAGATGGAGCGTGAGGAGCTCTTCCGCCTGAAAAAGATTAAGGCACGGAGCACCTGAAGAGAGAGACTGGTGATACCCGGTGGAGATCGGTACGCTCGCTGATGCTGGGAAGTTGACGGGAACGGTGATGCTGCGGGTTGATTTCAACTCGCCCATCGATCCCTCCTCAAACCAGATCTTAGACGACAAACGGTTTCGGGAACACCTGCCGACGGTGCAGGCGCTCGAGGATGCGCGGCTTGTCGTCCTCACGCACCAGAGCAGGCCCGGCAAGAAGGATTTCACGACGCTTGAGGCGCACGCGGCAAAACTGGAGCGGCTGCTCGGCCGCCCGGTGACGTATGTGGAGGACATCTTCGGGCGGTGCGCCCGGGAGGCGATCCGGGATGCCAGGCGCGGGGACGTCCTGATGCTCGAGAACCTCCGGTTTGCCGCCGAGGAGAACCTGACCCTGAAACCGGAGGAGGCGAAGAAGACCCTCCTCGTCCGGAGACTGGCCTCGATGGCCGACTTCTACGTCAACGACGCCTTCGGCACGGCGCACCGCTCGCAGCCGTCGATCGTGGGCCTGCCGCTCGCACTTCCGTCGGTGGGCGGCCTCCTGATGGAGAAGGAGGTCGCGAACCTCTCCCGGGTCTTTTCCGGCGCCCCGCGTCCCGTCACCTTCGTGCTCGGCGGGACGAAGGTGGACGACTCGATCGCGGTCGCACAGAACGTCCTCGAGCGGGGAACGGCCGACCGCGTGATCGTCGTCGGCGTGGTCGGAAACGTCTTTTTGCTTGCGGCGGGCCACGATCTCGGGCGACCCACGGCCCGGCTGATCGACGACCTCGGCTACCGGGCGGAGATCGATAAGGCGAAAGCCCTCCTCGAGACTTACCGGGACCGGCTCTCTCTGCCGCCCTCGGTTGCTGTTCGTGAGGACGGCGAGCGGGTCGAGTACCCGGTGGATGCCGTCCCAGAGAACGCCCAGGTGCTCGATATCGGGAGCGATTCGATCGAAAGCCTTACGGAGGCGATCTCGGGCTCGGGGACGGTCGTGGTGAACGGGCCGGCCGGGCTCTTCGAGGAGGAGGCGTTCGCCGTCGGCACCTTCGAGCTCCTGAAGGCGGCGTCTGCCGTGGAGTTCTCGGTGGTGGGCGGCGGGCACTCCGGCGCAGCCATCGAGCGGCTCGGTATCGAGGATCGGTTCACCCACATCTCCACCGGCGGAGGGGCGGCCATCGAGTTCCTGACCGGGAAGAAGATGCCCGCCATCGAAGCGCTGGAGATGTCCCGCAAGATCTTCGGGTGAGGGGCATCAGACTCCTCGTCTTTTCTCCGGCTTTCCTTTTCCGGTAGTCAGGTTCCTGTTTCGAAATCCCTCCTGGATATCGTAAATTGAGGGCGTGTGACTGTCCAGAGTTCCAACAACAACGCAACTGAAAGAAGGAAAGGTCCCCGTGCAGTGGACCGTGGGGAACTCGCACCTGACGGTGCGAACGAACGGAGTTAGAGAAATAGGGGCTTAACAGAGCCCGAATCCTGTTCTTACAGAACGCGAAGCCACGAAGCACTGATGCTCAGGCTGCCTGCGATCCGGGTGATGATAAAAGGAGGTGGGGTTTGGCCTTTATGGAATGAGGTGGGGGGCCACACCCGAAGATTTCGTGGCCCGGTGTAATTGTGGTCGCTGAACACTGGTGCAGGGGCGCCGTATACCCCGGTTTGCCCCTGACCGAACCCTTGTCTCTTCGGTAGGTGTGTTGGTGTTGTGGGGTGTGGTGATTGCTGACTGGAATTGAGTAAACTGGTGATTGCTGGGTGTGGTCTTTTCCCAATCCAGTATTTATGGTGATCATTATATAATATTTTCCAATAAATATTTTGCCGTATATATTGTTTAAAATACTAAATGAGGGCCTGAGAAATTCGTTTTAACCCGAATAGGGGGTTAAATCCCGGGAATTCCAGACCGCTATGTTTATATGTATCACCGGTTGTCCGGCGGTGTGTGGGGGCGAATCCCCGTGCCCGCGCCGCCCGGTCTCGCAGTCCGCACCTGCCCGCCGGGTTCACTCGCGGAGGAGAGCGACCCGGGAACCAACCGGAATGCCGATATCCGCGCCGATCGGGCCGCACTTGACCGACATCAGGTAAGCCACGGGCGGGAGGTCGCGCTCATCGGAGAGCGACTCGTAGTTGGCCATGCCCTTGGCGATGACGAGCGTTGCACGGTCGAGGGCATCGGCAAGAGAGGGCGGGGCGAGCTCCCGGTTGAGGCCGAGTTCGGCGATGCCGTCCGTGGTGGGGGTGAGCAGGTCGACGTGGCGATCGAGCCCGAGCGCCATCGCATCCTCGATGGTTGCGTCGTTTAGTATCGGCGCCCCCCGGACGGCGAACGTGACGTGCGACCCGCTCTTCTTGAGGTGACCGGCGAGAAGGGTGTCAAAGACGATCTCCCCGCAGTTGTCGGCAAGGTAGACTACCCTGGACGTGAGGGGCTCCATCGTTTCGGTATCGTCGACGGTCAGTCCCGCCGCAAACTCCCGGCGGAAGAACGTGACGAAGTCGTCGGTGACGGTATGGGCCTTCGAGCCGTAGTCCAGCGTGTTGCCGATGACCGATGCCAGCACGAGATCGCGAAACGTCGAAAGATCGCCGCGCACCTTCCGGCAGACCTTCGCCGCATCCTCGTTGTTGCCCCTCTTCAAGGCCCGGTAGGGATCGGCGTCGCCGATCATCCGGTAGGCAAGGCGGTGCACCCGGCTCGCGATGACGGGTGCGGGCACCGGGTCGGCGGCGATGCGCCGGAGCAGGTCCCGGCACGCATCCACGATCTCCTGCATGCGTTGTGGATCGTCGGTGCAGAGCCTGCTTTCATACTCGACGCGGGAGATCAGGCAGTCCGTGCAGCCCGAATAAAATCTCATGTTGTTGAAGGTTGGGTGCGTTGAACGAAAAAATAGTGCAATGGGGCCACTGCGATTTGAACGCAGGTCAGAAGACCCCCAGTCTCCTAGGATGGCCAGGCTACCCTATGGCCCCTCCCTCATACTATGTGCTCGAATTACACATATATCTTCGCTTTGTGGAGGCGGGGTGAACTACCCCGCCCTGAAGGGCGTGGCTTCCTGCTTCATCCCCCTCCCCATCGGGAGCGAGTCCACAGGCTCGACGGCGCGTTCCGCACCTGCTACCCCAACAAGATTCTGCTCTTGCAGGGCGAACTTCTTGATATTGATTGCCGCGTTGATGTCGCGGTCGTGATGAGTGCCGCAATCAGGACAGATCCACTCCCGATCGGACAGTTTCAGATCCCTGTTGATATACCCGCAACAGTTGCAAATCTTTGAAGACGGATCGAACCGCCCGATCTTCAGGAGGGTCTTTCCATACTTCTTGCACTTGTATTCCAGCATCGTGAAGAATGTACTCCACGA
>NZ_DAFZ01000015.1 GCF_002498065.1 Methanoculleus sp. UBA208 | reverse complement strand
CCCGAGACCGTCATCGGGAAATCGTCGACGAACTTGACGTAGCGCGGTATCTTGAAGTGCGCAATCCTGCCGCGGCAGAACTCCTTCACCTCGTCCTCCGTCAGGACCGCGCCGTTGTCGGGCTTGATCCAGGCCATCAGCTCCTCGCCGTACTTCTGGTCCGGCACCCCGATCACGTAGGCGTCGGCGATCCTCGGATGATTATGGAGGAACTCCTCGATCTCGCGCGGGTAGATGTTCTCCCCGCCGCGGATCACCATATCCTTCAGGCGCCCGACGATCTTGACGTAGTCCTCCTCGTCCATCGTCCCGAGGTCGCCGGTATGGTTCCAGCCGTGCTCGTCGATCGCCGCCCGGGTGGCGTTCGGGTTGTTGTAGTAGCACCGCATCACGCAGTAGCCCCGGGCGCAGATCTCGCCGGTCTCCCCCCGGGGGAGGATCTTCTTCGTGTAGGGGTCGATGATCTTGATCTCGGTGTGGGGGAAGGGTTTTCCCACCGTCGAGACGCGCCGGTCCAGGGGGTCGGCGGTCGTCGTCATCGTGACGCCGGGCGAGGTCTCCGTCTGCCCGTAGACGATCACGATCTCGGACATGTGCATCTTTTTGTTGACCTCCCGCATCACCTCGGTCGGGCAGGGCGACCCGGCCATGATCCCGGTGCGGAGCGAGTCAAGCCGGTACTTCGGGAAGTCCGGGTGGGAAAGCTCGGCGATGAACATCGTCGGCACCCCATGGACCGCCGTGCACTTCTCGTCCTGCACGGCCTTGAGGACCGCTTCGGGGCTGAAGACCGGCGCGGGGAGCACCATCGCGGCGCCGTGGGTGACGCTCGCCATGTTCGAGAGGACCATGCCGAAACAGTGGTAGAACGGCACCGGGATGCAGAGCCGGTCCTCGTGGGTGAACTTCATCCCCTCGCCGATGATGAAGCCGTTGTTCAGGATATTGTGATGCGTCAGGACGACGCCCTTCGGGAACCCGGTCGTCCCGCTGGTGTACTGGATGTTGACCGCGTCGTCGAAGTCGAGCGACTCCTCCCGCTCCCGGAGCTCGCCGGGGGTGATGAGGTCGGCCTTCTCGTGGAGGTCGTCCCAGGTGTACATCCCGTTGTAGGGGATATCGCCGAGGAAGATGACGTTTTTCAGGAACGGGAACTTGTCGCTGTTGATCCGGCCGGGCTTCGCCTCGAACGCCTCCGGGCAGGACTCGTAGAACATCCCGACGTAGTCGGAGGTCTTGAACCGCCCCTGGATGAAGAGCGTCTGCACCTCGGACTGCTTCATGGCGTACTCGAACTCGTAGGTCCGGTATGCCGGGTTGATGTTCACCATGATGGCCCCGATCTTTGCCGTGGCGAACTGGACGAGCACCCATTCCGCGTAGTTCAGCGCCCATATGGCGACCCGGTCCCCGCGCTCCACGTCGAGCGCCATGAGGGCGCGCGCAAGGGTATCGACGCGCTCGAGAAACTCTGCATAGGTCCACCGGATATTCTGGTGAACGGAGACGAGTGCGTCGCTGTCCGGGTGCGCCGCTGCGATTCGGTTCAGCATTTCACCGATGGTGATGCCGAGCAGGGGTATCTGCGAGTTCCCACACGCGTAACTGCCCTCAACCATTCTATATAAATGGGTGCCGGTACGGTTATATGATTACTGGTTTTTTCCGGCGCAATCCTTATACTGCATGGCCGTCAAAGATATAGAGGACGGGGGGTCGTGGCCTAGTCCGGAATGGCGACGGGCTCCAGCGGTCTTTGCACGTGATGAACAATGGGTCTCCTGATCAAGAGATGATGACCCGTTGGAGCACTGATGCATGTTCGGAGAGACCCGTCGATCGTGAGTTCAAATCTCACCGACCCCACATTCTTATCACTCTTATCCGATACCCCGGGGTATCTGTGGCTATTTACGTCCTCTTTCCGGCGGCCGCCGGGGTACGGGCAGGAACCTCTGCACGCGAGAGCCGCCGTGGAGACGTGCGCACCCGACCACGGGGGCAGAATATGCTTTCTCTCAAACCGGATGTCCCGAGCATAATGGTATCGCTCGAACCGGGAGGTCTTTAATACCTGTTTCACCAATATTTCAGCACTATCTGAGGGCATCCATATGTATCTCATCGGTGAAGCATTGGTTGGAGACGGCGCAGAACTTGCGCACATAGATCTGATAATGGGAAACAAAGAGGGCGCGGTAGGACAGGCGTTTGCGAACTCCATCTCGCAGCTCTCGAAGGGGCACACGCCGCTCCTCGCGGTCGTCAGGCCGAACCTGCCGGCGAAGCCCTCGACGCTCATCATCCCGAAGGTCACGTTAAAGAAAGAGTACCAGGTGAACCAGATGTTCGGGCCCGTCCAGGCCGCGGTGGCGAAAGCCGTCGCCGACTCGGTCGAGGAGGGCGTCTTTGAGGGGGTCGACATCGAAGACACCGTCATCATGGCGAGCGTCTTCGTGCACCCGACCGCCGAAGACTACAACAAGATCTACCGGTTCAACTACGGCGCAATGAAACTCGCGCTCCGCCGGGCTCTCGACCGGTTCCCCGACGTCGAGACGCTCCTGCACGAGAAGGACCGGGCGGCCCACGCGGTCATGGGATTCAAGGTCCAGCGCCTCTGGGACCCGCCATACCTCCAGGTCGCGATGGACCTTGTCGACAGGAACCAGATGCGGAGGGTCCTCGAACAGCTGCCCCAGAACGACCACCTGATCATCGAGGCGGGCACACCCCTGATCAAGAAGTTCGGCCTCTCGATCATCTCCGAGATCCGCGAGCTCCGCCCGAACGCGTTCATTGTTGCCGACCTCAAAACGCTCGACACGGGCAACCTCGAGGCACGGATGACCGCCGATGCCGGCGCGGACGCCGTCGTGATCTCCGGCCTTGCGCCCATCTCCACCATCGAGAAGGCGATCGAGGACACCCGGAAGACCGGCATCTACACCGTGGTGGACATGCTCAACGTCAAAGACCCCGTCGCCGTCGTCAAGCAGCTGAAGGTGAAGCCGGACGTCGTGGAACTGCACCGGGGCATCGACGTCGAGGAGACCGCGTACGCCTGGGGCGACATCCCCGCGATCAAGAAGGCGGGCGGCGAGCGGCTGCTGGTCGCAACGGCAGGCGGCATCCGGCAGGACGTCGTGAAGGACGCACTCAAGGCGGGCGCCGACATCCTGGTCGTCGGCCGGGCCATCACCGCGAGCAAGAATATCCAGCACGCGGCCGAAGAGTTCCTGGAAGAGCTGAGCACCGAAGAGATCGACCAGTTCAGAATAATGACCGACTTCTGAGTCGGTCACTATAACGCTATTTTTCCCGCCACGAATACGGTACACACTAGCGGTTTGTGTCGAACCCGGGGGGTCGGGCGGGAACGGCCCTGGCTACGAGGGCTTTCGTTTTATGCAGTATCAGGAAGTTATGCCATCTTCCTCAAGACCAGAGAGTTGACGCGCCACCTCGCCGGGAAGAAGCCGAAACCCGACATTTCAAGCCCCCCTGCTGGATCTACCGGCAGGATGCGCCGGAAGATATGATACCATACGCCGAGTGGAAGAAGACGGGGTTCTCAAAAAGGGCACTGCACCATATGAAGCAGAATGCGAAAAGCGGGAAGCCGTTTACGCTGAACAAGCATAACAGTTGGAACGCCGGAGCATACCGTAATCTTATCCGTATGCTTTCTACCATGCCAATTAAAAATTGTTGCCGGGCGTTCCGTTGGCTCAAAACAGGCTTACCGTTTGTCAATAAACATTATATCCCGGTGGTGTACAGGGGTATACCTTACGGGGCAGGAGGACGATGGATTGAGGAAACAGATCCTACTCATGGGGATCGTGTGCATATGTGCTGCTCTGCTGCTGGTCACGCCCTGCCTGGCAGCACAGCCCGCAAAGAAGTGCGATGTAAAGATCGACAAAATAAAGGGCGAATGTCATGCCGCGGAGGACCTTGTGATCTCTGGAAGAACGAAGAATATCCCTGATGGAACAACGATAGATCTTAACTTTGAAAATCCCCAAAACCCTGTTGTGCCGATCTCTACTTATGTAATCAACAACCGCTACACGGCTACTATCGATACAGCGTACCTGGGCGTGGGGACGTGGAACGTTTGGGCTTCTACTACCTTTCCCGTTAATTCTTTCGCATTCAGTAAGGAGATATCTTTCACGATTCTGCCCTAATTCAACCCTTTTTACCCTCTCCAGGCCGTAGCATGGGGAGCGGTATAGACGATGTTGATGGAAAATGCCTGCCGGTTAAAACGAGTCACTTTTTGGGAGATACCTGTAACCCGAATTTAGAATGAGATTTTTGAGGCCAGGGCGGCCTCACGCCCTCTCCTGGATCTTCAGCCCCTCGTTGTCCACCTCGGTCGCGATGGCGACCCGGAGGCCCGCCGACGTGAGGATCGCTTCCACCTCCTCCTCCGGGAGGTCCGTGATGACCGCGATCGACGGGCCGACCGAACTCATCCCGACGAACTCGAGGCCCGCATCGCGGAGCGCCGCCATGTAGCGGTAGATCTCGAATCCGTGATGCTCCACCTCGGCGCGTTTCGAGCCCCGGAACTCGATCTCCCAGATGACGTCGCCGGCTTTCCGGAGGTCCCCGTGCTCCAGCGCCGGGATGAGGTCCATCAGGACGAGGTAGGACTTCAGCTCGCGGTCGCGGTAATCGAGCGTCCGGGCCTTGTTCATCAGGAGGTCGAACTCCTTCTCCCCCGCCGAAGAGATGTCCGAGGACGGGATGGCGATGTAGACTTTTTTGCCCATCCCAAAGGCGTGCCGGTAGATGAGCGCCAGCTCGTCGCCCATCACCACCATGCCGCCGTGGGTGCTCGCTGCGGGGCCGACACCGGTCTCGAACCCGAACGCGACGCTCCCGGCCTCCGTCTCCTCGACGAAGTTGCAGCCGAGGAGGAGGCGGAGCTGGTCGCTCGTCAGCGGCGAGCCCACCGCGGTGTTGAGGGCGTTTGCGACCGCGATCAGGATGGTGCTCGTCGACCCGAGCCCGACGTGCTCGTACTGGTGGTCGCGGGCGCGGATCCGAAAGCCACCCGCATAACCGACGACCTGCCTGAAGGCCTCCGCGAAGTGCCGGAGGATCGGCTCGCGGGTGTAATCGATCTCGATCCCTGAATCCGTGCACTCGACCTCGGCGGTGCAGTAGACCCCGATGGCAAACCCGATCCCGCCCCCGCCGGGACGGTCCGGGGCGAACCGGTTCATGTCGAGCACGGTGAGGTGAATCCTCGCCGGGGCGCGGACGACGACGGTTCCGGAGACCGGTGCAAGCCGGTACTCCTTCTTAAGATCGCACGGCCGGATATTCTCGCCGGGGGAGAAGGAGGAGAACTCGTACTCGACGAGGTCAAGATCCCCGCCCCGGATCTTCATAATAGGCATGCTGTTACCCGGTTAGCGTGTACGGTCAAAGAAGATATCCTTTCCCGATGCCCGGAGCGGGATCCCGTAGGCGACGCCGCATCCTTCCAGCCACCCGAGCGAGAGCGCACCGACACCGGCCGAGTACATGACCCGGTTGTCGACGTTGTGGATGCTCGCGGTCTTTGCCGCGGAACCGACCGCGATCCCGAGATCCGCCATCCTGACAACGCAGTTCGGCCCCCGGAACGGGGTGACCGGCGGGTTTATCTCGCGCTGGGCGTCGAGCATCTCCGCACAGGTGGCATACCCGCACCCGCCGCAGTCGAGGCCCACGGCGTCGGCGAGCAGCGAACCGATGAGGAGGCAGGCGTCGCTTGCCGCAACGTTGCCCGCGTCCCTGATGAAGAACCCCACGTCGTGCTTCTCGCCGTACTCCCGCATTGCCTCCGCGAGTGCCGTCTTCTCCTCTCCGGTGACGATCATCGTCTTGATGACGTCTATGCCCCGTGCCTTCGGGGCGGTGCGCGCCGAGAGCGCCATCAGCCGGGCGACCATCTCTACGGCGTCTGATTCAAAGGCCATGTGAGTACGTGGCACCGGCCGGGGATAAGGGTATGCCCAAAAGGCGTCGATACCTTTTTCCACGGACCCGTCAAGAGGCGTGACTGTCATGGCACCGGAGAAGAGCCTCGAGCGCGCCACCTTCGGCGCGGGATGTTTCTGGGGCGTCGAGGAGACGTTCCGGCGCGTGCCGGGCGTCGTGGATACGGCGGTGGGGTTCATGGGGGGCACCACCGAGAACCCGTCCTACCCCGAGGTCTGCACCGGAAGGACCGGGCACGCCGAGGTCGTGCAGGTGACCTACGATCCCGATACCGTCTCGTACCGGGAGCTCCTCGACACTTTCTGGAACGCCCACGACCCGACCACGCCCAACCGGCAGGGGCCCGATATCGGGACGCAGTACAGGTCGGTGATCTTCTACCACACCCCGGAGCAGGAGGGGGAGGCCCGGGCCTCAAAGGAGGAGATGGAGCGTTCGGGCAGGTTCAGGCGCCCCATCGTCACCGCGATCGAGCCCGCGGGGACGTTCTGGCGGGCCGAGGAGTATCACCAGCAGTACTTCGCGAAGCGCGGGGGCGGGCAGTGCAGGGTGTGGTAGGAGAGCGGGATATCCAGGCTGCGGTTGGCGATGTTGAATACCTTACTCCCCGTTCTTATGAGGCGTCGGGCCCTGCAACAATTGTCATTAGAAATCCGTCCGTTTAGATTCTTGCGACCCCGTACACGGCTTTCCAGTGGACTACGCACCTGCGGTGCTCGAGCTCCTGCCCTTCAGCCAGTCGCTTATCGCCACGCACTGCCTCCGCCCCGAGGTGTGGGGTGCGATGCTCTGAAAGAGCGGAGCATGAGCACCGAAGAACGATGTTCCATCAGGAACGGAGTTCGAGCACCGCAGGTGCGAGGTGCGAATGAGGAGGCCGGAGGCCGGGTGAGGTGGGGGTTACGCCTCCTTAGGGATAGAAACAGGGGAGGGGGGATGCTCCCCCCTCCCCGTCAGCCCCTCCCCCAGACGCGATATCCCCACGGTCCACTTTCTTGGGCTTGCTCTCGCTCATCCAGTTCCAATAATCGTGGATAACAACGACAGAGGGACAAATGGTCAAGAACCCCTCAGATTTCGAATGACAGAACCGCAGAAAATAAGAGCTCGCGCCTCTGCCGGCAATGAAAACCCTTTTCACTCCCGCTTCGCCGTCCCCCCAATCTTGAACCCGACGCCCTCAAACGTTGCGACCAGGCGGTCGCCCGAGTAGACGTCGACGGCATAGACCGATGTCTTCTCCGTCTCCGAGACCCTGCGGGCGACCGCCTCGAGCGTGTCCGCCGCCGGCACGGAGAAGTAGCGGATGTGGGCTGAGATTGCTATCTGGTCGATCCCGTCCATGTTTGCGGCGATGCCGAAGGCGTGGTCCGCGATGGCGAAGATCGCGCCCCCGTGAACCGTCCCGTGGGCGTTCTTCATGCCCTCGGTCCGCATGGCCACCCTGACGCAGCCGCCCTCGATCTCCGTGACCTCCATGCCGAGCAGGCGTGCGAACTCGCAGGTATCGGATCGGTGCACCGCCGCGGCATAGATCTCGGGGATGGATGCGGTCTTCTTCATGGAGTTACTTATACTCCCGCTGCGTGTAGGTGGCGTTACCGGCCTCGCCGCCGGAAAGAACGATATACAGCCACTCCCAGATGGACTTGAGCGTCCCGAACTGCTGGTAGCGCCGCATCGAGAACCCGACCTTCAGACGGGGATCGAGGTAGACCTTCCCGAGCTTGCGCATCCGCTGGGCTATCTCCAGGTCGTCCCCGGCATCGATGCAGCGGTACATCCCCGCCCGGACGAACGCATCGCGGTCGAACGCCGTGTTGCACCCGAGCGTGAAGTAGATCGTCCGGGTGTGGTAGCCCAGGCGCGAGAAGGTGTTTGCGCCGAGAAGAGAGAGCCGGTTCCGTAAACCGCCCTCGATCGGGTAGACCGTGCCGTAGATCTGCACGATATCCCTCTCCGCGAAGTTTCTCCCGATCCGCTCCACCCAGTCCCGGGGGAGGATGCAGTCGGCGTCCGTCGTGGCGACGATCTCGCCCGAGGCGGCCATCGCCCCGTCGTTTCGCGCTCCGCCGACCCGCTTGCTCGTCTGGATAAAGACCTGATCGGCAAGGGGTTCGGCCAGCTCCCGGGTCCGGTCCTTTGAGTCTCCGTCGACGACGATGATCTCGTAAGTCTCCCTCGGCACCGTCTGGTCGGCGAGAGACCGCAGGCAGCGCTCGATGTTCTGCTCTTCGTTGTATGTCGGAACGACTACGGAGATCATCCCTCGATCAACTCCCGGTATAGTTGTTGATGCCGTTTTGCTATAAGCGTGATGTCGTATTTCTCCGACGAGGCGCGGGCGCGGGCGGCACAGCGCTGCAGGACTCCCTCGTCGGCGAGGAGGTCCCTTGCCTCGCCGACCCCGGAGAAGAAGAGGACCGAGTCCCCGAAGATCTCCCGGAACTCGAAGATGTCCCGGGCGATGACCGGGAGACCCGCCGAGAGCGCCTCGACGATCACGAGGCCGAACGTCTCGGCATGGGAGGGCATGAAGAAGACGTCTGCCCCGCTGTATGCCCGGGAGATATCGTCGATGACCCCGGTGAAGATGACGTTCTCGTGGCATTGGGTCTTGAGCATCTGGATCTTCGCGTAGTCCTTCGAGAACGTCCCGTACGGGAACCCGCCCACCCAGACCCAGGTCATGTCGAGGTGCTGCTCTGCGAGTTTGAAGAAATCGTAGATGCCCTTCCGGGGGGTCTGCTGGCCGACGGAGAGCACCACCCTCCGGCCGGGGTCGATCCCGTACTCGTCGCGGAACGACTTGCGCTTCTTACCATCGCGCTTGAAGTACTCACGGTCGATACCGTTCGGAATGAGGGTCATCGGGACATCGGGGACGAGCTGTTCGGTCTCCCGGTGGCAGGGCTCCGATATCGTGATGATGTGGTCGAACTGCCGGTAGATCTTCGGGTAGACCTTGTTTATCCTCTGCGAGAAGGCGACGTTCCCCTCGTTCAGGCGGGGTGTCGAGTGGGCGGTCAGGACCTTTGCGCCCTCGGTGAACTTCAGGTGGTACATCGCCCAGGGCCCGAAGGTATGGTAGTGGGTAAGGTCGAAGTCGCCGTGGTAGAGGTTGCGGGCGACCTCCATATCGGGGAGCCGGGCGAGGTGGTTGTACAGCGTCCTCGCCGCCGTCGCGCACCCGATGTAGCGCAGAAAGCGGAAGTCTTCGACGAATATGTTGACCTTCATCCGTTCACCCTCACGAAGTCGATCGCGCTCCTGATGCAGCCATCCATATTGAGGTATTCGAACTGCGAAAACCGCCCGACGAGGTCGATGCCCCGCTCCCGGCAGAACTCCCGGACGGTTGCGATGTTTCGGAGGTACTCGGTGTCGTAGACGACGTAGGCGAACTTCTCCCGCGCGATGCCGGTGTAGACGACCTCGTCCCGGGATGAGACGATCCCCGCGGCGATGAGAGAACTGACAGTATGCTCGATCACCGCATCATCCGTCATCCGGGAGACCGCATCCCCTTCGTTGTAGGTGATCTCGGCGAGGATCGAGGAGTGGCCGGGAGGAGCGACCTCCGTGCTGTAGTTCGAGGGGAACGAGATCCGGTTGAAGAGGCCGGTCGCGGGGTCGGGGACGTAGAGCCAGGATATATCGGGAACGTCGCCGGATAAACCGATGAAGACCGAGCAGAGCGAGTTGTACCGGAGGGCGTCGCACGCCGCCTGCACGTCGGCCGGGACGTCTGATAAGCAGGGGAGCAGGTTCTGAAGCGGGATCGTCGAGATGACGCGATCCGCGCGGACGGTCGCGGGGCCGTCGCTGACAACAAATCCCCCGTCCTCCTCGCGGACGGAGGCGACGGAAAAACCGGTCCGGACGGCGGGGAGGACCGGTTCCGCGATCGCCCGCACCAGCGCCTCTATCCCGCCCGCCACAGGGTAGGAGAAGACCGCCTGGTGGACGTAGCCCTCGGTCTCGATGCCGATGGCCGACCGGATGATATCCTCTACCGGCGGGCGGGGGATGCGCCCCTCGACCCAGTGGTGCGACATCCGGGCGGCCGGGTAGTTCCAGATCTTTTCGTTGTAGGGGAGCATGTAGCACTCGGCGATGCCCCGGCCGAAGGTATAGGTGATCCACCCGGCAAAGTTTTCCGGCGGCGGGACCTCGCCTTTCTCGACGGCGATGAGGTTCTTCACGAACTCGTTTATGCAGAAGAAACGGTCTTCGTCGGGCAACTGGTAGAGGCCATTCTCGAAGGGGTATTTGACGTAGCGGCCCTTGTAGAGGATCTTCGTGTTCCGCTTTCGCCGGCCGACGTTTTCGCCGAGAACCGAGAGCATGAAGGAGAGGACTTCCGTATCACGGGAGAAGATGATGTGCGAGCCCCCGGAATCGAACGTGAAACCCGCTTCGGCCCTCGATCGGCAGAGCCCCCCGATCTTCTCGTTCCGTTCAAGAACGGTCACGTCGTCGCCCTGTTCGTGGAGCAGGCGGGCCAGCGTTATCCCGGTAAGGCCGCCACCCAGTACCGCCGATTTCACGTTCGTACTGTTTATGCCGAAACCATATATGGTTGACCATCCGTTTCCCCGCAGACGCCGCATATTGGAGTAAAAAGCGGGAGTTCCCGGGCAGGGAACGCAGAGTGCGGGTTCTGTCCCATTGCGTTGATGGCGGACGCCCCTGCTGGCGCGGGAATCCGGACGTTCGTTTAACAGGATAGCGGACTCCGGCGATCGCAATACCTGCAGGGGTTACGCCTCACCGCCCCCGTAGACCGCTGACCGCCCATCCGGCAAGTGCGCCGAGAACTATCAGCATGCTGACCGCGATGAACGTGTACTTGATCGGCGACATCACGGCGGTGAACCCCGCAACCCCGTAGAGTTCGGCCGGGTAGGAGAGGAGCAGCGCGATGACCCCGATGTTCTCGCCGTAGTCGGCGGCGCCCGCGATGAGCGGGACGACGTTTAACCGCATCCACGGACTCCCCTCCGGCAGCCGGCGGGAGAGGAGCCAGGTGATTGTAACGGCGAAAAAGAGCGTATACGCCAGCGGGAAGACGAGATCGAGCGGCACGATCCGCGTCAGGTAGAACTCCCGACCGGCATCCCCGAGCGCCGCAAGCATCGCGTACGCCTGCACCGGCGTGTAGGTGAACTCCATGTCGAGAATTCCTGCGCCGCCCGTGATCTCCGCGAGCCGTGCGAGGCCGAACGGCCGCCCGTTGACCAGGACCGCCGAGACGGCGAAGAAGGCCAACGATGCGATGAGCGTTCTCCCCGACGAGACATTCCGGATGGCGGAAGAGATCGTGTCGACGATCATGGCCTCCCCCTCCACGCGTACCGAACAGCGTCCTGCGGGCAGGTATCCACGCAGCCGCCGCAGAGGATGCATTCCGCATCCTCCATCCGCCCCTCCCGGACCATGCCGCGGACGTCGAGGCTCATGGGGCAGGTCTCCGAGCACCTCCCGCAATCCACGCAGCGTTCCGCGTCGGCCGCGAGGCGAAGCGCCGGCCAGCCGACGAGGTTCCTGACCTTCCGGCCGATGATCAGCATGACCGCGATGGGGCAGAAACTGTGGCAGAACCCCCGCCGTCCGGCCAGAAGGGCGAATACGGTGATGAATGCGATCTGGGCGTAGAGAAGGGTGTATGCGCCCGGCCGGTCGATCGAGATCCCGTTGCCGGTCTGGTAGAAGAGATCGATGGTTGAAAGACCCCCGGCGGAGTAGATGGCGACGGCGATGGACCCATAAATCCCGAGAAAGATGGGATACTTCAGCCAGTTCAGCCACTCGATCTTGAACCGCGTACTGTTGAGCCCGAAGTAGATCTCCTGCAGGCCGCCCGCGGGGCAGAGGTAGCCGCACCAGAGTCTCCCGAAGAAGAGCGAACCGATGAAGAGAAACGTGAACATGAAGAGGCCGCCGGTAGCGATGCCCTGCGACGCACCCTCGGTGATGATCGGGCAGGATATGTAGACGAAGGTCACCGGCAGCAGTACGAACGAGAGGATGAGCAGCGCTTTCCGTACCCTCTGGCGCAACGCCGGCCGGATCTTCGATTCGTTTGCCATGGCTCAAACCTCATTTGCGGGGCTCACTCACCACGCTGCGCCTCCATATCCGCAACCGCAAGATCCGGGTGCCGGTAGCGCCCCCGCCCTTCGGTTCCCCGCATCACGTGGAGCTGGATCGCTTCTGTCGGGCAGAAGTGGAGGCAGGCACAGCAGAGTTCGCACCGCCGCCCCCAGACCGGTCTTCCATCGACCATATCGATGTTGCCCGCCGGGCAGACCCTCGCGCAGGTGCCGCAGCCGGTGCAGGCGTCCGAGACCGAGAAGACGTCGGCCGCATCGTGAGCGCCCTTTACGAACGGCCCGTAGGTCAGGGCTTTCACGAGCCCGGAGAGGGGTGCGAACCCCGGGGAGACCGGACGGCCGCTCCCGATCGCCTCCGCGATCTCGCCGAGCCGTTTGTCCGCCTTGCTGAGGATCTTATCGCACCTCTCACCTTCCGGCGGCCGCGCGAGCGGCGGGAAGTTGCCGGGCATGCCGACGGCAAACGCGGCGTCGAGCCCTCCCGCCCGCCGTTCCCGGACGATCCCGTTCAGCTGGTGGAGTGCCGAGACGCCCATCCCGGCCATCGTGACGACCGCGAACGTGTACCCTACCCCTGAGAGGTCGAGCCTCCTGGCGAATTCGGCGACCATGACCGGCACCCCGCAGTCGTAGACCGGGCAGACGATCCCGACCCGGTCGGCATCCGGGGTAACGGGGCCCGGGGTGTTCGCAAGCGATGCGATCGGAATAAGTTCAGTCTCCCCGAGAGCCCCGGCGATCCTTCTCGCCGCGGCAAGGGAGTTGCCGGTCCCGGTGAAGTAGTAGATGACGGTCTTCACGGCTCAGCTCCCCGCTGGCGCTCCAGTTCGGCGATGCCGACCGACGGGTTCCGGTAGCGCTGCCTCCCTTCGGTACCCTTTCCGGCCTGGATAGCCTCGACCGGGCAGAGGTGGATGCACCCGCAGCAAAGTTCGCACCGGTGGTTCCAGACCGGTCTTCCACCGCCCATCTCGATGTTGCCCGCCGGGCAAAGCCTCGCGCAGGTGCCGCACGACGTGCATTTTTCCGTCACCGTGAACTTGCGGTCGTCCCCGTGGACATGGGAGCGAAACCGGGGGTATGTGAGGGCCTTGACGATCCGCGTGACCGGCGAGTTCGGGAGTTTCAGCCTCGTCTCCTGCCGGATCTGCCCTGCGATCCTCTCAAGGTCCGCATCTGCCGCGGCAAGCAGGCGATCCCGCTTCTCCCCTGCGGGCGACTCGTACGTCAGGATGTAGTTGCCCGGCATACTCACCGCAAACCCCGCATCGAGCCCCCTTCCGGCCTTGTCTTTCAGGATTCCATCGAGCTGCCGGAGGGCGGCGGAGCCTCCGCCTCCCCCGTGCGTGACGACCGAGAAGACATAGTTCGCTGAAGCGAAGTCGAGACGCTCCGCGAACGACGCCACCATCGCCGGGAGCCCGGCGAAGTAGACCGGGCAGACGATCCCGGCCCTACCGGCATCCGGGCTGATCTCGTCCGTAATATTCCTAAACGCCGCTATCGGGACAATTTCGGTCTCCCCGTGGGATGCAGCGATCTTCTTTGCGGCGGCAAGGGAGTTGCCGGTCCCGGTAAAATAGTAGATAATGGTCTTCATGATATCACGTTGTTTTTGTCGAGCGGGTATGCTTCGACGATCCGTTCGATGAGATCGTTCTCCGCCTTACGGGTCGCCAGGTCGTCTTTCGTGAGACTGACCGCTGCCACGACCTCGACTCCCCGTGCGGCGAGCGCCGCTTCAAGAAGCGGGAGGGCCTCGCCGGGCTGGCCGCGGTTCGTGACGAAGATCACGGCCCGCTTCCCCTCGCAGCCTTTGAGCGCCCTGACGGCGGCGTTGATTGCCGGTGCGGGTTTCCAGGCCCAGACCGGCGTGCCGACAACAAGCAGGTCGTACCGCGAGACATCGATCTCGTCAGGCGTGATCGGATCGCAGATCCCCCGCCGGGAGTGCAGGACGCCGGTCGTGTACGCCGTGAAGGCCGAGTACTCGGTCACCGTCTTCACCTCGACGAGATCGCATCCGCAGGCGTTCCGGATCCGGTCCGCGACCTCCCGGGTCACCCCGGTATACGAGTAGAAGACGACGCAGGCATTCAGCGCCGTCTGCCGTGTCGTTTTCCGGACGAGTTCCCGGTCACACCGGTCCATGACGGCGCTGCCCATCAGGTCGAAGTAATCCTGGAACTGTACCAGCCGGTCGCGGTTGAACGAGAAGTAGACACGGAACCCCTCCCGCCGGGATGTCACGATACCCTCATTTTTTAGCGTCTTTAAGTGCTGGGAGGCGGCCGGCTGCGAGATGCCGAGTCGTTCCGCCAGGTCGGAGACCCCCATCGTCCCGGTGGTGTCCGTGGCGAGCAGATAGATTATCCGGAGCCGGTTCGTGTCACCGAGGGCTTTGAAGACCCTTGCCATCTCCGGGACAATCTCGCGGAGCCTGGTGCAGGGATCGCACCTGTTACAGTCGTCCATGTGAACTTCATAAGTGTATGGTTATACAGATATAGACTTTGTGGAGGAGATCCGGAACCGTGCAGGGTTGGGGGGACCCGGGTCTACAAAAGCGGCGGTGATGCAATTTCGCACGAAGAAGAAAAATCGGCGCCCGGGAAGACCGGGAGCGCTCCGCCGTCACTGCTGGCGGGGCGAGTCCTGATCGACCAACCAGGAATCTCCCGGGCTGCTCGGCCGTGGAGAACTGCGGGGCGACTGGATGAACCAGCCGGTCCGGGTGCCGTCGAGCGTGGTGGTGGAGTTCCCGGCGGAGAGAAGGCTCACGACGACCATGGCGAGGGCCGAGAGCACGAGCGCGTAGAGGCTGAAGTGTACCGGGAGCTTTGCCACGAACTGGTGCCAGTAGCCGAAGACTGCGGCCGCGACGAGCCCGGTCGCCATGCTCGCGATCGCTCCCTGTCCGGTGGCGCCGCGCCAGTAGAGCCCGGCGAGCAGCGGAACCGCGAATGTCGCGAGCATGACACCGATACCCATCCAGATCAGCCACGCAAGCATCGGCGGCGGGTTGATGGCGAGCAGGAGCGTGCCGCCGGCCCCGAGGACGACCGCGACCTTCGAGACGACAAGAACCTCTTTATCGGAGGCCGAGGGGCGGAAGATGTTTTTGTAGATATCCCACGCGAACATGGTGCCGACGGTGAGCATGAGCCGATCAGTCGTGGACATCACCGCAGCAAGGACAATCACGGCAAAGAGCGCCCACAACGCCACGTTCGGCATGGCATACTCGACGCCCAGTATAAACGCGAAGTCCTGGGCGTTCACGGCGTCCGGGAGCACCAGCCTTCCCTCCTCGACGAGCGAACGCACGGCAAACCCCGTGAACTTCACGAGGAACATCACGACCGCGTAGATCCCGAACGCAACGAGCGGCGCCCACTTGAAGTAGCGGTCCTCTTTTGCAGCGAGGACGTTGTTGATGACGTGCGGCGCACAGGCGAGGCCGACCATCAGGAGGATGCCGAACGAAACCAGGAACTCAGGCGTTGCGTAGGCGTAAGGAGCGTAGGCCGGGCTCGGGTACCAGGGCTCGACGAAGTTCGGGTCGATCCCGGCGAGCACGGCATCGATGTGACCCAGGCCGCCGGCGCTCATGATGACGAACGGCGCCATCAGGAGCACGCCGAAGATCAGGATGCCGCCCTGGAAGAGGGTCGTCCAGGATACGGCATAGAGCCCTCCGACGACCGTGTAGGCGGTGATGATGACCCCGGCGATGAGCAGCGCCTGCCAGTGCGGGATGGCAAAGAGCCAGACGAGCACGATGCTGATCGCGGCGTACTGCCCCACAAGGTAGATCAGCGAGACGATGATCCCGGAGACCGCGGAGAGGCCCCGGAGCGCCCGCGGGCTCTCGAACCGGTCGGCAAGGTAGTCCTGGACGGTCAGGTAGCCCCGCTCCTTCCCGATGGAGTGGAGTTTTACCCCGAAGAAGATGATGCAGAACGCGGCCGCGAGCGGGACGAAGATCTGCTCCCATATCCCGGGCCAGCCCGAGGTATACCCAAAGCCGCTCACACCGAGCAGGGTCATCCCGCTGCAGATCGAGCAGACGATCAGGATCGTAAAGACCCAGAACCCGAGCGATCTGCCCGCGAGGATGTAGTCCTCGGTGTTATGGATCTTCTTCGAGGCCCAGTTCCCGATGCCGATGAGCACGAAGAAGTAGAGCCCGATCAGTACGAGCGTCAGGGCGTCCGCCATTCAAACGGCCTCCCTGAACCGGAGCCCCCAGAGGGCGAGCAGCACGAAGACCAGGGCGACGGCGCCGCCCACAACGATTCCCGTATGAAGAGGCAATTCGAAGAGCATACTGTGTTAGCGTGTGCCGTGCTAACATATAACACGATCGCCCGGGAGGCGGAGAGATCGTCCCGATGGCGTGACGAACGTATCGCACCAAAAAGAAAATTATTTGGAACTTTTTACGGTCTTTGCTCCCCGGAGGAGAGCAACTTTTCCCGTGCGGACGAGTTCTTTGATGCCGTACTGGCGCAGGAGCTTCTCGAGTGCGTCGATCTTGTTGGTATCGCCGGCAACCTGGAGCACCAGCGCCTTTGCCCCGACATCCACGACCTGCGCCCGGAAGATGTCTGCGATCTGCAGGATCTCGGCACGGGAGGTGCCCGGTTCGGCGGTTACCTTGATGAGGGCGAGTTCCCGCTCCACGCTCTCCCGCTCCGTCAGGTCCGAGACCTTGATGACGTCGATGAGCTTGTTGGTCTGCTTCATCACCTGTTCGACGATTCCGTCGTCGCCGTTGACCACGATCGTGATCCGGCTCATGTTCGGCTCCTCGCAGGTCCCGACGGCGAGGCTCTCGATGTTGAACCCCCGCCGCGAGAACATCCCGGCGACCCGGCTCAAGACACCCGCCCGGTTCTCCACGAGAACGCTCAGCGTATGCGGTTTCATTGCTGACGCACCCCGATCATCTCGTTGATGGCAGCCCCGGCCGGGACCATGGGGAAGACGTTCTCCTCCCGCTCGACCCTGAAGTCCAGGACGAACGGCCCGTCGGTGGCGAGCGCGGTCTCGAGCGCCTCCCGGACACGGTCCTTCTCCGTGACCGTAATGCCCTCGATCCCGTAGGCGTTCGCGATCTTCACGAAGTCCACCGGCGGCAGCTCCGTGTAGGAGTAGCGCCGGTCGTAGAAGAGTTCCTGCCACTGGCGCACCATCCCGAGGTACATGTTGTTCAAGACCACGACCTTGACGGGGATATCGTACTGCGCCACCGTCCCGAGCTCCTGGATGTTCATCTGGAAACTCCCGTCGCCGGCGATGTCGACGACCGGCATATCCGGCCGGGCGTAATGGGCGCCGATGGCTGCCGGGAACCCGTAGCCCATCGTCCCGAGGCCGCCGGAGGTGATCCAGGTCCGGGGTTTCTTAAAGCAGTAGTAGAGCGCGGTCCACATCTGGTTCTGGCCGACCTCGCTCACGACGATCCCCTCGCCTTTCAGGATGTCGGAGAGCTGCTCCACGACGTACTGCGGACGGAGATGGCCGTCGTTGCGGTAACTGAGCGGGAACTGTGTCTTCCAGGCGTTGATCCGGGAAACCCAGTTCGCCGTATCGCCGCGCTTCTGCATCCGCCGGAGGAGCGCCCGGAGCACGGCTTTGACGTCGCCCACGATGGGGACGTTGACCAACTTGTTCTTCCCGATCTCCGCCGGGTCGATATCGATATGGATGACCGCGGCGTTCGGCGCGAACGTCTCGATCTTCCCCGTCACCCGGTCATCGAACCGGACACCGACGGCTATCAGGAGGTCGCACTCCGTGACCGCGTAGTTCGCGGACTGGGTGCCGTGCATCCCGAGCATCCCGAGGCAGAGCGGGTGGTCGCCGGGGACGGCGCCGAGCCCCATCAGGGTCGTCGTCACCGGGACGGCGGCGGTCTCCACGAACTCCAGGAGTTCGGCCGACGCTCCCGAGAGGACCACCCCGCCGCCGGCGTAGACGAGCGGCCGCTGTGCCCCCGCGATCAGGTCGAGCGCCTTATCAATCTGGCGGACGTGCCCCTCGTAGGTGGGCTGGTAGCCCCGGAGGGAGACCGTCTCCGGGACGGCCTTCGTGCTCTTCACCTCGCTCGTGCTGACATCTTTGGGCAGATCGACCAGTACCGGGCCCGGACGGCCTGTCCGCGCGATGTAGAACGCCTCCCGGACCACGCGGTCGATATCGGCGGCGTCTTTGACCAGGTAATTGTGCTTGGTGACCGGCAGCGTGATCCCGGTGATGTCCGACTCCTGGAACGCGTCGTTCCCGAGAAGGGCGGTCGGGACCTGGCCGGTGAGCGCCACGACGGGGATGGAATCCATATACGCCGTCGCAATCCCCGTGACCAGGTTGCACGCACCGGGGCCGGAGGTGGCAAGGCATACCCCTACGCGGCCGCTCGCGCGCGCGTAACCGTCGGCCGCGTGCGCCGCTGCCTGCTCATGCCTTACCAGTATGTGCCGGATCGACGAATCGTAGAGTTCATCGTAGATCGGCAACACCACGCCGCCGGGGTAGCCGAAGATGGTGTCCACCCCTTCACGCTGCAGCGCTTCAATCAGAGTCCTGGCTCCGGTCTTCATGCTCTTCCCTGAGTAATCTGTTCATCCCTGCGATAACTGCTTCGACGCTTGCCATGATGATGTCGGTCCTCGCGCCCCGTGACGTCACGGTCTTCCCGTCTTTGCTGAGTTTCACCGAGACGTCAACAAGGGCGTCCGTGCCGCCCGTTATGGCGTCAACGCTGTATTCATCGAGCCTTACGCTGCCGACGTCTGCGACCGACTCTTGGAGCGCGCGGATCGCCGCGTCCACCGGCCCGGTCCCGACTGCGGCACCGGTGATCTCGTCGCCGTTGACGAGCATCGTCACCGAGGCGGTCGGTATCGCGTTGCTCCCGGAGACAATGGTGAACTGGCGAAGTTCGATGCAGGGCGTAAACTCGATCTCCATGACGGTATCGGCGATCGCCATGATGTCGGCATCGGTTGTCCGCATGCCCGCATCCCCGAGGCGTTTGATCCGGGCGACGATCTCCGCGAGCTGCACGCTGTCCGGGGCATACCCCATATCGCGGAGCGCGGCCTCGACCGCCGCCGACCCGGAGTGCTTGCCGAGGACGATGCGGCGCTTCCTTCCTACCCGTTCCGGCCGGAGCGGCTCGTAGGTGCTCGCGTCCCGCATCACCCCGTGGGCGTGGATGCCGCTCTCGTGAGTGAAGGCCATCTCGCCGACGATGGGTTTGTTGGTGGCGAGCGGCACCCCGGTCAGCCGGGCGACGTGTGTCGAGAGCGGGTAGAGTTCTTCGGTCACGATCCCGGTATCGACCCCGTAGAGCACCTCGAGCGCCATCACCAGTTCCTCAAGGCCTGTGTTTCCTGCCCGCTCTCCGAGGCCGTTGACGGTGACGTGGGCGCAGGACGCCCCGGCGCGGAGGGCGGCGACGGTGTTTGCGAGCGCGAACCCGAGGTCGTCGTGGCAGTGGATGGAGAGCGGGGCGAAGAGGAGCGGCGGTATGATCCCGGCGGCCCGCTCAGGCGTGAGGAGCCCGACGGTGTCGCAGAAGCAGAGCCGGTCTGCGCCCCGCTCGACCCCTTCCCGGAAGACCTCTGCAAGGAACGCCTGGTCGGCGCGGGATGCGTCCTCCCCGGAGAGTTCGACGATGAGGCCGCGGCTCTTCGCGTACTCGATAGCGCTCCAGGCCATCTCGCAGACCTGTTCGCGGGTCTTTCGGAGCTTCTTGCCGATGTGGAGATCGCTCACCGGGACGACGAGGTGGACGGAGTCGGCGCCGGCGTCGGCGGCAAGATCGATATCCCCGGGAAGAGCCCGGACGTAGGTGCAGCACTCGGCGGCAAGGCCGGCGTCGGCGATGGCCCGGATGGACTCGCGTTCCCCCGCGGATGCGGCTGCCGAGCCTGCTTCGATCACGTGGACCCCGAGGTCGGCGAGGTGCGTTGCGATCTCGAGTTTCTCGGCCGGCGTCAGGGAGACACCCGGTGTCTGTTCCCCGTCCCGTAAAGTAGTGTCAAAAAAGCGAATCGGTTCAACAAATAAAACAATCACACATAGTGCAATTCACCGTCAGAGAATTGGCGGCGGCGCTACTTAAATGTTGGGCATTCGGGGAATCTGGTGCAGGGCAAAAATTAAGGGGTTTTTCACGCCGGCGCCGGGGCGCTCTCGTAG
>NZ_DAFZ01000078.1:15570-15706 GCF_002498065.1 Methanoculleus sp. UBA208 | reverse complement strand
GGTACTTTTGGGACGACTTCAGTACCTGAACAAGGCTTGTTTCTTCATCCTGGCCCAGGTGGGACATTTCACCTTGAGGTCGCCCCAAAACGTCTCTGCCGGGCGAGGGACACCCACTCGCACCTGGCGGTGCTCA
>NZ_DAFZ01000078.1:14972-15219 GCF_002498065.1 Methanoculleus sp. UBA208 | reverse complement strand
CCCGGTCCCTCCCCCCGTGTGGCGAATCGCACTCCGCGGCTCCGCGTGAGTTGACAGTAAAGATAACAATACAGTCTCACGCGAAGGAGCATTCGAGTTCGTCACTCTGCCCGCACGTTCGCCCCGCAGTTCCTCGCCCGCGTCAGGAGCACCGAGCCTCCGCAGTCGCCGAGCACTTCCCTCGCCGCCCGTGCCGCATCCTGCATCCCGGAATCGCCGACGGCATAGACCGTCGGCCCGAACGAGC
>NZ_DAFZ01000078.1:0-14670 GCF_002498065.1 Methanoculleus sp. UBA208 | reverse complement strand
ACCGTCGGCCCGAACGAGCTCAGGCCCGCACCGGCGGCGCCGGCCTGCACCGTCGCCTTGAGGAGCGCGGAGACGACCGGGTGCTGCATCGCCACCTCGACCTTTTTGAACCCAAGAGTTTGTGTCCTGTTGATCGCCGAACCGAAGAGGTCGAGGTCGTGCTCGACAAGGCCCGGGATCATCCGCATGAGCACCTCGTGGCAGAGTTCCCGCACCTCATTGAGCGGCACCGGGCAGTGTGTGCGGAAGATGTCGACCTCCCTTCCCCCGTGCGCCCCTGCGCTGGTATCCGGGGTCACGAGCAGGATACGCCAGTCCTCCGGGAACCGGTGCCTGGCGAGAACCGGCGGGGGCGCGACGCCCCGCGATGCCGCCGAGGGGCGGAAGTCCTGCTTTCCTTCAGGAGTTCCGAGCCGGTGCCCGCCGTCCAGGATGAACCCCCCCTGGTCGAACGCCGCCGTGCCGATGCCGGAGGTCCCGCCGCGCCCGACGGCCTTCGCAAGGTCGCATACGGAGACGTCCCGCTCGTAAAGCCGGCAGAGGGCGGCGGCCGTAGCGAGGGCAATCTGCGTCCCGCTCCCGAGTCCGGCGTGCTGCCGTGCGGTGGCATGCAGGGCGATCTCCGCACCCCCGGGGAGTCCGAGCGTCTCCTTCGCCGCCCGGGCCGCATCGGCAACCCTGCGGCGTGCCTCCTCGTCGCCGCCGCGAACCTCGATCCCCGTGGCTTTCCGCGCATCGAGCACGCACCCGGGCTCGTCGAGGGTGACCCCGACCCCGCCGTCCACCCTGCCCGAGGTGCCGTTCATATCGAGCAGGGTGATGTGAATCCGTGACGGGGCGTCGACCAGCACCCTGATCTCGTCCGCAAACGCCGTGCAGGGGAAGATCTCCTCGATAGCGATCAACGGCTCCTCGCGGTGGATGATCCGGTATTTCCGCGAGAGCATCGGTTCGCACCGGTGGACGTTGAACGTCCGGGCCAGGTTCGTACCGGCGCGGATGACGCGGGCATCGGTGATCTCCCGGCGCGACTCTATCCGGTGGCGGCGGAGAATCCTCCCGATGGGGATATCGGCCCGCATGAGGTCCTGCCTGAACTCCGGTGCAAGCCGCCGGAGCGGGGTGCAGGAGACCGCATAGATGAGCACCTCTCCCGTTACGCCGTCTTTTAGCTCCACGACACGGTAGTTGACCTCATCGCCCTGCTCGATATCGAGTGCCGCCGCCGCCTCGGTATCGGCGGCGACGACATCCTGCACCAGGGTGGTGATGGTGACGGGATGGCCCGTCGCCATCTCGAGCAGGCCGGTCACCGACCCGTCGGTCCCGATGAGAACCTTCTGCAGCGGGGAGAGCCTTCCCACGCCCTGCTCGATCTCCCGTATCTTCTCGACGATACTGTCTGCCGTCAGGGGTTCCATGTCCTTGGGTAGCGTTGTACATGGAGACTACAAAAAGATGGTGCCGGAAAATCCGCCCTCATCCGGGGCGGTTCACGGTGAAAAGAACAGGGACAGGAAGTCAGGAGCCTCCATGAGCCCGAACGAACCCTCTCTCGCCTCGCGCTCGGAGAACGCGGCAACATCGTCCCTCCCCTTCCCGAGCACCGCGAACGGCACCGGGTCCGCGGTATGGGTCCTGCACCGAATCGGCGTCGGATGGTCGGGGAGGACCGCGACGGCCGTATCCGGGCGGTCGAGGACGATCCCGATCGCCTCGTCGAGCCGCTCGATCGCCCGCACCTTCTCCTCCACGCTCCCCATGTGCCCGGCCTCGTCGGGGGCCTCGACGTGCATGTAGACGAAGTCGAGGCGGTCGAGGGCGTCGACCGCATACCGGGCCTTCGCCTCGTAGTCGGTGTCGGTGAACCCGGTGGCGCCCGGGACGTGGATCACCTCCATCCCGGCAAGGCGGGCGATGCCGGCCAGGAGGTCGACCGCGGAGATCACCCCTCCGGCAAGGCCGTACTTCTCGCGGAAGGGCGCGAGCGACGGCTTCTTCCCGCCGCTCCACGGCCAGATCTCGGTTGCCGGGGTCTTCCCCTCCTCCCGGCGGCGGCGGTTGACCGGGTGGCCGGCAAAGACCTCGCGTGCCTGCTCCATGCATTCGCGGAGGAGTTCGGCGTCGTCTCCGCGCGGGAGGAACTCCGTGATCGGCTGACCGACGATATCGTGGGGCGGGGTGGTGACGGCGCCGCGCGCGCGGGGGACGGTCATCAGGTTCCGGTAGCTGATCCCCGGGTAGACCCGGATGCCATCGAGCAGAGCGTCGAGATCGCGCAAGAGTTCGGCCCCCTCGGCGCTCGAGATGTGCCCGGCGTTGAAGTCCTCCATCACGCCGCCCCGGATCGTGACCAGGTTGCACCGGTAGGCCATCTCCCCCTCCCCGAGATCGATGCCCATGCTGGCCGCCTCAAGCGGCCCCCTCCCGGTATAGGAGGTACGGGGATCGTAGCCCAGGATGGAGAGGTTCGCGACGTCGCTCCCCGGCTCGAATCCTTCCGGCACGGTCCGGAGCATCCCGCATCGCCCCTCATGGGCGATCCTGTCCATATTCGGTATCTCTGCGTATTCGAGGGGTGTCCTGCCCCCCAGTTCGGCAAGCGGCTCGTCCGCCATGCCGTCCCCGAGAATGATGATGTACTTCATGTGAACCCTGTGCAGCCCTGGTAATGCCTAAAATTTCGGCCCGGATAGGGGGGCGTGCCTCTCTACCCGAGCATGGCGCGGACCGCTGTCCGGACGCTCTCTTCCGAGGTGGTGGCGCACCGCCAGCCAAGATCCTTGAGTTTCTCGACCGAGAGCTGCATTCTGGGCACGTCGCCGACCCAGCCCCGCGCTCCGCCGGTGAACCGGTAGCGTACGCCGGAAAGACCCATCTCCTCCGCGACAATATCGGCGATCCTGACGACGTCGATCCAGTCCTCGGAGCCGATGTTGAAGGTGTTCACCGGGTCGCGCGAGTGCTCGATCCCGAACTGCACGGCGCGGACGCACTCCCCGACCTCCAGGTAGGATTTCGTCTGCCTGCCGTCGCCCAGGATCTCGAGTTCCTGCGGGTTTTCCCGGAGTTTGCGGATGAAGTCGGAGATGACGCCGTGTCCGCTCCTCTCACCGATGATATTTGCAAACCGGTAGACCCAGGACGTCATCTCAAACGAGTGGCAGTAAGACGATATGAGCGCCTCGCAGGCAAGTTTCGTCGCACCGTAGACAGATATCGGTTCGAGCGGGGTGTAAGTCTCCGGCGTCGGGATGACGGCGGCATCGCCGTAGACGGTCGAGGTCGAGGTGAAGACCAGTTCCGGCACGCCGTGCGCCCTCATCGCCTCGAGCACCCGGTGCGTCGCGACGATATTGTTCCTGATCTGGGAGTCCGGGGTCACGGCGCTCTGCCGGACGTCGGGGTCCGCGGCGATATGGTAGACCCGGTCTGCACCTTTAAATCGCTCCTGCCAGCCGTCATCGAGCAGATTCTGCCTGACGAAAGTGACCCGCCCGCCCACCGTGTGGTGCGCGAGGTTCATCTCGGTGCCCGCACTGCAGTCATCGATGATCAGCACATCGTCTCCCGCCGCGGCCAGGGCGTCGACGACGTGCGAACCGATGAAACCGGCACCGCCCGTTACGATACAGAACATCATAGAGTAATGTCCCTCTCACGCTATAGGGTTTACTTATGGGTGAGGCGGGGAAAAAGCCCCCTTCATCCGGCACATGCAGGGGAGTTCAACACGGAGAAAGGTTAATGCCCGTACCCGGTTCACTCCACGATCCGATACCTTCGATCGGGGCATATTTTTCATGATTGTCTCCGACATATGATGAACCACAAGGAGTTGTCCGATTGAGAGAGGCATGCACCTGTTGCAGGGCCGGCGGGTCTCTGGCCGCCGTCAGCCCACAAAGCCGGGTTTTTATGTTCGATGATAACCGCAACGGAGCCAAACCATGAGCCTGCGCCCGGGTATCCGGGAACACGCCGGGATCTATCTCCGCGGTCTCGCGATGGGAGCCTGCGATATCGTTCCCGGCGTCTCGGGGGGGACGATCGCCCTCATCACCGGCATCTACGAGCGGCTGGTCGGGGCCATCGGCAGCATCGACCCTGCCTCGGTAAAACACCTCGCGAGGGGGGACTTCGGCTCTCTCCGGGCAGATCTCGAGAAGATCGATATCCCGTTCCTCGTCGTCCTCATTGCCGGTATCGGTACCGCCTTCCTCCTGATGTCCCGGGTGATTCTCTCCCTCCTCGCCAGCCATGCGGTCGAGACCTACTCCTTCTTCCTCGGCCTCATCATCGCCTCTGCGGTCGCCATATTCCTTGAGATCCGCTCGCACAACGCGGCAACCCTTGCCTTCCTCGCAATCGGAACCGGCGCCGGGTACCTCCTCGGGGGCCTCGGGCACCTCGACGTCGGCCACTCCCTGCCGGTTCTCTTCCTCACCGGGATGGCGGCGCTCTGCGCCATGATCCTCCCCGGGGTATCGGGCGCCTACATAACCCTCGTCCTCAACCAGTACGAGTTCATGCTTGAGGCGCTCCGGGCTTTCTCTCTCCCCGAGATATTCGCCTACGTCGCCGGCGGTGTTGCCGGCCTCCTCCTCTTCACGAAAGCCCTCAAGTACCTCCTCGCGACCTACCACGGGGCGATGCTCGCCCTGCTCACCGGGCTGATGCTCGGTTCGGCGAGGATGCTCTGGGAGAAAGGGGCTGCGGCCGGGGACATGGTTGCCGGCGGCTGGCTCTTCTTCATTGTGGGTCTCGCCGTCGTCGGCGCGGTGGAATGCACGAAGAGGCGCTATCAGGGCAGCGTGGCCTGATTCCCGTCTCCTCTTACGGGGCGATCCGAAAACTTACTTCTTCCCCGGGGTGCAACGCGCTATATCATGTTCATCGGCATCGACCACGGCACTACCGCGATGCGTTTTTCCACCGGCAAAGAGGTGTTCAAGATCTCCCGTGAAGAGGCCAGGCACTTTTCGGCCGGCGACCTTGCCCGCCTCTCCCCGCTCGACGAGATCGAGGGTATTGCCGTCTGCTACTCGATGGGCGACGGCATCTCGGCCGTAACCGATATCGGGAAAGTCAAAAACCGCGGCGTCATCTCCCGGGAGGGTGCCGGCAAGCACATCGGCGGCGGCACCCGGGTCTACGACGAGATTAAAGAGAGCGGGCTCCCCGCCGTCGTGGTCCCCGGGCTGCACCGCGGATCTCCGACCGATCCGCGGTTCAAGGCCTACTCCCACCAGGCGAGCCCCGAGAAGATCGGGATCCTGTACGAGGTCGTGCACGACCTCGGGAACGACGTCGTGGTCTGCGACGCGAGCTCGAACACCGTCACCCTCCTCGTGACCGGCGGCCGGATCACCGGTGCGTTCGACGCCTGCATCTTCGCGCCCGGCACCCGGCACGGCGCTCTCGACGTTGACGCCATCCGCCGTATCGACCGGGGCGAATCCACGGCGAACGACGCCTTCCTCCACGCTGGTTTGAACTATACGGTGCCCCCCGATCTACGGGTGGAGACAATGGCCATGTTTGCCGCGATGGAATGCGCAGCGATGCTTCTCATAAACCCCGGCGCGAAAGTCGCCCTCGCCGGCTCCATGGCGCCCGCCATCGCGCCGGGGGTGGAGGCCCTCCTCGCCCGGAAAGTCGCCGTCTACGACGAGTGGTGCGCCGCCCGGGGCCTCGCCAGGATCGCCCGCGATGTCTTCTCGGGAGCAACCGGGATCCTCGGGCTCGCGGTGGAGCGGTAGGCCCGCCCGGGCAAACCGGCAGTAAGCGCCTTCGGTTTCATACTCTTTTATGTTGTGCCGGGTAGTATAGTGGATTGAAAAGAGGAGGGACAAACATGCAGTCGGACTGCCCCAGTATCGCCGATCTCATGCTCCTGATGACGTCGCGTCTCGAAGAGACTACACGCGCCATGGACCTCGAGAGCGCGGGCCAGTTTCTCGATGAGATCCTCAGCGCAAAACGGATCTATCTGGCCGGCGCCGGGCGATCGGGTCTTGTCGCGCGGGCGTTTGCCCAGCGGCTGATGCACCTCGGGTTTGAAAGTTACGTCATCGGCGAGACGATCACGCCCGCGTTCGGGCCGGAAGACGTGCTTGTCGCGTTCTCGGGTTCGGGCGAGACCCGGTCGGTCGTGGACACGTGCGAGACCGCCCGGGAGATCGGGGGGGGAGATCTGCCTCGTTACATCGACGCCCGACTCGCATATCGGGCGCATGGCCGACTGCATCGTCGAGATCGGGAACAACCGGCTCAAGGATGCGGATATCCCGCGCGACTTCGAGATCCGCCAGCTCACCGGACAGTACCGGTCGATCTCCGGTTCGTTCGCCCCACTCGGGACCCTTTTTGAGACCGCGGCACTGGTCTTCTCCGACGCGGTCGTCTCCGCCCTGATGGAGGTGCGGCACTGCACCCCCGAGGAACTCAAAAGCCGCCTTGCAAACGTACAGTGAGCGGCGGCAGTCTCCGCGCCTCCGCTCCCCCTCTCCCGGCACCGGCAATAATTATGTCCTCTGGGGGGCAACAGATGTTTTGGCACGTTCACGGCTCCGGCGCGCCCTGTTGGTGCCGGGTATTTATATTATTAATCATTAAGATTTAAAGGGGGTTTTTGTTTGAGAGAGTTACGCATTCATGGCAGGGGCGGCCAGGGTTCCGTGACCGCCGCCGAACTCATCGCTTTCGCGGCATTCGAGGGTGGCGTGTATGCCCAGGCATTCCCGGCTTTCGGCGTGGAGCGGCGGGGCGCCCCGGTTCAGGCGTTCGTCCGCTTCAGCGATGAAAAGATCCGGCTGCGCAGCCAGATATACGAGCCGGACTACATCATTGTGCAGGACCCGACCCTGATCGGGGATGTGGATGTCTTTAAGGGCATGAAAGAAGGCGGCATCGCCATCGTCAACACCGAGAAGCCCGACTTCGATTCCCGGGTTCCGGAGGGCGTCAGGGTCTACACCATCGATGCGACCACCATCGCGCTCGAAGAACTCGGTGTGCCCATCACCAATACGACCCTGATGGGTGCTTTCGCCGCAGCCACCGGCGAGATCAAGCTGGAGCCGCTCGCACATGCGCTGCGGAGCCGGTTCTCCGGGAGCATGGCCGACAAAAACGTCAAAGCAGCGGAGCGCGCGTATAACCAGGTCGGGGGTGCCGCGTAATGGCGCTGCGGGTCGGCTGCGCCGCTGCTCCGGGCAGGGCTCTTGAGAATAAGACGGGCGCCTGGCGGGTCTTCAAACCGGTCTTTGAGCCTGAAAAGTGCACGAAATGCGGCATGTGCGCCCTGGTATGTCCGGAGGGGTGCGTCCACGAGACGGAGGAGGGCACGTTCGAGCCCGACCTCGACTACTGCAAGGGATGTGGCCTCTGCGTGGAGATCTGCCCGAAGAAAGGCATCCGGATGGAGAAGGAGGAGAAATAATGCTGGAGTTTATGGAAGGATCGCATGCGGTGGCCGAGATCGTAAAGCGCTGCCGCCCGCAGGTGATCGCAGCCTATCCCATCACGCCGCAGACGCACATCGTCGAAGACCTTGCCCAGATGGTGGCGAACTGTGAGATCGATGCCGAGTACATCACGGTCGAGAGCGAGTTCTCGGCCCTCTCCGCCTGCCTCGGTGCGAGTGCGGCGGGTTCCCGGGTCTATTCGGCAACGACGTCCCAGGGACTTGCCCTGATGTTCGAGGTCTGCTTCAACGCGGCGGGGATGCGCCAGCCGATCGTGATGACGATCGCAAATCGGTCTCTCGGCGCGCCGCTCTCGATCTGGAACGATCAGCAGGACTCGATATCCCTGCGCGACTCCGGGTGGCTGCAGTTCTACGCGGAGGACAACCAGGAGGCTGCCGATCTCCACATGATCGCCTATAAGGTCTGTGAAGACCACGACATCCTCCTTCCGGCGTTCGTCTGCTTCGACGGGTTCATCCTCACGCACACCTACGAGCCGGTCGCTCTCCCCACTCAGGAGGAGGTGGACGCCTACCTGCCGGCCTTTAGCCCGTACCAGCGGCTGGACGCCGCAAATCCCCTGAGCCTGGGGATGTACGCGACGCCGGAGTACTACATGGAGTTCCGGTACGAAGTCGACCGGGCGATGGAGCGTGCCAAGCAAGCGTTCATCAAGGCCGGGCGTGAGTTCGGCGAACAGTTCGGCAGGGACTACTCCGCGCTCGTCGAGGGCTACCGTCTCGAGGACGCCGATACCGCGCTCGTCGCCATGGGTTCCATCTGCGGCACCGCGAAGGACGCCATCGACGAGATGCGCGAGCACGGACGGAAGGTCGGGCTCTTGAAGATCCGGACCTACCGGCCGTTCCCTGCTCAGGAGATCGCGGATGCGCTCAAAGATGTCTCGACGGTGGCGGTGCTCGACAAGAACATCTCGCTCGGCAACGGCGGAGCGGTCGGCATCGAGGTGAAGACGGCGCTCTACGGCTCCGGTGCGGCCGTATACGACTACATCATCGCTCTCGGCGGGCGCGACGTGCGGAAGAAGGACATCGCCGCGATCGTCGATCTCGCCGAGAAGGGAAAAGGAGATATGTTCTATGGACTACGGACGGAGGTGCTCTGAATGGCTGAGGTAGAAGGGGGAGGATGCGAACTCTTCTCGGCCGGACACCGGGCGTGCGGAGGGTGCGGCCCGGCGCTTGCGGCCCGTCTCCTCCTCAAGGCGACCGGAAAGAACGTCATCCTGGCCGCTTCGACGGGGTGCATGGAGGTCTTCTCCACGCCCTATCCGGAGACCGCATGGGGGGTTCCCTGGATCCACTCGCTCTTCGAGAACGTTGCAGCGGTTGCGTCGGGCATCGAAGCGTCGTTAAAGAGGCAGGGACGCAGCGAAAAGGTCGTCTGTGTCGCCGGCGACGGAGCCACGTTCGATATCGGAGTGCTCTGCATCAGCGGCGCCTTCGAGCGGGGCCACGACATCACCTACATCTGCTACGACAACGAGGCCTACATGAACACGGGCATCCAGCGGTCGGGCGCGACACCCTACGGCGCAAGCACCACCACGAGCCCGGCAGGGAAGTGCTCGCCCGGAAACCTGCACCAGAAGAAGGATATGCCCGGGATCCTCGCGGCTCACGGTGCGCCCTACGTCGCGACCGCCTCGATCGCCTACCCGAACGACTTCATGCAGAAGGTCGAGCGGGCGATCAACACTCCCGGCCCCTGCTACATTCAGGTGCACACCCCCTGCTGCACGGGATGGGGCTTTGAGTCCGGCGAGACGCTTAACATGGCCAAGCTCGCCATCGAGACCGGCCTCTGGGTGAACTACGAGTTAGTCAATGGGCAGGTGGAGAAGGCGAAGAAGGTAAGGCGCAAACCCGTCGAGGAGTACCTCGCAAAGCAGAAGCGCTTCCGGCACCTCTTCAAGCCTGCCCGGCAGGATGACATGATCGCGAATATCCAGGCGGTCGCCGATGCCAACGCAGAGCGGTTCGGCATCGACATCAAGCGAAAAGAATCGTCAGAATAAAGTACAGCCCGAAGAGAACCATGGCGAGTCCGCTCGCCTGCACCACTTTTTTATAATGGACGCCGAGAACGTTCGCCCCCCGTGAGACGGCAAAGCCGAGAAGCCCGAGCCAGACGATATCTGCGCCGATATGCCCGACGTAGAACTCGACGAACGACGGGTGGAGCGCGAGGAATCCGACGCCGAACGTGAGCCACCAGACCCACCAGTAGGGGTTGCCGAGCGTGCAGGCCGCCCCGAAGGCGACCGGCGTCCGTGCCTCCTCCTTCACGACGACGGCATCTCCCGCACGGAGAAACTGCATGGCGCCGAGCACGGCGAGCACGCCCGATCCGACGAGAGCAATAATATTGATGTATGGAATGTCGCGCACACCGCAGGCTATGGCCGCGACCATCACGGCTTCGGGGATGCCGTGCCCTGCGATGAGCCCCGCAACGAACCGCCCGGGTTGCCGTGACCCGAGGCCGATGACCGAAGCGGTCATGGGCCCGGGCGACGCGGCCCCGGAGAACCCGATCAGGAACGATGCGGCGACGACCTCGATCATTCGCCCTCTTTCCTCCGCGAGATGATGAGCGGGAGGATCAGGACAAGCGCGACCGCGAGCCATATGGTGCCGAACGTGGTGAGCAGGATCTCGCGATCCGGGGTGTAGAAGCGGGCCTCCACGACTGTCATCCGGTCCCAGGCGATCTCCGTGGTCCCGTTCGGCCCGGTAGAGATCACGGCGCCGGGGCTGACCATGCCGATGAGCGGGTTTCTGACGTCGAAGCCCTCGGGAAGGGTGACGGTTACGGCATACGGCGTATTGAAGGCCGCGACAAGGCGGTTGTCTCTCACGAGAGCCCGGTAGGTGATGGTGTAGTTCCCCTCCGGGAAGGCGATGACGCCCCTCCCTGTCTCCCGATACTCGATCGGGCCTGAAGGGCCGAGCACCTCGAGTTCCTCGACCTGGAGCGGGACCCGCTCACCCATCATGCCCGGGGTCCAGAAGGCATGTTCGCTCCCCATGACCTCGACCGATGCCTCGTAGGCGGTGCCGTCGGGGAGTACCCGGATGACGGCCTCTTGTGCCGCCGCCGGAGCACAGATCAGGATCAGCGCAAGGCAGAGAGCAGCGAGGACAGGTCCGCGTCGATCTCGATTGGAGGCTCGCATTGTCGTACCACAGTTTCGGGATCTTTTAAGAGATGACCGGTCACCACACAGACGATCCGCTCATCCTTATCGATCAGGCCGAGTTCGGCAAGTTTCCGTATTCCGGCGACCGATGCCGCCGAGGCGGGTTCGACCCCGATGCCTTCTTTCCTCGCGAGATCCCGCTGCATCGCGAGGATCTCCTCGTCGGTCACGGCCGCCGCAGTCCCGCCGGTCGCGCGGATGGCGACGAGCGCTTTTTCTGCGTTCACCGGGGCGCCGATCCGTATCGCGGTCGCAACGGTCTCGGGCGCGGACTCCGGGACCAGCACCTCGAGATTCTGCTCGATCGCCTTCACCACCGGCTGCGAGCCGGCAGCCTGGATGCCGGTCATCATCGGCAGCCGGTCGATGAACCCGAGCGCCTCGAGCTCCCGGAGCCCTTTGTAGACTGCGGAGATGTTGCCTGCGTTTCCGACGGGGAGGACCATCCGGTCGGGCACCTCGCCGCCGAGCTGGTCGATCGCCTCGAACCCGATCGTCTTCTGCCCCTCCAGGCGATAGGGGTTGACCGAGTTTAAGAGATAAAGGCCCTGGCTGATGCAGAGCTCGTGTACCATCTCGAGCGCTTTATCGAAGTTGCCGCGGATGGAGATGACCCGCGCACCGTGCATCAGCGCCTGCGCGACCTTGCCGAGAGCCACCTTCCCCGCAGGCAGGAGGACGACGCAGGGGATGCCCCCTCTCGCGGCGTAGGCAGCGAGGCTTGCGGAGGTGTTCCCGGTGCTCGCGCAGGCGACGGTCTTCATCCCGAGTTCGAGGGCCATGCTGACGCCCACGGTCATGCCGCGGTCCTTGAACGACCCGGTCGGGTTCATCCCCTCGTGTTTGGCGTAGAGTTCGGGAAGACCCAGTTCCCTGCCGATGGCCTTCAGGTGGTAGAGCAGGGTGCCTCCTTCCCGGAGGGAGATCGGTTCGCCCCGGACCGGGAGGAGTTCGCGATAGCGCCAGACCGAGAGGGGACGCCGGTTCCATTCATCCCGGGAGACGTCGATGCTGTCCATGTCGTATTCGACGGCCAGCAGGTGTCCGCAGTGGTTGCACGTATAGATGATCTGGTCCGGTGTGTAGGTTGCACCACAATGAACGCAGACGAGACGGTACATAGAAAATCGTTGATCGCGCGGATACGTATAGGTATGGTATCGGGGGATTGGAACCGGCCGCTTCAACGCTTCCGCTGCTCGCGCCGGACGCGGGAGACGAGCATGAAGAGCAGCCAGAGGGAGGGGGTGCCGACGAGTGCAAGATGCCCGAGTCTCTCGGGTGACGCGGCGGTCACGAACGGTGCGACGAGCATCCCGGCCGCCGCTGCCGCGAGCACGATGGTGAAGGCTGCCGGACGCATCTCGAGGAGCCCCTGCGTCCGGACGCGGCCTGCCATCCGCCGCCGGGAGAAGGGGTAGAGCCAGGCGACGCCGGCCGGCGTGCAGGTGTCCTCCACGAGGTGGAGGACACACCCTGCAAAGAACGCGCACCCGAAAGCCGGAAGGAGCATGAGAGGCACCCCAAACCAGGTGAGGACGAGCGCCAGGTAACCCGAGAGAACGAGGGCGGTCAGCCCGACACCCGAAAACGAGTGGAGAAGCCCGCGGTGCCGGTGCCGGTAGCTCTTCCGGAGAAGCAGCATGAATACGAGGGAGAGCGGGTAGTAGATGAGGTATCTGATGGTATACCCAAAGACCGGAAGCACCACGGCAAAGCCGTTTACGACCTGCCCTCTCTTCCCTTTCGCGCCGGCTATCCTGCCGTTGAATATCGCTGCGTCGACGGCGTCGGCGTCCGGCGCTAGCGATCCGACGAAGACGCCGAAGAGAATGACGGCGATCGCGGCCGGGTCGATGACGGTGGCCCAGGGAGCGATAAGAAGTGCTGCCGTGGCGAGACTGAGCGATACATGCTGGTCACCCCGCATGGGATATCTCTACAGTTTGGAGAGCAGTCTGTGATAAAGGTCACTTCTGCGGTCCGAAAGTGAGGGGAGTCCTGATCGGGCCTCATGAACCGCTGTCGGGTCGACATTGACGAAGAGGAGTTCCGTGCCGTTCCCGCCCCGGGCAACAACGGTGCCGTCCGGGTCGGCGGCGAGCGACCCTCCGCAGTAGACCTCGTCCTGTCCCCCGGCCGTGTTGACCCCGGCCACGTAGTACCGGTTCTCGAGAGCCCGTGCGGGGAGCAGGATTTCCCAGTGAGGGAGCCGGCGGCAGGGCCATGCGGCCGGCACCAGTACGCACTCTGCCCCGGCGAGCGCGTAGATGCGGAAGAGTTCCGGGAACCGGAGGTCGTAGCAGACGGCAATCCCGAACGTCATCCCGTCGACGGTAAACGTGGCGATCCGGTCGCCTGCGGTGTAGTTGCGGTCCTCCCCTTCGGGTGAGAAGAGGTGGATCTTCGCGTAGGTGGCGAGGACTCCGCCGTCTGCACCGAGCACCACGACGGTGTTTCTGGGCCGGCGCCCCGGCATCGTTTCGACGATCGATCCCACGACTGCGATGCCGCTATTCTGTGCAATCCGTCCGAATGCGGCGGTGAGCGGGCCGTCCAGGGGCTCGCCGGAACCCTGCGGGACCTCCGGCGACCATCCGGTCACGAACTGCTCGGGAAAACAGATGAGCGATGCTCCCGCTGCTGCGGCCTCCCCGGCCATCCGGCCGGCCGCCGCAAGCATCCCGGCCGGTCTCTCACCGCCGCCGGCAACCTGGGCAAGCGCTATCTTCGTCATCGTCAGGACGGGCTCATGTCCCGGCCCCTGCAGGAGAGAACGAGCATGACGGCGCCGAGGACGACGAGGACAGCGAGTGCCACCATGACGTACGGGGCGAACGGGACTTCTACAGCGAACATCTGTGCCCCGATGAGGATCCCGCCTGCAATGATGCAGGTGCTGATCAGGGCCGCTCCGGGAAGCGTAAGGTCGGGTGTCATGCAAAACCTCCGGTAAGTATGGGGAAGGCGGTTCTGATGCCGATGAGAATGAACTGGACCGCGATCGCGATGAGGAGCATACCCATCAGCCGGTTGACGGCGCGGTACTCCCGCTGGCCGATGCGCCGGACGATGATGTCGGCGTTCTGCATCATGTAATAGGTCATCCCGATGGCCGCAACGGCAGCGATCGGCACGACGGCAATTGCGGCGACGCTCATGCCCATCGCCTCGTTCATCAGCACGATTGCGGAGGTGATGGCGCCGGGCCCCGTGATCATCGGGATTGCGAGCGGCATGACGGCGATGTCGTCCGCGTCCTGCCCTTCGTACTTCTCGGTAGCGGTCATCTTCGTCCGGGAGGTCTTTGCGTAGACCATGTCCATGCCTATGCCGAAGAGGAGGAGGCCGCCGGCGATGCGGAAGGCCTCGATAGAGATGCCGAAGAGCTGCAGGATCCAGCCGCCTGCGACGGTGAAGAGCAGCAGGATAATCAGGGCGAACCGGCTTGCGTCACGTGCGACCCTGAGCTTTGCCGCCTGGTCCATCGTGCCCGTGAGAGAGACGAAGATCAGGGTGGCTGCGAGCGGGTTCACTACGATGAGGATCGAAGAGAAACTCAGCAGCGCGAAACTCAGGAGATCAGCCATTCGTGATCAGGTATGCGGTAGGTCCGATATTAGCGCTTGTGGTTTTGAGGGAGGACGGCCGATCTGTTTCTCCGGAAACCTGCTCCAGTAAAGAATTTTTCCGCCGGCAGGCCGCGTTGGCGCGGGGATATCCCTGCGGAGGCTTCGCTGGTGGCTTGCGGTGTGGTGGGGACGTGAGTAATGATGTCTACAGGTGGGAGTTGGGAGTTCAATCATCGAAGATGCGAATCATACTGGTGATGTATGATACTGACGCGATCGGAGTGCAAGAACAGTCACAACGAGGAAAAAGCCCGGTGCAGTGGACCGTGGGAGACTCCACACCTGGCGATTTTCTTCGGTTGCATCTTGCACGGATTTCGAGGGGATATCGCGTCTGGGGGAG
>NZ_DAFZ01000010.1 GCF_002498065.1 Methanoculleus sp. UBA208 | reverse complement strand
CTTCACCCCCACAAGTTAAAATGATGAGCAATTACTGAAAATCGGAGTATATCCATTAAGATTAGTGTAGCAACGTGTCTATGATGACTGAGGGTCCTCAAGTCCAAAAGGGTAGCGCCAATCGCTATAAATCGTAGTTTTATCCAAATTCACTAACTATATGTTCTCTAAAGCTCCCGTTGACCTGAGAAAGACTTTTCAAAAAAAGAAATCATTTTTCCGCTCAGCCAATTTTGAATCAACTAACATAAAACACTTGGCTCGTACTGTACGCAGGGTTAGGCCCAATAATAACGTAGCCAGGAGGGGGGATCTCATAGTGGTCACCAAGCACTTGGTAAAAATAACCCCCGTCTACAGATTTTTCCCCCATTACTGTCAGGGATAAAGGCAGAACCGCAGTTTTCTCCTTGTATGCGATCTCCACCCACGCCGGTTCGACGAACATGAATAATCGTGTTTTCACCGACATGTAGGGCATTCTTACTTCAGGACTTAAATGAGTTGAAGAATAATACTCAACAATCCTGTTTCCATGATAAGCCCACGAATTTCCAGCAATGCTCACATGGATGGGGTCCGATGCGGCATTATTGTTCACTAGACTTCGGAGAACTGCAACACTTTCTTTAGCGGACGGAACTTTGTTGAGGCTGGATTTCGAATCAGATGCCCTCGACCTGATCTCACTCATCTCCTCTTCTGTGAGAGGTTCTGGCATTTGCCCTTCTGGAGCAGTCCATTGAATTTTACTGGATTTATATAGGTTCTGGAGATCTTCGGGGAGTTTCTCCATTTCGCCGGGATAGACTGCTTCGTAGAATTCTGCGTAAGTGATATCTTTCCCGATAAGGTTGGAGATTAACTCCCTGTAATAATCTTCCTCTGATAAATCAGATGTGTCCAAGCTGGCATATTCACCATTACCGTATGCACTTGCCATAGGAACAAGCATTGCGCCAAATATGCACAATGTTATTAGGATTCCAACTGTTTGACCTACGTTTCTTGTTCTGTTTTTTCCCTTCATTTGCTTTCCTCCTGTAACATTCCCGGAGGCAAAAGAGGCACAACTTTAATGTACGTGGAATGCAAACCACTCTTTCGCCTTCGGGCAGTGGGGGGTTCACCCGGCCTTGGACGGATTGGATGAACCTCCGCCGTTTTGCCTGCAATCGGCAGCCTACGCGTGGTTGTTCAGGCCGCTCGATGAATTACAGGCAAGTGGTTCTTTGTAAGTCATTTTTGATAAACCTTTTGCCGGAAAAAATGCATCTAAATGTACATTTTCCGGATTTAAAGGATATTCATGGTTCTTATGAATATTCGTCAGTCTCACGAACGTTCACCGATCAGAATAACCATTCAAAAGCAACTCTGCAAAAACCCTCTTTTAACAAGCCCTGCTTCAAGATCTGCCGAAGCGCCCTTGATATGCTCTCTGGGGCAGCCTCATTGTAACCAGGAGCCAGGAATCGTTGTCGGCCGCCTTCCTGCCCGATCGATTTCATGAGCCCGTCCCGTGGGTTGAGCACCTCACTGCCCTGATTCATCTACTCGAAGGGTGGTGGTAACCCGGCCGCCGCCCCTCCCCCCCGCCGGACACCAGAGGAGCACGATATCACAACCCTTTACTCTCCGGCCACCCCTAGTTCCAGTAAGTACCAAGAAAGGAACCCCCATGCCCACCCCCGATACCGCAGAGCGCCGGACCGTCCTTATCATCGCCACCCTTGCCGCGTTCCTCACCCCGTTCATGGGCTCGGCGGTGAACATCGCGCTCCCGTCCATCGCCGCCGAGTTCGCCCTCGACGCCGTCTCGCTCAGTTTCGTGGCCTCCTCGTACCTCCTCGCCACCGCGATCTTCCTCGTCCCGCTCGGGCGGTGCGCCGACATCTACGGGCGTAAACGGATCTTCACCCTGGGGGTCGTGGTCTTTACCGCGTCGGCCCTGCTCTCCGCTCTCGCACCATCGGGGCTCGTGCTCATCCTCTTCCGGTTCATCGAGGGCATAGGAAGCGCCATGATCTACGGCACCGGGGTCGCCATGATCACGTCGGTCTTCCCACCCGAGGAGCGGGGGCGGGCGCTCGGGATCAACGTCACCGCCGTCTACGTCGGCCTCTCCATCGGGCCGCTGCTCGGCGGCTACCTCACCGAGTTCCTCACCTGGCGAAGCATCTTCCTCACCAACATCCCGCTCGGGATCTACATCATCTGCCAGGTCCGCCGCCACCTTGCCGGGGAGTGGACCGACGCGTGCGGGGAGCGGCTGGACATCGTCGGTTCGGTCTTCTACGGCGCGATGCTCCTTTCCGTGATATACGGATTCTCGCAACTTCCAGAGTTCGCCGGCGTCGTGGCAATCGTCGCCGGCATAGCGCTCTCCGTGGTCTTCTACGCATGGGAAACAAGGGTGGAAAGTCCTGTCCTCAACATCCGGCTTCTCTCGTCGAACCGGACGTTCGCCTTCTCAAACCTCGCCGCCCTGATCAACTACGGCGCGACGTTCGCCGTCGGGTTCCTCCTCTCCCTCTACCTTCAGGTGGTCCGGGGGCTCGACCCCGGCGCCGCAGGGCTCGTCCTGATCACGCAGCCAGTCATCCAGGCGCTCTTTGCCACCCCGGCCGGAAGACTCTCCGACCGGGTCGAGCCCCGGTATGTTGCTTCGGCCGGGATGGGGCTCACCGCCGTCGGCCTTGCTCTCCTCACGCTTCTCACCGCAACCACCCCGATGACCTGGATCGTCGCAAGCCTCGTCCTCCTCGGGTTCGGGTTCGCCCTCTTCTCTTCCCCGAACACGAACGCCGTCATGAGCTCGGTCGACCGGTCCCTCTACGGCCTCGCCTCGGGGATGCTCGCCACCATGCGGACGACGGGGATGATGTTCTCGCTCGCTATCGCCACCGTCACGTTCGCCCTCTTCATCGGCAGCACCCAGATCGGGCCGGAGGTCCAGGAGCCGTTCATGACGAGCCTCCGGGTGGCGTTCAGCGTATTTGCAGTCCTCTGCACCATGGGCATCTTCGCCTCGCTCGCCCGCGGCAGGGTGCGGGAGTGAACGCCGGCCGTCACTCCCCGACACAGTAGACGTAGTAGACCCTGCGGCCGTCCCTTCGTGAGGACGTCCGCCCCGTGCACCTCGTTCTCGAACCCGGGAAAGAGCGTATCGAACTCCTGCGACGACGTGAGGTAATCGATAATCGTCCGCGTGGCCGGGCCTTCCGCGGTATCCGAGTGCAGTTCGTCGTCGGTGACGAGAACGGGAAACTCCTCCAGGTAGTCCATGCGGCCACACTTCCCGGAGGATACTCAGGAGAAGTCGCTTTAGAATGTTGTGGTCCGGGCGGGGGAAAGTCCGTCACCCGAGCTCGAACGACGTCACGCCGAAGATCTCGCCGAGCGGCAGGTAGGGGATCGCCTTCGTGTAGATCCGTGCCGTCTCAAAGACGGGGGCCATCCCGTGCCGGCGGGCGAGCGCCACGGCGGCGGCGTTCGGTTCCGGCGTATCGAGGTAGACCGGCTCGCCCGGCGCCTGTGCGGAGAGCGCGAGGAAGATCTCCTCTGCAATCTCCGGCGTGTCCGCAAAGAGCGGCCCGATCTTATAGCCGTTACGGCACTTCCGGATGACGCCGTACCCCGCAATATTGCCGTCGTCAGCGAGAACGGCCCGGCCCACCGTTCCTTCCTGCCGGATCCAGATCTCGAGGAAACAGAGGCGCTGCGCCGGGAAGTGCCGGGCATCGTACGCAGCAAGCCGGTCAAACGGCACCTCCTCAAGGTCGACCGGCCCTTCGGGCTCGCTGCCTCCCCCGGTGCCCTCGAACCTGATGTTTCTGTAGGCAAGCGTGAACCCTGACCGCGTGCGGTACTTCTCCTGCATCGCGACGACGCCGTCGCCCCCGACGTTCCGTTCACCGGCGTGGCTCATGCCGGCGGCAAACAACCGGCTCCCGTAACCCCGGTTCCGGTACTCGGGTTTCAGGATGTACAGCCCGGCGAAAGCGAACGCCTCATCGTAGTTTACGACCGAGACCGATCCCACCGGCTCGCCGTCGAGTTCCGCGACGAAGAATCCCTCCGGATCGGCGGCATAGAAGGCCTCTGCATCGTGAATTCCCGGGTTCCACCCCTCCTGTTCCGCCCAGTCGACGGCGACCTGAACCTCCTCCCGCCGCATCGTCCTCACGAGAAATCCATCGCTGCTCACGCTGCTCCTCATTATGCAGTACGTTTTTCTCCCATTTGATGGTATCCGGAAGATGAAACGACAGTAGCGGGCCCGGGGCTGCTTCGTTCGTTCCCGGAGACGATATCTGCCCATTACCAGGGCATCGGGGCCCGGTCCAATGCGAAAGGCCGGCGGGTACGCCGGGCCGACGACATTTATATACGGAAACCGCCATCTACCACCGATGACGGGCGAGGGCTTAAATCCACCGAAGGTCTGCCTGGGATTCGATATTCATTATCCATGCTATCTCAATCCCGGGTTTCATCCCGACGTGGTAAAGGGAAAGAGAAACGCAAAAGACAGTTACTTTAACCCAGACGCGAAGGAAGACCTGGGAGGGGTCATCGACCGCTCTTTCAGGCCGACGACGGAGCTCCTTCTCGAACTTCTCGACGGCGGGTTTACGTGCGCCTTTGCTATCTCCGGAACGGTGGTGGAGCACCTTGATGCATGGTACCCGGAGATGCTCGAACTCCTGCACCGTGCGGCAACCCACCAAAACGCCGAACTCCTCGCCCAGACCTACTACCACAGCGTTGCCGGGCAGTTTACCGATCTCACGGAGTTCACGGATGAAGTCCTCATGCACCGGGATCTGATGAAGGGTCGCTTCTCGGTCGCACCGACAACGTTTGCGCATACCGACTACCCCATCACCCCCGCCACCGCGGAGGCGCTTGCCGGGGCCGGGATCGAGGCGGTCATCATCGAGGGGGGCGAGGGCCCCGCTTTTGAGAGGGACCCAAACCACACCTACACCTACCGGGGCCTCCCGGTCCTCGTCGCCCACTGCGATCTCTCCGACGATATCGCCGTGCGGTTTCCGTGGCGGGGCTGGGACAAATGGCCGCTCATGGCCGACCAGTATGCCGGGTGGCTCTCCGCATCCCCCGGCGACTGCATCACGCTCTTCCTCGATTACCGCATCTTCGGGGACTTTATCGGCGCCGAGACGGGCATCATCGAGTTCCTGCGGGCGCTCCCGTCCGCCCTTGCCGCGGAGGGGATCGAGACCGTACGCCCCTCAGACGCCACCAGGCTCGCCCCGCACGGGGATCTCGGGGAGACAGCCGGACCCGGATGGCAGAGGACCATCATGCAGCAGTCCGCCATCGAGGCGCTCGAGGAGGCCGGAGGCCTGATCGCGGACCCGGCGGTCTGGCGCTGCCTCCTTGAGACCGAGCACATCCGCAGGATGGCCATGCGTTCGCCCTCGTGCGGAAAGCCGCTCCACGCCGTCAGCCACCAGGCGACCTACGACTACTTCGCTTCCTTCATGCGGATCCTCTCGCACGCCGAGGTGCGGTCTGCAGCCAGCGCACCGTCGCCGAAAGCCGCTCTCTCGCTCCGGTGCGTCCCCCCCGATAAGGCGTTCTCCTTCTCGTCATACGACAGGCCGGCCGGATACGCCGCTCACAGCCTCCAGGAACTCGCAAATATGCTCGAGTTTGCTCCGGACGACGTCATCCGGTACCACGTGGAGCGAGAGGACTTTAACCGGTGGATCGGCCAGGTCATCGGCGATAAGAAACTGGCGGAGAAGATCTGGGGTATCTCCGACCGCACCAGACTCCGAACGATGGTTCAGAAGAGGATCCACAAACTATGGAAACGCTTAAGTTAGCATTCTTCTGCTGGGAGTCGCTCCACTCCACGTTCAAGGTGGGCGGCCTTGCGCCGGCGGCGACCCATCTCGCCGAGCGCCTCGCCCGGAAGGGGCATGAAGTCCACTTCTTCACGCGGGGAGAAGGGGACGATGCGGTGATCAACAACGTCCACTACCACTACTGCCTGCCTTTCGGCGATAACGTCATCGAGTACTGCAGGACAATGAGCAACATGCTCGTGGACGCTTTCCGCGCTTACGACACCCCACCGTTCGATATCCTCCACTTCCACGACTGGCACCTCGTCGAGGCGCTGCACACCCTCCGCGGCCGAAACACCGTCCTCTCCTTTCACTCCACCGAGTACGGGCGGCACGGGGGGAACTTCGGGGGCTGGTGGGAGTTTCAGGAGATATCCGGGAAAGAGTGGTACGGGGGCTACATCGCAAAGGCGGTCACGACCGTCTCGGACTCAACGAAGACCGAGGTCATGTGGCTCTACAACGTCCCCGAATGGAAGGTCACCGTCGTCCCGAACGGGATCGACCCCGACGCCTACTATATCCGGCTCGACCCGGGCGAGGTGAAGAAACGCTACGGCATCCACCCGCTCGCCCCCGTCATCCTCTTCGTCGGGCGCCTCACCTACCAGAAGGGGCCCGACCTCTTGGTCCAGGCCATACCCGAGATCCTCGCCAAACGCTGGGACGTGCAGTTCCTCTTCGCCGGCACCGGGGATATGCGCGGATACCTGGAGGGGATGGCGCACGGTCTTCCCGCGCAGTTCCTCGGCTATGTCTCCGATACCGACCACATCCGGCTCCTGAACGCCTGCGACCTCGTCGCCGTACCGAGCAGGAACGAACCGTTCGGGCTCGTCCTTACGGAGGCCTGGAGTGCGGAGCGCTGCGTCGTCGCGACCGATGTCGGGGGGCTCTCCGAGAACATCGATAACTACAAAAACGGCATCAAGGTTCCCGTCCGACCGGATTCAATCGCCTGGGGGATCTGCCACCTCATCGACGACCCGGCCTACATGCAGAAACTCGGGAGGGCCGGCCGCAGGAAAGTGATGGAAAAGTTCAGGTGGGATGTCGTCACGGAGAGGATGCTCGGCGTCTATAGAAAAGTGCTCTCCGGGGGTCCACGATGATGCCCAACGAGGAGGATGAGAACATGCAGCAGGTGCTACCGGATATCACGAAGGCCGGGAGCCTCATCACCAGCTACGACGTTTACCTCTTTCGGCAGGGGAACCATTCCCGCCTGCACGACAGGCTGGGGTCGCACCCCGCCGTCGCCGATGGTGCGCGGGGGACCTTCTTTGCGGTCTGGGCGCCGAATGCCGCTGAAGTCTCGGTCATCGGGGATTTCAACGGGTGGACGGCGGGCCGGCATCCGCTTCAGGCACGGGGTGACGATTCCGGCATCTGGGAGGGGTTTATCCAGGATATCGGCCACGGGAGGCTCTACAAGTACCACATCAAGAGCAGGTATGAGGGTTATTCCGTAGAGAAGGGCGACCCGTTCGCGTATTTCTGGGAGGTCCCGCCGAAGACCGCATCCGTCATCTGGGACCTCGCCTACGCCTGGCGGGACCGGGCGTGGATGCGGGGCCGGGAGGAGGCTAACACCCCGGACGCCCCGATCTCCGTCTACGAGGTGCACCCTGGTTCGTGGCGGAAGGTGCCGGAGGAGGAGAACCGGTCCCTGAACTACCGGGAGCTGGCGACCGAACTCGCCGATTACCTCCTTGATACCGGGTTCACCCACGTCGAGTTCCTCCCCGTCATGGAACATCCGCTCTACGCTTCCTGGGGCTACCAGTCGCTCGGCTACTTTGCTCCCACGAGCAGGTACGGCACCCCGCAGGACTTCATGCACCTCGTCGAGCACCTCCACCAGCGCGGGATCGGGGTGCTCCTCGACTGGGTGCCGTCCCATTTCCCCTCCGACGGCTACGGGCTCTCCTACTTCGACGGCACGCATCTCTACGAGCACGCCCTTCCCGGCCAGCGCTACCACCCCGAGTGGAAGAGCTACATCTTCAACCTCGCGAGGGACGAGGTCCGGTCGTTCCTCCTGAGCAGCGCCGTCTTCTGGCTTGAACGCTACCACGCGGACGGCCTGCGGGTGGATGCGGTCTCCTCGATGCTCTACCTCGACTACGCGCGGAGCGCCGGGGAGTGGGTTCCGAACGTCTACGGTGGAAGGGAGAACCTCGAGGCAATAGGGTTCCTCCGGAAGTTGAACGACACTGTCCACGCAAACTTCCCCGACGTGCTCGTCATCGCCGAGGAAGCGACCTCCTGGCCGGGGGTGACCGCCCCGACAGCGACCGGGGGTCTCGGGTTCGACCTGAAGTGGAACATGGGCTGGATGCACGACACGCTGGACTACTTCACGCTCGACCCGGTCTTTAGGAAGTACCGGCCCGATCTCCTGACCTTCAGCATCTGGTATGCGTTCCGGGAGCGCTACGTCCTCCCCCTCTCGCACGACGAGGTCGTCCACGAGAAGAGTTCGCTTGCAGGAAAGATGCCCGGCGACGAGTGGCGTAAACGGGCGAACCTCCGTCTTCTCTACGGCTACATGTTCACGCACCCGGGCAAGAAACTCCTCTTCATGGGGGGTGAGTTCGGGCAGTGGTCGGAGTGGAGCCACGACGCCGGGCTTGAGTGGGACCTCCTGCAGTACCCCCCTCACCGGGGAATCCTCCGGTGGGTCACAGACTTAAACCGCCTCTACCGGCGCGAACCCGCCCTGCACGAGCGGGACGCCGATCCGGCGGGGTTCGAGTGGGTCGACTTCTCGGACGTGGAGAAGAGCATCGTCAGTTATCTCCGGCGGGGGCTCTCGGCCGACAACGTCGTCCTCGTCGTCTGCAACTGCACCCCGGTGCCGCGCTACGGCTACCGGGTCGGCGTCCCGTTCGGCGGGTTCTGGCAGGAGGTGCTCAACAGCGACGCGGTCGATTACGGCGGGAGCGGTGTCGGGAACCTCGGCGGGGTGGAGGCGGAGCGGGTCCGGGTGCACGGCCGGCCGTGGTCCCTCCCGCTCACCCTGCCCCCGCTCGGCATGGTCATCTTCGCTCCCGAGGGGGCGTGACCGTGGACCGCGTCGTCTGCATCCACGGTCACTTCTACCAGCCTTCAAGGGAGAACCCCTGGCTTGGCGGTGTCGAGGTCCAGCGGTCCGCCGCGCCGTACCACGACTGGAACGAACGGGTGACCACGGAGTGTTACCGCCCGAACACCGCCGCACGCATCCTTGACGCGGACGGTATGATCGAGGAGATCGTCAACACATACTCGCGGATCAGCTTCACGGCCGCCCCGACGCTTCTTTCCTGGCTCGAGCGGCACTGTCCGGGGGTCTACGGGGCGATCGTCGAGGCCGACCGGGAGAGCCGGGAGCGCTACGCAGGCCACGGGTCCGCGATCGCCTGCTGCTACAACCATATCATCATGCCGCTTGCGGCCCGGCGGGATAAGCAAACCCAGGTCGCCTGGGGGGTCCGCGACTTTGCTGCACGGTTCGGTCGGGAGCCCGAAGGGATGTGGCTCCCGGAGACGGCGGTCGATCTCGAGTCCCTGGACCTGATGGCGGAGGCAGGGATCCGGTTCACGGTCCTTGCCCCCCACCAGGCCGCGAAAGTTCGGCAGAGCGGGGCGGAGGCCTGGACGGACGTCTCCGGCGGCGGGGTGGATACGACGATGCCTTACCTCTGCCCCCTCCCCTCCGGGCGGAGCATCGCGATCTTCTTCTACAACGGGATAATCGCCCGCGACGTTGCGTTCGGCGACCTGCTCTCCGACGGGCGGCGGTTCGCCGGGCGGCTGCTCGGTGCGTTCTCCCGGGGAAGAGAACGCCCGGAACTCGTGCATATCGCGACCGATGGGGAGACCTACGGTCACCACCGTGAGTTCGGGGAGATGGCGCTCGCGTACTGCCTCAAGACCATCGAGAAGCGCCGCGACGTCCGGCTCACGGTCTACGGTGAGTACCTCGATACCCACCCGCCCACGCACGAGGCCGCCGTCTGCGAGAGGACGTCCTGGAGCTGCACCCACGGTGTCGGGCGCTGGCAGGGGGAGTGCGGGTGCCACAGCGGTGCGCACCCCGGGTGGTCGCAGGAGTGGCGCGGGCCGTTCCGGGAGGCGGTCGTCATGGTCCGGGACGCTCTCGCCCCCCGGGTGGCGGAAGCGCTCGGGGTACTCGTCCGCGACCCAGCGGAGGCACGGGACGACGCTGTCAGCCTCGTCCTCGGCCGGTGGTCCGATGAAGCCGTTGCGGATTTCCTTGCACGGCACGCCCTCCGCGATCTCTCTCCCGACGATCGGCGGCGGATCTTAGCGCTTCTCGAGATGGAGCGGCAGACGATGCTGATGCAGACGAGTTGCGGCTGGTTCTTCGACGACATCATGGAGCCGGGGAGCGTCCAGGTGATGCGGCACGCGGGCCGCGCGATGGAACTTGCCCGGCAGACGCTTGGGCTCGACCTCGAGCCGGCGTTCACCGCCATCCTTCGCCGCGCCGCGGTAAACGACCCGCGGTACGCGACCGGTGCTGCGGTCTACGAGGCCCTGGCCAGGCCGACGGCGGTCGACCTGCCCCGGATCGGAGCAGGAGCGGCTCTCTACTGCCTCTTCGGCCTCGAACCGCCTGCGGCCGCATCGGGGATGTACGCCGTCCGCGGAGACTGGCGATACCGGTCGGGCGCCGGGATCTGGCGCCGCATCCTCGGGACCGTCCGGGTGCGGTCCCGGGCGACGGGGGAAGAGGCGCTCTTCGATGCGGTCGCGTTCTTTGCCGGGATGGATCGGGTCGTCTCTGGCGTACGCGAGCCCGGCGGCGATGAGGCGTTCCGGGCGGCGTGGGAGGGGGTGACGGGTCCCGACCCCGCAGGTGCCGTATCCGGGGCCTTTTCCCGGGTCTACATGGCACCCGACCTCTCCGACGAAGAACGGTGGGCGATCGCCCGCGAGATCGCGCCCGGGATGGGAGAGGCCGTCTGCAAGGTCTACCGCGACGCGGCGGCGCTGATCGACGCGCTCGACGACCTCGGGATCCCCGCACCGGGAGCCGCCGTTCATCTCCTGGCGCACGCCTGCACCGGGCGGCTGCTCGCGATGCTCGGAGAGGGGTGCCCCGACCCGGACCGGTTTTTCACGCTCGCGGAGACGATGAAAGCCCGGAACCTTGCGCCCGACCTCGCGGCCCTCGGGAAGGCGGCGGGCGGGCGGATTACGCTCTCCGCCAGGATGGCGGCAGCCCGATCCTGCGACCCGGCTCCGCTCGAGGAGATCGTCCGCACCGTCAGGTGTGCGAAAGTTTTTCCGTTGACGCTCACCCTATGGGAGAGCCAGAACATCTGCATCGGGATGCGCGGGCGCTATTCCGGAATGCGGGAGCGTGCTGGCCGGGGTGATGGGGATGCAGAACGGTGGGCGGATGCCTTTGAGAGGGCGGCGGCATGCCTTGGCGTGAGGGTGGCGTAAGGAGGAGCGGGACATGAACCGGCGGGGCAGCGGGGTTCTCCTGCACATCACGTCCCTGCCGTCGGCGTACGGGATCGGCGACCTCGGGCCGGCGGCGCACCGGTTCGTGGACCTCCTTAGCCAGACAGGGCAGCGCTTCTGGCAGATCCTCCCTCTCAACCCGACATGCCCGGCGTTCGCCAACTCGCCCTACCAGAGCACCTCGGCGTTTGCCGGCAACACCTGGCTCATCAGCCCCGAACAGATGGTCGCAGACGATTTCCTCGCTCCGGAGGATATCGCGGACCCGCCAGGCTTCCCGGGGGACCGGGTCGACTACCGGGCGGTTCTCGACTACAAGAACGGCCTCTTTGATAAGGCGTTCGCGCGGTTCAAGGAGCGCGGGCCCGACTTCCGCTACAAGGACTTCGCGGCCGACAACGTCGCATGGCTCGATGATTACGCCATATTCATGGCCCTCAGGGAGGAGTTCTCGGGGAAGGTCTGGGGAGACTGGCCGGCCGGGATCCGGGACCGGCGCGAGGAGGCGCTGCGAAAACACGGCGCGGAACTTGCCGACCGGATCTTTCGGGAGAAGTTCCTCCAGTACGTCTTCGACCACCAGTGGGAGGTGCTCAAGAATCACTGCCGCATGCGCCACCTCCAGATCATCGGGGATATCCCTATCTACCTCACCTACGACAGCGTCGATCTCTGGGCAAACCCGGGGCTCTTCAAACTTGACGAGCAGAAGAAGCCGGCCGTTGTCGCGGGCGTTCCCCCGGATGTGTTCAGCGAGACCGGGCAGCTCTGGGGGAACCCGGTCTACAACTGGGATGCGCACCGGGAGCAGGGATTCGCGTGGTGGGAGAGCCGGATCGACCGCACCCTCGCCCTCGTCGACAGGCTGCGCCTCGACCACTTCCGGGGGTTCGTGCAGTTCTGGGAGGTGCCTGCCGGGGAAGAGACCGCACAGAACGGGCGCTGGGTCGATGCCCCCGGCCGGGACCTCTTCACCCTGCTTGCGAGAAGCAGGTCGTGTCTTCCCATCATCGCCGAAGACCTCGGCTACATCACCTCCGACGTCCACGAGATGATGGGGCACTTCGGTTTCCCGGGGATGAAGATCCTGAACTTCGGGTTCGCCGGCGACGTCGCAAAGAACCCTCATGCGCCCCACAACATAACGAAAAACTGCGTCGCCTACACGGGGACGCACGACAACAACACGGTCAGGGGATGGTTCGAGCACGAGACCTCCGGGGACCAGAAGAACCTCCTGTTCCGCTACATCGGGGGACCGGTGAGCGCCGACGAGACGCACCGGATCCTCATACGCCTCGCTATGCTCTCCCCTGCCGAGACCGTCGTCATCCCGATGCAGGACATCCTCGGCCTCGGCGAGGAGGCGCGGATGAACCGGCCGGGCACGATGGAAGGGAACTGGGAGTGGCGGCTCCGGCCGGAGCAGGCAGGGGAGGAAGGCATGCGGGAGTTTGCCGAGGTGACGGGGATTTATGGGAGGGGGTGAGGAGGCGGGGACCGAAAATGGGTTTCAAGTACCGCTAGATGCACCAGCCAAGAGACGATAAAAGTCCGACACACTACCCGCTAGGTTTCTCGAAATCCTAATTTGATAACTGTACATCCCCGTACACGGATTCCCACTGGATATCGCCACTGGGGGAGTGCGACTGGCCGAAGGGCAGGAGCATGAGCACCGTTAGGTGCGAGGG
>NZ_DAFZ01000070.1:9395-22892 GCF_002498065.1 Methanoculleus sp. UBA208 | reverse complement strand
CCCCTCCCCGTCAGCCCCACCCCTAGTGGCGATACCCCCACGGTCCACTGCACTGGGTCTGTCTTTCAGTTACGGAATTTCCGGCACTTGCACCGGGCAGTGCTCACGTTCCAGGCGTTCCGTCCGTTGCGGCTTGAACTCCGGACACGAAAAACGTGAGCTCAAGAACGAGCATCATCACACAAAAAAGCCGCCAGGGAGGGAGTAAACCGATCCCTCCCCTTCTCCGTATAAAGCAGGCGGTCACTCATCCGTCCCGGGCTGCGCGAAGGCTTTCCAGACCTGCTCGCGGTAGACCGGGCCGCTGTTGTAGGTGCAGAACGGGACCAGGCGGCCGTCGGGAGTCGCGTAGTGGATGCAGCACCGCTGCACCCGGGAGAGGTCGTAGTTGTATTTGTCCATGAAGTGCATCGTGCCGATGAAGAGGGCGTTCCAGTGGAACTCGCGCAGGGCCTCGAAGTTCTGCATCACGAGGGCCTTTCCTATCAGCTTCATGAACTCCCCGGTATTCTTCTGCTCCGCTTTCCTCGTGGAGCCGTAGAGGTCCTTGACCCCTTCGACGAGAGTCATGTACTTGTTGAGCGACCCGCCTTTCCCGAGTTTCGCCGTCATCTTCTCGACCGACTCGAAGAAGACGTCGACGTCCACCAACTTGTTGACCGGGACCATCCCCTCGTCGGTAACGAAGACATAGGTCGCCGCACCGCAGTGCTGGTGCGTGGTGAACGTTATCTGGGGTTTGCCCGTGTAGGCCTCGACGAGCTCGGAGATCGGGACGACGCAGGGCACGGGGTAGAAGTAGTCCTTCTTGATCACGCCGCCCGTCTGCTCCTCGATCCGCTCTGCAAGCTCCGGGATGGTGATCCGCTCTTTCCTGATATCGTCCTCGCTCGCAGCCCCGGTGAATGATACCGGCTGGAAGTTGACGCCCCGGATGATCCTGATATGCTCTGCGGCGTAATTGATGATGGCGCCCACCTCGTGGTCGTTCCTGCCCCTGATGACCGTGGGCACCAGCACCACTCCCATGCCGATCTTCTCGCAGTTCTCAATTGCCCGCCGGTCGCTCGCAAGTTTCGGGTTCGTCTCGTGACTTATGCCGTCGAAGTGCAGGTAGACGGTTGAGAGCCCTGCCTCCTTGAGCTGCCGGGCGTAGCCGGGCTCCTGCGCAAGCCGAATACCGTTTGTCGCGACCTGGACCTGAGACATCCCCAGTTCTTTCGCTTTCCGGATGAGCTCGGGGAGATCGTCGCGCATCGTCGGTTCACCGCCCGAGAACTGGACGGCGGGTGCCGGAACAGGCTTTTCCTCACGCAGCATGCGCAGCATCCCGACGATCTGGTCGAAGGTCGGCTCGTAGACGTAACCGCATGCCCGGGCGTTTGCAAAGCAGAAGTCGCAGTTGAGGTTACACCGGTTTGTCAGGTCGATATTTGCAAGCAGCGTCGTCGACCGGTGGTTCTCACAGATGCCGCAGTCGTTCGGGCACCCTGCAGGTGAAGCGGTCTTCTGCGGGTTAATAACACCCTTCCCGATGCGTTCATAGGCGTCGAACCTCCGATACATCTCTGCGTCCGACCAGTAAAGAGCCCGGTACGCGCCGTGTTCAGGGCAGGTACGGACCAGCCAGACCTTCCCCTCTTCCTCAACGATATCGGCGTCGAGCACGCGACCACATGTTGGGCAGAGGCTTTTTGTCCTTTTTATCAGCATTCTCTCACCGTGCCCACCTTTCTCATTCGTATCTTATATTTCGACACTTTAATCTTTATATTTACTGATTGTACTGGTTATTGGCACTTATCAGCACGGACATCGGATACTGGATCTTCTCAGCGCTTGCGGCGCTGTGGATCATGATCCCGGCATACGTGCCGAACTCAGCGGCTGCCGTCTTTGGCGGCGGGACGCCCATCGACCTTGGGAGAACGTTTTCCGACGGCAAGCGGATCTTCGGTGACGGTAAGACATACCAGGGATTCTTCGGGGGTGCACTCTGTGGGGTGCTGGCGGGTCTCGTCGAGATCTGGGCCTGGTCCTCGTTCAACCTGACCGCCCTCCCCGTGCAGACCATCCTCTCCGTCACGCTGCTCGCGACAGGCGCGCTCCTCGGCGATCTCGCCAAAAGCTTCCTGAAGCGGAGGCTGGGTAAAGAGCGGGGCGAATCCTGGTTCCTGGCAGATCAGTACGATCTTGTCATCGGTTCCTTCCTGCTGATCCTCCTGGTTTATCCCCAATGGTTGTTTGGGAATATTACCCTACCCATTGCAGTCTGGATCGTCGTCATGACACCCCTCCTTCACCGGGTGGTGAACATCATCGGTTATTACATCGGAGTTAAAGAGGTACCATGGTAAACCCAATCGCGACACTGTTACTCGATAGCGGGGCCATCGAGTTCGGGGACTTCGTCCTCGCATCGGGAGCCCGGAGTTCTTATTACATCGACATCAAAGCCGCAACAACGAACCCCGCCATCCTTGCGGAGATCGGCAAAGCCATTGCCGAAGGCTGGGAGTTCGACATGGTCGCCGGGGTGGCGGTCGGCGCCGTACCGATCGCCGTCGCCGTCTCGCTCGCGAGCGGCCGGCCGTACGCGATAATCAGGAAAGCGGAGAAGGACCACGGCAAAGCCGGGACGATCGTCGGCGACGTGAGCGGCAGGAACGTGCTGCTGGTCGAGGATGTGACCACGTCCGGGGGAAGCGCCCTTTACGGCCTTGAGGCGCTGCGTGCCGCCGGCGCGCACGTCGACAGGGTAGTGACCGTCGTTGACCGGGAGGCAGGCGCACGTGAGGCGCTTGCAGAAAAGGGAGCTTCTCTTCTTGCACTTGTGCGGGTCAGCGAGCTGCTGGACGGATAAACATTTTTTAAGAGCAGGCGAATATGATGGATATGAAAGTACTCGTTGTAGGCGGTGGTGGCAGGGAGCATGCGATCACCAGGGCGCTTTCCTGCAACAGCGATATGCGAATATTTTCTGTCATGGCACGCAAGAACCCGGGAATAGCCCGGCTCGCGGAGCGGGTGCTCCTCGAAAAAGAGACCAATATCGAGAAGATAGTAACATTCGCCACCGATTGCGGAGTCGATGCCGCGGTCATCGGGCCGGAGGCCCCTCTTGAGGCAGGCATCGCCGATAGCCTCGAGGCGGCGGGGATACCCTGCGTGGGGCCGACCCGTGCTGCAGCCCGACTTGAGACGGACAAAGCGTTCTGCCGTCGTCTGATGGAGCGGCACGGGATCGCGGGGTGCCCGGAGTACCGGGTCTGCCATGATCCGGAGGAGGCTCGGCGGTTCATCGAGGCCTACGGCGGCGATCTCGCCGTCAAGCCCATCGGGCTCACCGGCGGGAAGGGCGTGCGGATCATGGGCGAGCACGTCGACACGGCAGGGGCGGTCGAATACGTCCGGGAGCTCGGAGGCGATGTCGTGCTCGAAGAGCGGCTCATCGGGGAAGAGTTCACGCTTCAGGCGTTCGTCGACGGCGAGCACCTGGTGCCCATGCCGCTCGTGCAGGACCACAAACGTGCATACGAGGGGGACGTGGGGCCGAACACCGGCGGCATGGGCTCGTACTCCCTGCCGGACCACATGCTCCCCTTCGTCACCCGGTCGGATTACGAGAAAGCGCTCCGGATCATGGAGGATATGGTCGCGGCCATCCGGGACGAGGGAACGCCGTACCGGGGAATACTCTACGGTCAGTTCATGAACACCTGCGACGGCCCGAAAGTCATCGAGTTTAACGCCCGCTTCGGGGACCCTGAGGCCATGAACGTCCTCTCGCTCCTGGAATCGGACTTCGCCGGGATCGTTCGCCACATCATCGAAGGAAACCTCTCGCCGTCACACGTCCGGTTCGCTCATAAAGCGACGGTCTGCAAGTATCTCGTCCCCGAAGGATACCCGGAGGGGCCGGCGGCGCACGAACCTCTCACCCTCGGCGACTACGGCGACGCCCTGCTTTACTACGCGAACGTTGAAGAGCGGGACGGGACGCTCTATACCCTGACGTCGCGGACGCTTGCGTTCGTCGGGAGGGGCGAGACGCTCGAGGAGGCCGAAGCGATCGCTGAGACGGCGGCATCCTCCGTTTCCGGCAGTGTCTTCCACCGCAGGGATATCGGCACCCCCAAGATTCTCGAGAAGCGATGCCAGCACATGAAGGAGATCGCATGAAGAAGGATTTTCTCTCGATCATCGATATCGACGAGTACGAACTTGAGAGCATCGTCGCCGACGCGATGCATCTTAAAAGGCTGAAGTGTGCAGGGACCGCGCACGAATTCCTCAGAGGGAAGAGCCTCGGGATGATCTTTGAGAAGGCGTCCACCCGCACCCGGGTCTCGTTCGAAGTGGGGATGTCCGACCTCGGCGGCCATGGTATCTTCTTAAACCCACAGGACATGCAGCTCGGGCGGGGGGAAGAGATCCGGGATACGGCACGGGTGCTTGCCCGCTACGTCGACGCGGTGATGATCCGCGCCTACAGGCACGACACCATCGAGGAGTTCGCCCGCCACTCGACCGTGCCGGTCGTCAACGGGCTGTCCGACCGCCTGCACCCCTGCCAGGTGCTCTCCGACATCATGACCTTGAGCGAACGGTTCGGCGATCTCCGGGACCTGAAACTCGCGTGGGTCGGGGACGGCAACAACGTCTGCAACTCGTGGATCCTCTCCTCGGCCCTGACCGGGATGGAGATCGTGGTCGCAAGCCCCCCGCGTTACCAGCCCAAAGACACGGTCGTCGACCAGGCCCGGGCGGCAGGCGGCAGGGTCAGCATCGTCGCGGACCCGGAGGAAGCGGTCAGGGACGCGGACGTCCTCTACACCGACATATGGGTATCCATGGGGGACGAGCAGGAGCGTGCCGAACGCCTGCAGGCCCTCAAAGGCTACACAATAGACTCCCCCCTTCTTGCACGGGCATCACCCGACGCTCTCGTGATGCACTGCCTCCCCGCCCACCGGGGAGAGGAGATCACCGACGAGGTGCTGGAAGGGCCGCAGAGCATCGTCTGGGACCAGGCCGAGAACCGGCTCCACGCTCAGAAGGCGCTGCTCGTGCGGCTGATCGCCGGCGGGATGCAGGCGGTGGAGTGAGGAGTGGAGAGAGATATTTTTGGGATGATGACGCGCCTGAACGTCGTTTCATGTCCCGGCGGCTGCTAACAGCCAGGATAGACTGCTGACAGCCAGATTGATCCTCTGGTGGAGCCCATCCACGGATTTTTCAGGGCTCTGCTCTTATTGAAACACCACCTATCCCCATGCACGGCTTTCCATTGGCTATCGCCACGCACTGCCCCCGCCCCCTTGGGGCGGGGGAGGAGCGCGAAGCGCGGGTGGGGCGGGGTACAGAGGTTCATCGTGAGGTGGAGACAGGGGAGGGGGGCATGCCCCCCTCCCCGTCAGCCCCTCCCCCCATGGCGACATTCCCACGGTCCACTGTACCGGACTCCTCGCAGTTATGATGCGTTTTCGAAAACAGAGGTTGTATCTGGCTCCGAGTTGCGACTTTATATTAGAACTAGAGCGGGAGGCATGCCCGGTCCGGGTTTCACAGCCCCACCTGAAATCCGTGGATGGGATTTTGCTGCCAGGAGGATACCGTACCGGGATGACCCCAAATACTCTCTGTGTGACGGTTCCTCCTCCAAACCAGCACCCCGGAGCCATGCCTCACACCGGTAACTCCCGGCGCACAAACAGAAAAAAGATGTAGTTATTCCGCGATGAACTCTTTGAGCTGCGCGAAAAGGTACTTCTGCACCTCTTCGACGACTTCTCTCTTCCCGCGGAATGCCAGCAGTTCCCTCGTGTCCCCGTCCATGTTCGCAAACGACAGCTTCTGCGGTCGCCGCACCACTTCCACGTCGTACTTCTCGACGACGTCGTAGATCATCCTCCGGGGCACTCCCGGAGGAACGAGCATATCATAGAGTTCTTCTTCAGCCATGGTTACCAGATCCTACTTTCCTATTTTGATCCGGCGGGACATAATACATGGCCCTCCCCGCACGCCGCCAAGCGGGGCCTTCGGTTTCCCGAGAGAATTCATGCACCGGCCCATCAGTGCCGCTCCCCGGGCAAGACCGTCGTCGACAAAGACCAGGTGGTCGTTCGGGGAGTCGTAAAGGTTCCGTTCGGCTACGCCCGCGAGGATATACTCGGGCTTCCTCCCCGAGATCGCCGCCCGCCCGGTGAACCCGATCGACGAGTTCGGCGGGACCATTCCTCTCTCGACGGCGACATCGATGAGCCGGAGCGCCATCCTCGCGCAGACCCGGTCGACGACCTCGGTCAGCATGCCCATGCCGTGCTTCTCGTGGATCTCGTGCCCGATCGCCTCAAGATCCGGCATCTCGCTGCCGTTGACACCCGAGTCACACCCGATAAGGGCAACGCCCGACCTGTCGGCCACCTCCGCGCAGACCGGGACCCGCCCGAACCTTGTCCGGTCGGGCGGGACGATCCGGATATCGATGTGCTCGTGGCACCGGTCGACGTATTCCTCGACGACGGAACGCTTCCTGCCCCCGAACGCGCCCTTGATACTGTGGTCGCCGAAGAGGTCGAGAGCCGTCCCCGTCCGGTCCTTCACGAGCCCGGTGCCACGGACGATCGCGTCCGGTATGGCACCTGCAAGCCCGCAGAAGTTCCCGGTCGTCTGGGCGAACGGATTCGGTTCATCGGGGGCGACATCGCTCGTGACCCGCCCATCAAGCGTCGTCCCGAAATCGATGGATACACAGGGGTTCCTGAAGTCGACCGGTGTCCACTTGGCGCCTTCCTTGATTCCCGCCATCGCAAGTTCCCCTTCCATCTCGTTTGCCACCATCTCGACGCCCGTACACCCGACCGGCGGCACGACGCCGGCCACCGCACCGACGAAGACCACCCGGTCGGCAAACGAGAACTGCCGGAGTTTCGGCGGGAGGTTGTCGATCGACATCGGCGGCGTCATCTTCCGCGGGGGAACGCCTGCTTCGAGGCAGCCGTTCGCCAGAGCAATCACGAAGTCCCCGACCTGGTCGGGAGAGTCCATCGCCGCCACGACACCGGTGCTCCTGACGACGAAATCCAGGTCGTCCTTGATACTCAGGTGGGCCTCGTTGTGGCACCGGATCAGGGTGTCGCGCACCAGTTCCGTGACCGACTCCCGCGTCAGTTCAGTGCCGTCCAGGGTTTCCCCGAAGATCGTCTCGCCGGGTAACGGCTGCCGGACGTCACGGCTCATGGTCACGGTCTTGTTGATGACATAGGACCTGCCCGTCTCCAGATTCGTGCCGGTCAGGATGCATTTTGTCGTAGTATTGCCCATCTCAACAGACGCCACGATAAAATAGGGCTTCACCCGGTACTCGGGAACACCCGCACCCGCCCCGTGGGAGAGCGACGGCGGAGGCGGACTTTCGACGATATGCGGTGTAGGTTTGAAAAAGCGCTCCAAAAAGCGGGCACACATAGTAGTCTTTTCCCCGTCTCCCACTTTATATCTTTCCATGCTTCTATGCGGTTCCAGGGACCCGGAGGACGGGCGAAACCCCGTGATAAGCCCTTCCTCCGGCCCCCTGAACCCTATGCCGGCTTCCCGGGCAGGATTTGTTGATTCGGGCGATGTTTGGTGATTGAGGCGTGCCGTTATGGTGTGGTGCCTGGAGCAGTCCCCACCGAACTGCCGGCACAGCCGGTTCCGGCAGAGCCCTTATATATCGATAGCGCGGATAACCACATTATCGGACTGGTTGCGGCGCCCCGCCGCGCCCGTTCCGCTTCCAGGGAGAGGTGAACCGTATGGTTGCGCTTTCAGGTGAGATTAAGGAGATATTTACCAAAACCAAAGTCATGCCGATGGCCACTGCGTCGAAGAGCGGCGTCCCGAATGTGGCGCCGATGGCATCGATACAGCTCGTCGCCGACGACACCGTCTGGATCATGGACAACTACATGCAAAAGACGCTTGAAAACCTCAAAGAGAACCCTATTGTGGCACTCTACTTCTACGACCAGGAGACCAAGCGCTGCTTCCAGGTGAAGGGCTCGACGGAGGTCAGGACATCCGGCCCCGATTACGAGAAGTTCCGCGACCAGATTAAAGCAAAGAGCGACAAGTATCCGGCGAAATCCCTCATCGTCATCAAGATCACCGACGTCTTCGAGTGCACGCCGGGAAAAGAAGCCGGGAAGAAGGTGCTGTAGGCACCTTCAACACTTCTTACGGTTTTTGAGCAGGCGTGCCTGCAGACCGAAATAATTCGAGAATCCGACGGCGTGGTTCTGGTCGAGCGTTGTCGAGTCGAAGGATACCAGATCGTCGGAGTAGAGCGCTCCGTCCGAGCTCCGGCCGAGCACCTTCACGCTGCCCTTGTAGAGGGCGACGTCCACGGTGCCGCTGACCCGTTCCTGCGTCCTGTCGATGAACGCATTGAGCGCGTAGAAGAGCGGTTCGTGCACGAGCCCCATGTAGGCGAGTTCCGACCACCTGTCGTCGACGATATGCTTGAACGCGAGCTCTGAGCGCGTCAGGATAAGGTGCTCTAGATCGCTGTGCGCGGCAAGGAGGACGGTCGCGGCCGGGTGCTCGTAGATCTCGCGGGCCTTCAGGCCGAGGATCCGGTCCTCGACCATATCGTTGCGGCCGACACCGTTCTTTCCGGCGATCCGGTTCAATTCCCGGATCAGGGCGAGGCCGGGGAGCCTCTTTTCGTTGAGAGCGACCGGGATTCCCTGCTCGAACTCGATACTGATCTCTTCCATCGTGTCGGGAGCATCCTTCGGCGACACCGTCCAGGCGTAGATATCGTCAGGCGGGTGGAAGGCCGGGTCTTCGAGTTTGCCGCCCTCGATGCTCCGGCTCCAGCAGTTCTCATCGATGCTGTAGGGCTTGTCCTTCGCCACCGTCACCGGGATATCGTGATCCTGTGCGTAGCAGATCTCCCACTCGCGGGTCAGGTTCATCTCCCGCATCGGCGCAACGATATCGTACCCGGCGGCCCTGAAGATGAAGTCGAACCGGAGCTGGTCGTTTCCCTTGCCGGTGCACCCGTGCGCGATCTTCGAGGCGCCTTCCTGCTTTGCAATCCTTACGATCTCTTCGGCGATCAGCGGGCGGGCAAGCGCCGTGCCCATCGGGTAACCTTCGTACGACCCGTTCGCCCTGATCGAGGGAAAGATGCAGTCCGCTACGAACTTCTCCTTCGCATCGATGGTGTAGTGGTTGTCTGCAAGCATCCGGCCCTTCTCGGTTGCCCGGGATATCTCCTCTTCGGGCTGGCCCACGTCGACTGCAACGGTGACGATCTCGTCGAACCCGTAGTGCTCGCGCAGGAGGGGAATACAGATGGAGGTGTCGAGACCTCCCGAAAATGCTAGGACGACTTTTCCCTTTTCCATGGTACTGATCTCCGCGTTCCTGGTTCCCTGTCTGACAGGCAGTCTGGAGTAATCTACATTGATTCGACCTTTCACCCAATAAAAGAAATGGTATGGACGGACGCCCCGGCAGGAATCCCGACCATCCCTGTTTTTCCGGGCGCCAAAGGATTGGGCGCGGCGGTGTCGGAGACGCTGCCGCAGCGATCGTGCAATCCCGGCGCCTATCTGCGCGGTCGGGGTCACCGGGGGCCAGGGAGGGGGTCCCGGGATCCGGAAGAATGGGCACTATAGAGAAAATAGCCGCCACACTATAGATAAATCACTGGATAACGGACACTCAAAGAGCCCAGCGTTTAAAAAACATCAAAATGGCCCAAAAACTAAAAACTGTCCAAAAACAAGGGGGGTTTAAGGAACCCGAAATTATAAGGCAGATAACATAGAAATCGTGAAGCTGGAGGAGTCCGCCATTTTTGAGAAGATACCCATAGAGAACACAACATCACTACAACCAATAATCAGCGTCAGGAACCTGACCAAGGTATTCGGGCAGAATCCTGAGAAGGCACTGGAGCTCCATAGATCGGGCCGCTCGAAAGACGAAATCTACGAGGAGACCGGCTTGACGCTGGCCCTCAATAACGTCTCGTTCGATGTCATGCCGGGCGAGACGTTCGTCCTGATGGGGCTGTCCGGGAGCGGGAAATCAACGCTCCTGCGGTGCATCAACCGACTCATCGACCCTACCGAGGGCGAAATACTGCTTGGCGGCGAGGACATCGTCGGCATGGGCCAGGAAGAACTCCGAGAGACCCGACGACGCAAGCTCGGAATGATCTTCCAGAGCTTTGCGCTCCTCCCGCACAAGACGGTTCTCGACAACGTCGCCTTCGGCCTCGAGATCCAGGGGGTTCCGGCGGAAGAACGGCACGAGAAAGCCGAGGAAATACTCCAGATGGTGGGGCTCGGGGGCTACGGGGCGAGCATGCCCGCCGAGCTCTCCGGCGGCATGAAGCAGCGTGTCGGGCTTGCCCGCGCGCTCACCAGCGATCCCGACATCCTCCTGATGGACGAAGCGTTCAGCGCTCTCGACCCCCTTATCCGCAGGGACATGCAGGACGAACTGCTGGACCTCCAGCAACGGCTCGGCAAGACGATCATCTTCGTCACCCACGACCTCGACGAGGCGCTGAAACTCGGCGACCGGATCGCCCTGATGAAGGACGGCGCAATCGTGCAGGTCGGCACGCCGGAGGAGATCCTGACGAACCCCGAGAACGCCTACGTCGAGAAGTTCGTCGCCGACGTAGACCTCACGAGGGTTCTCTCAGCAAGCGACGTGATGCGCCGCCCCGAACCGGTCGCCCAGTGCACCGCGGGGCCTAGGGTTGCCCTGCACCTCATGGAGGAGCACGATATCCCGGGGATATTCGTGATCACGCGCCAGCGCATACTCCAGGGCCGGGTGACGCTCGACGCCGCCGCCGAGGCGGTCAAGAAAGGCAAACAGCTCGCCGACATCCTCATCACCGACGTTCCCGTCGTGGCTCCCGATGCATCGCTTGGCGACATCATCTCGCTGATCGTCGAGAGCCCCTACCCCGTGGCGGTGGTAGACGATACCGGCAGGCTCAGGGGCGTCATATCGCGCGGCGCCATACTCGCCGCTCTGGCACGAAAGGGGGAGGATATCAATGCAACTGCCTAAACTACCCGTTGGAGACGCAATCGAAGCGCTCGTTGACTGGATCGAGCAGTACTTCGGCTGGCTGCTCGACGCCATCGGCGGAGGACTCGGGTTCCTCATCGACGGGTTGCAGGATCTCCTGCTCGCCATACCGGCACCGATCCTGATCGTCCTCATAAGCGTCCTGGTCTGGTTCGTCACCCGGCGCGACATCAAACTGGCGGCGCTCACCGCGCTCGGCCTGCTGCTGATCTGGGATCTGCAACTTTGGAACCTCGCCATGCTCACCCTGGCGCTCGTCCTCGTCTCGACGATTGTCGCGCTCGCGATATCGATCCCGCTCGGTATCGCGGCCGCAGGGAGCGACGCGCTCAATGCAGCGCTCCGGCCGGTCCTTGACTTCATGCAGACCATGCCCTCGTTCGTTTACCTCATCCCCGCCGTGATCTTCTTCGGCCTCGGGAACGTGCCGGGCATCATCGCAACGGTCGTCTTCGCGATGCCGCCTGCATTGCGCCTCACCAACCTCGGAATCCGGCAGGTGCCTGTGGAACTGATCGAGGTCGCGGACGCCTTCGGCTCCACGCCCCAGCAGAAACTTCTGAAGGTGCAGCTCCCGGTTGCGCTTCCCACCATAATGGCAGGAGTGAACCAGTGCATCATGCTCGCCCTCTCCATGACCGTCATCGCGTCGATGATCGGTGCCGGAGGGCTCGGCTATCAGGTGCTTGTGGGTATCCAGCGGGTGGATATCGGCATGGGGTTCGAGGCGGGGCTTGCCATCGTGATCATCGCGATCATCCTCGATCGGATCACCCAGAATCTTGTGCCGCAGCGCGACGAGAGCCGGTGACCGGGGAAAGGCGGATCGGATCTCACATTTTTTCGCGTACTTCCCGGATACCGGACAACGGCAGAACGGCGACGTCGCCCGCGCATCGAGAATTGTTTCCCGGCTACATACACTTTAAAATCCAGTTTCAAGAGGGCTCCGTTCGCCAAACGGGACCCGCAAAACCTATATAATGTTAGGGCCATACGTTGAACTGGTCAAAATCTGGCCTTTTTGCCCTGGGGTGCAAACACGCCAGGAGTGGCATGTACCGCCACCTCTGCTCTATGTCCGGTCTGTCGGCGAGTCGCCGTCCCGGACAGTTCGTGAGAACCCGGAACCCCACACAGCCGGGTTCTGAATGCAATCCGCCCGCCTTCCGGCGGGACAAAATCTACAAGGTGAAATATGGTTCGAAAAATTGGAAGCCTGCTCGCACTGACGGGCTTGATCCTGACACTCTGCCTCTTCTCTGCCGGCTGCACCGGTACGGAGCCGGCTGAGGCAAAGGAGATCAGCATAGGCTACGTCACCTGGGACTGTGCCATAGCGAGCACCAACGTGATGAAGCAGGTCTTTGAAGAAGCAGGATATGACGTCACTCTGGTCGCAGTAGATGCGGGGCCGCTCTTCCAGGCGCTCGCCAACGGGGATGTCGATTTCACGACGACCGGATGGCTCCCGCACACCCACGAGCACTACTGGGAGCAGTACGGCGACCAGATTGACTACGTGAACGAGAACATACCCGCAGCGGCGCGTATCGGGCTTGTCGTCCCCACCTACGTGACCATCGACTCGATCGAGGAGATGAACGATGTCTCCGATAAGTTCGGCGGTCGGATCGTCGGCATCGAGCCCGGTGCGGGCATCATGACCCGGACCGAGCAGGCCATCGATGAGTACGGCCTCAACTACGAGCTGGTTGCAAGCAGCAGTGCCGGCATGGCGGCGGAGCTGGGCTCCTCCATCGACAGTGAGGAGTGGGTCGTGGTGACCGGGTGGTCACCGCACTGGAAGTTCGGCCGCTACGACCTCAAGTTCCTTGACGACCCGAAGGGCGTCTACGGCGGGGCCGAGGATGTCGTGACCCTCGCGCGGCAGGATTTAAAGACCGACGACCCGGAGGCCTACGGCATCCTGACCCGGTTTGAGTGGACCAGCGAGGATATCGCCTCGGTCATGACCGACATCGCTGACGGCATGCCTGAAGAGGAAGCCGCACAGAAGTGGGTCGATGCAAACCCCGAGAAGGTCAATGCCTGGCTCGGGAACGCATAACCCCCTCTTTTTTGCAGAAGATTCTCACGCAACCGTCTAGCTGTTGCGTTGCTAACCGCAGGCAGTGTGACCTCTGACAGGGGTGTTTTCAGCGCCGGGAATCGATGCAGTCTCACGCGAAGAGCGACGCTTCGTCAGAAGCGGAGTTGGAGCACCGTAGGTGCGACTTGCGAGCGTAGCCGAGTTTGAGCACCATTCAGAACGACGTTTCCGTGGAATGTCACACCTCGCACCGGGCGGTGCTCAAACTCCGTTCCTGCGGAACGTCGCACTCGAAAACGCTTCGCGTTTTCTCAAGCTCCTGCCGTTCGCAC
>NZ_DAFZ01000070.1:511-9020 GCF_002498065.1 Methanoculleus sp. UBA208 | reverse complement strand
GCACCTCGCACCTGGCGGTGCTTGAACTCTTTTCCTCCGGGAAAGTCGTCCTTCGCGGCTTCGCGCTCTTCGTGTGAGCTGAACTAGATGAGAACACTGGAACAAAAAGAGAAGGTGATAAATCCCGGATCACATTAGCCCGTGGTAGTGCCCGAGCGGCTCGAGGGTGATCTCTTCGCGCTTGATGGCGTCGATTGCCATCGCCGCTGCCCGGGCAGCCTGGAGCGTGGTGATGTAGGGTATACCGTAATCAACGGCGGCCCGCATGATCTGGATGTGGTCCTGCCGGGACGCCTTGTCCGCCGGGGTGTTGATGATCAGCCGGATGCCGCCCGAACGCATGGCATCGATGACGTTCGGGGATCCTTCCTGGACCTTCCGCACAAGGTTCGCCTCGACGCCGTTCTGGGTGAGGAAATCGACCGTCCCGCTCGTTCCATAAAGCGAGAGGCCGAGCTCCCGGAGCTTCCGCGCGACCGGCAGGAGTTCCTCCTTCTGCTCGTCCGTCACCGAGATGAAGACGTTCCCGGTCGTCGGCAGGGTGTTGTCCGCGGCGGTGCATGCCTTGTAGTAGGCACGGCCGAAGTCGTAGTCGATGCCCATCACCTCGCCGGTGCTCTTCATCTCCGGCCCGAGCACAGTGTCGACGCCGGGGAGCTTGTTGAAGGGCAGGAGCACCTCCTTCACCGCTACGTGCTCGATCTCCCGTTCGGTAACACCCATATCGGCAAGTTTCCGGCCGACCATCACCTTCGCCGCGATCTTCGCGAGCGCGATGCCCGTCGCCTTCGCAACAAACGGCACGGTCCGGCTCGCACGCGGGTTCGCCTCAAGCACGTAGACCACATCGTTCTGGACGGCGTACTGGATGTTGATCAGCCCGACGACCCCGAGGCCGAGCGCGATCTTCTTCGTGTATTCGCGCACCCGCGCGATCACCGAGGGCGAGAGGGACTGCGGCGGGATGACGCAGGCCGAGTCGCCGGAATGGACGCCGGCCCACTCGATGTGCTCCATGATGCCGCCGATCAGGACGTCCGTTCCGTCAGAGACCGCGTCGACGTCGACCTCGACAGCGCCCTGGAGGAACGAGTCGATCAGCACCGGGTGCTTCCGGCTCACCCGGACGGCCTCCTTGATGTAACTCTCAAGTTCGGCCTCGTCGTGGACGAGTTCCATCGCCCGCCCCCCGAGGACGTAAGACGGCCTGACCAGCACCGGGTAGCCGATAGCCCCGGCCATCTCCCGCGCCTCCCCCTCAGAGTAGGCGGAACTGTTCGCCGGGCTCGGGATCCCGAGCCGGGTGAGAAGCTGGCTGAACCGGTCACGGTCTTCCGCCGCATCCATGGCGTCGGGCGATGTCCCGAGGATCTTCGTCGGTAGATCGAGGCGCCGGATCTCGGCGTCCAGCGGCACGGCCAGGTTCACCGAGTTCTGGCCCCCGAACTGGACCATGACGCCGTAATAGTCGTCTTTCTTGAGGATGTTTATGACGTCCTCAAGCTGCATCGGCTCAAAGAAGAGCCGATCGGAGGTGTCGGCGTCGGTCGAGACCGTCTCGGGGTTGTTGTTGACAATATGGACCTCGATCCCCTCTTCTTCGCGAAGCGCCATCACCGCGTGGACGGTGCAGTAGTCGAACTCGATCCCCTGGCCGATCCGGATCGGCCCGGAACCGAGGATCAGCACCTTCTTCGCGCCGTCCCGGACGAGCTCACACCCCTCCTCCCAGGTGGAGTAGAAGTAAGGTGTCGTCGCCGGGAACTCGGCGGCGCAGGTGTCCACCATTTTATAGGTCGGCGTCCCGGAGAGGGCCGCAAGCTCGTCGACGGTCTTTTTCGTCAGCGCCTGCAGCTCCTCGTCCGAGAAACCGTAACGTCTCGCGGCCCTGACGTCCTCCGGTGCAAACGCGGTCTCGAGTTCCCGTTCGAGGTCGACGATGTTCTTGATCTTTTCAAGGAAGAACGGCGTGATGGCGGTCAGATCGGCAACCTCCCCGACCGTGAACCCCTCCCGGAAGGCATCGAAGAGGCACCCGAACCGCTCGTCGGTGGGGGACGTGAGGATCATCCGGATCTCGCTTGGGCTCGTGTGCCGCTGCATATCGGTATCGAGCGACCGGAGCGCTTTCTTGAATGCCTCCTCAACCGTCCGTCCTATCGCCATGACCTCGCCGGTGCTCTTCATCGCCGTGGTGAGCGTCCGGTCCGCGGACTTGAACTTGTCAAACGGCCACCGCGGCACCTTCACCACCACGTAGTCGATTGCAGGCTCGAAGGATGCCGGGGTGACACCGGTCACGGTGTTCATGATCTCATCGAGCCGGAGCCCTATCGCGATCTTTGCCGCCACCCGGGCGATCGGGTAGCCGGTCGCCTTGGACGCGAGCGCAGACGAACGCGAGACCCGGGGGTTCACCTCGATGATCCGGTATTCGCCGTCCCGATAAGCGAACTGGATGTTGCACCCGCCCTGGACGTCGAGCGCCCGGATAATCTTTATTGCGGCGGTCCGGAGCGTCTGGAACTCGTCGTCCCGCAGGGTGAGGATGGGCGCGACGACGACGCTCTCGCCGGTGTGAATGCCCATCGGGTCGACGTTCTCCATGCCACAGACGATGATGCAGGTATCGGACGCGTCCCGCATCACCTCGAACTCGATCTCCTTCCACCCGGCGACGCTCTCTTCCACCAGAACCTGGTGAATCCGCGAGCGGGCGAGCCCGATCTCGATGATCCGCCGCATCTCCTCGGGCGTGTGCGCCACGCCGCCGCCGGAGCCGCCCAGGGTGTATGCCGGCCGGATGATCGCCGGGAGGCCGACCTCGCGGATCGCCTCGTCGATCTGGTTCATGTTCTCGAGAATCATGCTCCGGGGAACAGGTTCGCCGATGGCGTTCATCAGGTCGCGGAACTGCTCCCGGTCCTCTCCCCGGTAGATCGCCTCAAGCGGCGTTCCGAGGATCTCCACGCCATCGAGTGCGCCCATCTCCGCGAGTTCCGCGGTCATATTAAGGCCGGTCTGGCCGCCCATGCCGCTCAGGATCCCGTCCGGCTTCTCTTTCGCGATGATCTTTGCGATGAGTTCGGCCTTCAGGGGCTCGATGTAGATGACGTCCGCGGTATCGGGATCGGTCTGGATCGTCGCGGGGTTCGAGTTGACCAGGACGACCTCGACGCCCTCCTCCCGGAGCGCGCGACAGGCCTGCGACCCCGAGAAATCGAACTCGGCCGCCTGCCCGATCTGGATGGGGCCGGAGCCGATGAGAAGAACCTTTTTGATGTGAGATTTCTTCGGCATTATGGAATCTCCCTGTATATGCGGTCAAAGAAGTGCATCTCCGTATCCCGGGGGCCGCCGTGCGCCTCCGGGTGGAACTGGACGCAGGTTATGTTGAGGTCGCGGTTCTCGAACCCCTCGACCGTGCCGTCGTTCACGTTCCTGTACGAGACCGTGCATCCTTCGGGCAGGGTCTCTTCATCCACCGCAAACCCGTGGTTCTGCGTCGTGATGTAGATGCTCCCGTCCTTGTAGCGGACCGGCTGGTTCGTTCCCCTATGTCCGAACTTCATCTTGTAGGTCTCGGCGCCGAGCGCGAGGGCGGCAACCTGGATGCCCATGCAGATCCCGATGACCGGCACCTCGCCGGCGAGGTCCCGGACGCACCGGATGGCGTGCGTTGCCCTCCTCGGGTCGCCGGGCCCGTTGGTGACGAAGAGTGCGTCGGGCTTTGCGGCCATCACCTCGTCCGGTGCGGCCGTGTGCGGAAACACGTGGATGTCGGCACCACGGTAGTTGAGACTTTCAAGGATATGCCGCTTCACCCCGAGGTCGATGACGGCGATTCGTTTCCCGGGGCCGCTGACCCGGTAGGGCTCAGCGCAGGAGACGCTCCCGATAAGGTCGACCTCGCTGATCGGGGAGACGGCCCGGGCACGCCTGACCGCTTCTTCGGCGTCATCGCTGCCGACGATGAGGGAAGCCCGGAGGGTCCCGACCGTCCTGGTCTTTATCGTCAGACTGCGGGTATCGACGCCCGACATCCCGAAAAGACCGTTTTCTTCGAAAAATTCCGCAACCGAGGGTTGCGTCGTGGGCACGCTAGCGATCTCGCGTGCGATGCAGCCGCGCGCATGAACCAGTGGACTCTCGAAATTCTGCTGATCCACGCCGTAATTCCCGATGAGGGGATATGTAAACATCAAAATCTGCCCGGCATAACTGGGGTCAGTCAATGCCTCCATGTAACCGGTCATCTGCGTCGTGAAGACGAGTTCACCGGAACATGTCCCCTCAACGCCAAAACCATCCCCTACAACAAATGTTCCGTCTTCAAGACCCAGAACCGCCTTCATGAATTACCATATCACGTGGATCCGACTCCTTATTAACGGTAATGACTGATCGAACGCCCGCCCCCGCACCCCTGCAGGAAACCCGAAACGGCGGGTTCCCGGATACCCGAAATATTGAAGGCGACTGAGCGCCATCTGGCGCATGGGGTGAGAGCGCGGCAGAAAAGATCCGAACAATCGAAACACCTGAGGGGACGTTTACCGTCAGGCTCATCCAGGACGACCTCGGGAGCATCTACCCGGGCATGATCAGGTATACCGTCGAGGTTCTCCACGGCAACGAAACAGTCTACACCTACGCGATCAACTCCTACGAGGAGCCGCCGGGCTCCCTCTTCGACACCCGGGAGGTGGCGGAGATCGTATTCTCCCGGCTCGTGCACGACGTGACGTCCCGTCCACACGTCTACACCCGGCCACGCGTCTTCACTCGCCCGCTCCCGGGCAGCGGCACGGCCGATGTCGTCATCCTGCAGGGGAGCCCGCGCCGGTTCGGGAACTCCGCGAAGATTGCGTCGTGGTGCGACGACGAGGCCACCGGGGCAGGTCTCTCCTCCCGGGTATTCTTCCTGCAGGAGATGGATATCCGCCCGTGTATCGGCTGCTACACCTGCTATGACTATGGTTACTGTCCGATAGACGATGATATGCCCGGGATCATCCGGGCCCTTGAAGCCGCTTCCGTCCTCGTCGTCTGCACCCCGGTCTACACCAGCACCGTCCCGGCAACCCTCAAAGCGGTTATGGACCGCTGCCAGTGGCTTCATGCCCGGGAGAAAGTGCTGGGGAGAGAGGTGCACGCCCGGGGCCTGCTGGTCGCCGTCGCGGGACGGCAGGGGACCGAGCCCTTTGTCTGCGTAACGCATGTGGTCGACGCGTTCATGCGGAACCTGGGCATCCGTCCCGCCGAGCCGGTGCTGATCGGCGACCTAGACCGGATCCGTGACGTGGAAAAGATCGACGGGGTTGAGGACGACGTCCGGGCGGCGCTCTCCGCGCTGCTTCCTCCCCGAGACGAAGGCTAATATAGGATTCGTCCCCCACCGATGATGCATGGCAGAAGTAACTGTTGAGATCGTCGGGTTTGCGGAATCCGAATGCGGCCCGTTTCCCTGCGACGAGACGAGATCCTGCGGTCTTGAGACCTGTTACCCGTCAAATAGCCTGATGGACGCCATCAGCGCCCTGCGTGACGAACTCCTTGACGAGTATGGGGATCAGGTCGAGGTGAAGACGACGCTGATCGATGAGGGGGTGCCCGACCACATCAGGGAGATCATCGAGGAGCGCCACCCTCCTATCCCGATCATCCTGGTCAACGGGCGGCTTACGTCGATCGGGAGGGTCTCGCTCGATCTGATAAAAGAAGAGATTGATTATGCGCTGGAAGAGTCCTAGAATATCTTCTCCAACTCTCCGGTCGCAAGATCGAAGTACAGGCCGTGAAGTTTGACGCGTCCCTCTTTTTCCGCGGCCCTGACCGGCGGGTAGGTGCGGAGGTGCTCAAGCTGCAGGGCGACGTTCTCGATCTCGATAAGGCGGAGCCGGTTCTTCTCGTCTTCGGGGTTCTTCGGCGCCGGGATCTTCTCATCGACCCGGCGTTTCGCCTCCATCGCGTTGTTCAGCCAGAGCGGAACATACGCGTCCTTGCTCTCGTGGTCCAGCGCCTTTATGGCACCGCAGTTCGAGTGCCCGCAGATGACGATATCTCCGACCTTGAGGTGGTTGACCGCGTATTCGAGCACGGTCGCGAAGTTCCAGTCGTGAATCGGGACGATGTTGCCGATGTTGCGCTGCACGAAGAGTTGCCCGGCCTTCGCGCCGGTGATGCGTTCGGGGTCCACTCTTGAGTCGGAGCATCCTACCCAGAGGACTTCCGGGTGCTGGCTTGATGCAAGCGGGCCGTAGTGTTCGGGGTCCTTTGCAAAGTCTTCTTTCAGGAAGCGCTTGTTGCCCTCAAGAAATTTATCAATCATCCGTATACTCCGTAAGGCTGATATGGGCGACCATCTCGACAGGTACGCCTCTGAAGAGGGAGGTTACTTCCAGGATTTAAAAATGTATACGGCAGGTTGATGTGGGGAAAAGAGCAGTCGAATATCGGGCAAACAAACGGGATTCAGGCCATGAACGGTCCAGATTGTGCCGGAAATCCCGGTGTTTTAACGCCCGGATCGGGGACGCGGGATACCGAATGCACCCGGCATTAAGGCGGACATGATTAACAAAGCATGAGTGTTTATAACAACGATCGCCGGCCGGGGCCGCGATCCCGGTGAGGGGTATGCGCTCCCCGCCCAAAAAAGAAGATTATCTCTGGACGGCGCCGAGGTTCGCCTGCTCGACGGTTCGTGCATAGCGGGCGAGCGTGCCCGTAAGCCGGCGGGCGGGCGGCTTCCAGGCCCGGCGCCGCTCATCCAGAGTCGCTGCATCGACGGATAGGTCGAGGCGTTTTGCATAGAGATCGATTTCAATCTCGTCGCCGTCCTCCACGAGAGCGATAGGCCCGCCGACCGCGGCCTCGGGCGCGATATGCCCGATGCACGGCCCCCGGGTGCCGCCCGAGAAGCGTCCGTCCGTCACCAGGGCGACCCGGGTGTAGCCGAGGCCCATCAACGCCGAGGTCGGCGAGAGCATCTCGGGCATCCCGGGTCCTCCCCGCGGCCCTTCGTAACGGATAACGACGACGTCGCCCTCCGCGATCTCGCGGTGGAGGATCGCCTCCATCGCAGCATCTTCACCGTCGAAGACCCGTGCCGGCCCCCGGTGCCGCCACATCGCCTCCGGGACGGCGGCGCACTTGACGACGGCGCCGTCGGGGGCAAGCGATCCGCGCACGATCTTCAGGCCGCCGGCAGGGCTGACCGGGGCATCGGCAGTCCTGATCACGTCCGGGTCGGCGACCCGCGCTTCTTTCGCGATCTCAAGGATCGGGCGGCCCGAGACCGTCGGGGCGTCGTCGAGGTAACGCTCGAGCATCTTCAGGACCGCAGGAATGCCTCCCGCCCGGTGGAGGGCGAGCATGGAGTGCGGCCCCCCGGGCATCATGTGGCAGATATGCGGGGTCGCCTCGGCGACGGCGTTGAAGGTCTCGAGGTCGAGGGGGACGTCCGCCTCCCGGGCGACGGCCATCAGGTGGAGCACCGTGTTCGACGACCCGCCGAGCGCCATATCCACCCGTATCGCGTTCGCGAGACTCTTCGGGGTGACGATGTCCCGCGGGCGGACACCCTCCCGGACAAGGCCGACCGCCCGCTCCCCGCTCTCGCGGGCTATGCGGAGTTTTGCGGCGTCGACCGCGGGGATGACCGCGCATCCCGGGAGGGAGAGGCCCAGCGCCTCGGTCACACACGCCATGGTGTTTGCGGTATAGAGCCCCTGGCAGCTGCCGCACCCGGGCATCGCCGCGCACTCGAGTATCCCGAGTTCCTCCTCGCTCATCGTGCCGGCGGCGACGCGGCCGACGGCCTCGAAGACGTCGATGAGGGAGAGTTCGCGTCCTGCCGCGTAGCCGGGGAGCATGGGGCCGCCGGTGACGACGATCGCCGGGATGTTGCACCGCACCGCCGCCATGAGCATGCCGGGGACGATCTTGTCGCAGGTGCCGACGCAGACCAGACCGTCGAACCGGTGCGCCTCGACCATCAGTTCGACGGCATCGGCAATGTTCTCCCGCGAGGGAAGGGAATACCGCATCCCTTCGTGGCCCATCGCGATCCCGTCGCAGATGCCGATGGTCCCGAACTCGAACGGCACGCCGCCCGCGGCCGCGACACCCTCCTGCACCCTCTGCGATATCGACCGGAGGTGGGTGTGCCCCGGGACGATGGTGTTGTAGGCGTTTGCTATCCCGATGAAGGGCTGATCCATCTCACGGTCGGTGACGCCGAGCGACCTGAGCAGCGCCCGGTTCGGAGCACGCTGGTAGCCAATCTTAACCGTCTCACTCCGCATGGTAATCCTCGTATGAGAATAAACGCATGGGGAGAAAAGAGTATTCCGGGTAGCGGGGTGTGGTGCAGGAAACGACTGGCGCGAGTATCGCGAGCGGCAGGAGTTCGAGCACCGGCAGGTGCGAGTGGCGACGGGCCGAAGGGCCGGAGCTTGAGAAGAACGAAGGTCTTCGACGTGCGACTTCCCCGCAGGGGAAGGAG
>NZ_DAFZ01000070.1:0-214 GCF_002498065.1 Methanoculleus sp. UBA208 | reverse complement strand
GACTTCCCCGCAGGGGAAGGAGGCCAGAGGCAGAAGGGGTTTTTGCACGGTAAAGGGGGTGGTTTGGTGCGGTTTTGCAGTACCATGAGCACATCAGGGGTTTATGCGTGGCCCGGAGTACAGGGCCAGTAAATTTGTGGTAGAATCCCATATAGTGGACCGTGGGGGTATCCCCCTTGGGGGGTGGGTACAGGGAGGGGGGGCGGGGCGCGGG
>NZ_DAFZ01000018.1 GCF_002498065.1 Methanoculleus sp. UBA208 | reverse complement strand
CCTTTCCCCTTCGGGGAAGTCGTTCTTCGAGTGAGGCCACACCACCAACCTCTGTTGGTAACCGGGTGTTATCTGGAGGTTGTGGAAAGCATTTCAACAGGGCCGAAAAAAAGGGATGCTTTACTCCTGATACTCTTCAAGAGCAAGCTGGTACATCCAGTCGAGGAGGAGCGCGCATTCTTCCGGTGTGCACTCCTGATCGCAGCCGATGCAGGGAAGAACCTCTCCTCCCGCAAGGATGATGCAGGGGTCGATCGCCCGCTTCTTCGCCCGCAACAGATAGGTCTTGATGCCGTCGCCGCGGAACTCGATGCGCTCTATCAACCCGGCATCCAGCAGGCGCTTCACAATTCTCGAGCACTTCCTGCTGTCGATATCGAGAAGTTTCCAGAGCTCGCTCTGGAGGACTCCCTGTCGATGGGACTGGATTACTTTGAGTGCTTCTTCCTCCTGGTCGGACATGGCTATCAGAGCAGGGGTGCAATGGTCAGAATATTATTGCCGCGTATGACGACGGTCCCGAGGGTGCGGCCCCGCTGTTCTCCGGTATACTCGGTGGTCTCGTCCATATGCAGATTCAGGTGTTCATCCACCGCCACGAGACGTCCCTGGAGTTTCCTGCCGTCATCCTTGATCTCGACGACGACTTTAGAGTCTACGAGCGAAAAAACCTTCTTTACAGGGAGTACGATGCCGTTAACCATCTGTTCTTATGTGGTTATATTCATGCATTAAGTTTTCCCCGGGGAACCGCGGCAACCGAAGGGCACCGCATACCGCAGGCAGATGCCGTGACGATCGGTAGATGACCGTGAGCAGCTGCCTGGTAAAATGAGAGAGGGGGTTACTCGGGGAGGTCTTCCCAGCGGTCCTTGAACTGCTTCTCGACGCCCGGGAGGGTGGTATACTCCATCTCCTCGAGCGAGAGGCGGTGCGGCTCAAACGGCCCGTGGGCCCGGAGCACGCTGGAGAGCTCGCAGCACTGGTCGCGGACACGGTTGAACGCCGGGTCGTCGAACATGTCCGCAGGCCCGATCAGCTTCCCGTTGCAGACCTGGAACCCGAGACAGATGACCCGGGGTGGTCCGTCGAACTGCGTGCAGTTTGCATCGCCGACGCCCACCGGCATGAACGGGCCGTGGTGCGAACCGCGCATCCAGCCGGCCACGAGGATGGGCGTCCTGAAGGGGTCGATGACCTCACCCACTGCCGGGAATCCGCTCTGCGCCCTGACGATCATGACCGGGTCGTCCTTGCCGACGTACCGGCCGGCCATCAGGTTCAGCCGCTGCGTGCTTGTGGATGCCCCGATCTCGCCATTCCTCTTCCAGATGTACTTGATCACATAGCGGCTCGGTGCTCCGATATAGGCAAGGAGGCTATAGGACTCTTCGGGTGTGTTGAAGAGGATCCTTCGCTTCTCCATGACATCGTGAACCTCGAAGACGAATCCTTCGTGCATCGACGGGTCGATGACGAGGCCGGACGTGCTGAAGGGGTCTGCGAACATCCTGTAGAGGAAGTAGTTCCACGCCCCGGGCTCGGTCTTATCGGCCATGAAGATCAGGACCGGGTCGGAACCCCGCTCTTCAAACTCCATCTCGGCAACACCGGGTCCCATCCCTTTGACGTTGCCGCTGAACGCATCTCCGAGCAGGTCCTGGCCGGCGCCGTAGAGTTTCATCTCCTTGGCGAGTTCGGCGCACTCCATGAAGATGTCCCACGCCAGCTTGTGGATCTCTTCATTGTCCTCACCCTTGGTGTGCGTCATGATCAGCTCGAGGTCGTCACCGCAGTGGGTGACGTATGAGTCGATGAGGATGCTGCCTTCTGCTTCCTTGAGCCTCCGGGCGGCCACCTCAAGGAGCTTCGGGTGGGTTCGGGAGTGCCCCGGAAAACTGCCTACATCTGCTTTAATTACGGACACGGTGGTCTTAACCATATAATCACCACTACCTGGACGGGCATAGCCCTTACGACTAGTAGATAGATATTACTGTATATGTAGGTGTTGCTGCCTTGAAAAAAGGTTGGCTGCGGCAACCAATTTTCAGGATCGTCCTTCGCGGCAATCCTTCGCTGCACGTGTGCCCGATAATGGCCCCGAGACCGCTATACTTTTTTTTACTTATTTTATCGTTTTTACCTGGTCTGGAGTCGATAGGGATGTCGCCATGAGCAGTATTTCCGAAAATCGCGTTTGACGGCCCCGATGCCTATCGCGCGTCCTCTCCGCCAGGTGCGGTCCTGATGACGTCGGGAGGAAGGTTTGAATGATTGGGGGATAGAAAGAAGAGGCGTATTCCCTGCAGCCTCGCGCCCGGCACCTGCCGGTCTCTCTGCAGGCGGAAGTTGCTGCCGGTGAAAAAGTATTGTGGCCCTGCCGGGTTTTGGCCGGCAGGCACTCTGGCGTCTCAGTCGATCCTGATCGACTTGCCCCGGGAGAATTTGACCTCCAGGACGCCGTGCTTGTAGTTCGACTGCATGGAGTCGGCGTCCACGGCCGGCACCTCCACCGAAGTCAGCTGGTTGCCGCCTGCGATGATCGTCAATGTCCCGTTGATGAGTGACAGGTGGATATCCTCCTTATCGACACCAGGGAGATCGATTGCCACCGTCACGTCGTCATCGGTCGTATACATCTCAGCTATCGGCTCGATGGTCCCCTCGGAGGAGGGTTCTCCCGGCTCCGCTGCTGGAGCCGCTTCTTCTGCCGCTGTCTCCGTCTTGCCGGCGTCATGGAGGACGATCTTGAATCCGTAGGCAAACGGCCTGTCCTGATCTCCCTGCTCTTTGAGCCCCTGCTCCATGAGGCGTTTCATCAGTTCGTTGAGTTGCTGGAAGATGTCTGCTGGGCTGTCACTCATGTGCATCACGTAGTTTCTGTCTCTGCTGATGAGAGGGTCGCATTACCCCTCCTGGGGGGAGCGCCCCATGGGGGAGCACTCCCTCAGAACGCCGTAGCCGTCTGGGGCAGCGGGCGTTCTATTTTGGCCTTCAACTCCTTTGTGAGGCGCTTGATCTCGCCGAAGTCTTTCTTCCTCTGGTAGACCGCATCTTTGAGGGCCTTTGTCAGATCCTTGACTTCCTGCTCGATCTTTCCCGTCTCCCGCATTCCTGCACGGTTGATGGTCGAGACGGCATCTTCGAGTGCCGACCGCTGTTCCTGGTTGTAGAGGATCTGCCAGGAGTGGCGTTCGTTCTCTTCCAGCCGGTCGATATCGAGCGTGCCTCTCACGCGGGTGAGGGCATCTTCGAAGTGGTTCTTTGTGATCCTCACGTTGCCGATCGCCTGGCGCCGTTCTTCCTCGGTCTTCCCACCCATCGCAACGATGAATTCGCGCATGGCGGAAGTCTTTGCTTCGCGGACCAGTGCCTCGATATCGGCTCCGACGTAACCCTCGGTCCTGTCGACCAGTTCCTCGATGCTCACGTCGTTCGCAAGGAGCTCCTTCTTTTTGAGGTATACTTCGAAGATCTTCTTTCTGCCTTCCCGGTCAGGCGGTGGAACGTAGATGATCCGGTCCAATCTGCCGGGGCGAAGCAGCGCCTCGTCCAACATGTCCGGGCGGTTGGTAGCGCCGAGAACCACGACATTGTTGAGCTCTTCGAGGCCGTCGAGCTCTGTCAGGATCTGGCTTACCACACTTTCAGTTACGTGCGACGATCCTATATAAGATCCGCGTTTAGGCATAAGCGCGTCAATCTCGTCGAAAAAGATAATCGACGGTGCTGCTTGCCGGGCTTTCCTGAAGACCTGACGAACGCCGCGTTCCGACTCCCCGACCCACTTCGAGAGGAGTTCCGGGCCCTTTACGGAGATGAAATTGCTTTCGCTCTCGTTAGCGACCGCCTTTGCAAGGAGTGTCTTGCCTGTCCCCGGGGGCCCGAAGAGAAGGATGCCGCGGGGGGGTTCGGTGTCAAGCGAGGCGAATATCTCCGGATATTTGAGCGGCCACTCAACGGCCTCCGCCAGTTCTCCCTTTACGTCTTCGAGACCGCCGACGTCCTCCCAGTTGACGTCGGGGATCTCTACGAGCACCTCTCGCATCGCGCTCGGCTCGACGTGCTTATGCGCTTCGATGAAGTCCTCGTTCGTCACGCGGAGCTGGTCCATGACCTCGGTGGGGATCTCCTCCTCGATCTTGATCTGCGGTATGATCCCGCGCAATGCGTGCATCGCCGCCTCTTTTGCAAGCAGCGCGATGTCGGCGCCGACGAAACCGTGCGTGGAGCGGGCATAGTCGTCGAGGTTCACGTCATCGGCAAGCGGCATGCCCCGCGTGTGGATCTGAAAGATCTGCTGTCTCCCTTTGGTGTCCGGGATGCCGATCTCGATCTCGCGGTCGAACCGACCGCCGCGCCGCAGAGCAGGGTCGATGATGTCCGGGATGTTTGTTGCGGCGATCACCACCACCTGCCCCCGGGTCTTCAACCCGTCCATCAGGGCGAGCAACTGGGCAACAATCCGGCGCTCGACCTCGCCCTTCACCTCTTCGCGCTTGGGCGCGATCGAGTCGATCTCGTCGATGAAGATGATCGAGGGCGCGTTCTCCTGCGCTTCCTCAAAGACCTCACGCAGGCGCTCTTCGGACTCGCCGTAGTACTTGCTCATGATCTCGGGGCCCGAGAGCGTGATGAAGTGAGCGTCCACCTCGTTTGCCACCGCTTTTGCGATCAGCGTCTTCCCCGTTCCGGGCGGGCCGTAGAGCAGGACGCCTTTCGGGGGTTCGATGCCGAGGCGTTCGAAGAGTTCGGGGTGCCGGAGCGGGAGCTCGATCATCTCGCGGACGAGCTGCAGCTCGCGGTCGAGACCGCCGATATCCTCGTAGTGGACGTCGCCCGCCACCTCGCGCTTCCCCTCTTTGGGCTCATACGGGGTCTCCTTCAGCTCGATCTCGGTGCTGTCGGTGACGATGGCGATGCCTTTCGGGGCCACCTTGGCGATCGCGAACGTGAGCGGGTTGCCGAGGATGCTGACCCGGATGAGCTGGCCCTCGGTGACCGGCCGGCCGCGGAGGATCCTTCCCAGGTACTGCTCGCCGCCGACAAGGCGGATGGGCTGGGTCGGCTGGATGGTCACCTTCTTTGCGTAGCCTGCTTCGGTCTTCCTGATCCGGACGTTGTCGTCGATCCCCGCCCCGACGTTGCTCCGGGTGTTGCCGTCGATGCGCAGGATCGCCTTGCCGGTGTCCTGGGGGAAGCCGGGCCATACGAGCGTCGCCGCCTTCTGGCGCCCCTCGATCTCGACGACGTCGCCGCTGACGAGACCGAGAGCCTTCATGGCGTCGATGCTCAGTCTGGCGATTCCCCGGCCGGCGTCTTCGTGAGCCGCCTCCTTGATGGTTACCTCAACGGATTCGGTATTGGCCATGTTGAACAATCTCCTCCTGTAGGTTTACCATAGGTAAGTGCAGGCTAGTATTTATAATTTTCCCTAAACGGCCCTTCTATTATGCCGGATAATCCCCTTTTCCGTAACGATGTAATCCATCTTCACATCGTTTTCGTCGGCAGGAATGCGCTCTGCCTGCTGGCAGGAGAACGCGATGCCGATCTTTTTCGGGTGCGGGTACCTGCAGAGGAAGCGGTCGTAGTACCCCGCGCCGTAGCCGAGCCGATTTCCTTCGGCGTCGAAGGCGAGCATCGGTATGACGACGACCTCGACGTCCTCGGGCCGGGCCGGAAGTTCGTGGCCGATCGGTTCCGGGACGTCAAAAGTGCTTGGGACGAGGACCGCGGGGTCCGGCAGGTAGGAGAGGCGGAGGCTGCAGGTATCCCGTTCGATGATGGGCACGACGACCCGCACGCCCCGGCGGTCCAGGGCCGCGATCAGGCCTTCGGTCTCGGCCTCCGGGGTTTTCGAGGCGTAGACCATGACGGTCGTAAAGCCGTCGAGGATGCCGAGGAGTTTTTCTTCGATGCTTGCACTGTACGTGGCGATCTCCGCAGGGGAGAGGAGGGACCGCGCCTCTTTTGCCTGCTCGCGGAGGGCCGCCTTTGTCTGGCTCATTGTAAGAGAGTTTGGCTCAATCAGACCATAAAGTATGCATGCCAAAGGGCAGGGGCGGCCTACTTCTCCGCGTCCTGCCCGTCGCCGCAGACCTCCCGGAACCGGCGGAGGGAGGACGCAAGGACCCGGGTCTTTCCTATCATCGCGGCGATGAGGAGGACGTCGAGGATCTCGTCGCGGGACGCGCCTTCCTTCAGGGCGGCCCCGATGTGGACCTTTAAGCAGCTGTCCGCACCGGCACCTGCGGCGGCCGCAACGGCGATCAGCTCCGCGGTTTTCGGATCGAGGGAGTCGGGCCGGGAGATCCGGTAGTCGGCGAGGGTGGAGAGCGCGAAAGACTCGGGCCGGTCCCGGAGGATGTGGAAGATGAACGGGACGACGCCGAGCATCTCCTCCACGTCCTCCGTGATGTCGTCGCCGAGGTCGCCTGCGTGGGCGAGGAAATCGTCAATCAGCTTTTCATTTTCGGGTTTCATTGGGCTGTCCTCTTATGTGATCGTGGGTGAGGGAGGCGATAATGGTGCGGTTTTGGGTTCGGGCGGTGGTGGGGAGTCGATGGATGGATGGGATTTGTGTGCAACAGTTCCTGCATAAGATAGTCCCTGCAATGCCTGCCCATCCCACAGCCACGCAACCTCGTCAACGGCTTCCGTGGGGATATCGCCATGACTGCCCCCGCCCCGGGGGCGGGGGAGGAGCGCGAAGCGCGGGTGGGGTGGGGTCACAGGTAGAGCCTTACGGGGTAGAGACAGGGGAGGGGGGGAGCACCCCCCTCCCCGTCAGCCCCTCCCCCAATGGCGAT
>NZ_DAFZ01000097.1:35579-36545 GCF_002498065.1 Methanoculleus sp. UBA208 | reverse complement strand
CGTCAGCCCCTCCCCCCAAATGGCGATAGTTCCACGGTCCACTGCGTGGGGACATGCCGGGGAAAAAGGCCGATTCCAGGGACAAGCCGGGCCCAGCACCGACCTCATCGGGGTAGGGATGAAGACCAGAAAAAAGGGTTTTAACAGGCCGAAAAAAGTGATTTTCAGGACCCAAGATACTCAAGCGTCAGCGCGAGCGCGGCCATCAGTTCCTCTTCCTTCTGTGCGTACTCGTAGAGCGCCCGGTAGAGCATGAAGACGAGGTCGTAACCGTAGACGTCGAACGCTTCCTCCGGTGTCAGGGGGCTGAGGTAGGAATCGGTCCGGATCTCGGTGTTGGTGTACATCAACTCGTGGAAAGCCCCGTCTTCGTCGAGAACGCATATCTGGGCATCGACGGGCTTGCTCGGGTCATCCGGGCGGTACGGGAGCGGGTCGCCCTTCCCGAGGGCGATCATCTTCTTCTCGTAGAACTCCTGGTCGTAGAGCTCCCCTGATGCCTCCCTCCTCGCGCGCCAGAGCATCTCAAGCCCGATCTGCTTTACGACCGGCGCCGTATCGGCGGCCATCCGCGCAAGGAGGGCTCCTACGCTGCCCCGGAGTTCCGAGGCCGACTCTTCCTTCTTCGCCTGCAGGTCCTCGAGGGTCTCGAGGAGCCGGGCATATCCCTCTTCGATGATCGGATCCATTGCTCACTCACCTCTTGCGTACGCCGGCATAAGCGCACCGGTTTGTCCCGTCAGTCGCCCTGCCGGAGGCGTTCGACCCCGAGGGCGCCCGCATACGCGAGCGTGCTCACCAGGATGATCGTCGCGCCCGAGGGGACGTTTGCGAGGTAGGAGAGCCAGATCCCCGCGACGGTGAAGATGATGCCGAGGGCGACGGCAAGGAGCATCATGTTCCGGATGCGGGAGGTGTAGAGGCGGCTGATCGCCGCCGGGAGCGTGAGGAGCGCGATCACCAGGA
>NZ_DAFZ01000097.1:0-35285 GCF_002498065.1 Methanoculleus sp. UBA208 | reverse complement strand
GTGAGGAGCGCGATCACCAGGATGATCCCCACCACCCGGATCAGCATAACCACCGTGAGCGCAATCAGCACGAGGAGGAGGAGCGAAAGCCGCTCGACCGGGAGGTTCATGACTGTTGCGTAGTCCGGGTCGAAGGTGACCGCCTGGAGTTCCCGGTAGAGGAGGGCCACGGCGGCGACGATGACGGTCACGAGCACCCCCATCAGCAGGATGTCTCCCCGCGGCACGAGGAGGATGTTCCCGAAGAGGTAGGAGAAGAGGTCGGGAGCGAATCCCGGTGTCAGGTAGACGAAGAGGATACCTATGGCCATCCCGGCCGCCCAGACCGCGCCGATGAGGGTGTCCATCTGCTGCCTGGCACGGAGTTCGAGCGCGCCCATCCCGAGCGCCGTCGCCACGGTGAACCCGGTGGCCCCGAGGAGCGGGTCTATCCCGAGGAAGTAGCCGAGGCCGATCCCTCCGAAGGCCGCGTGAGAGATGCCGCCGCTGACCGAGACCATCCGCCGCACCACGACGTAGGTGCCGATGATCCCGCAGGCGACGCTCGCGAGCACTCCGGCGGCGAGCGCGTTCCTGAAGAACTCGTACCCGAGCACCTCGAACATACTCACTCCTCCCCCGGGTGTTCCGGAAAGACGCGGTGCGGAACCCCATGAGCAATCAGGTCCACCGGGCAGTGGTACGCGGCCTCGAGCATATCCGCCGTGACCTCGTTCGTGCCGTGCGTGTAGAGGCGCCGGTTTAAGCAGGCAACCCGGGTCACGTGCTCCGGGATCACCCCGATGTCGTGGGTCACGAGGACGATCGCCATCCGGTCGCGGAGCCTATCAAGGATCCCGTAGAACTGCGCCGCCGTCGGGGCGTCCACGTAGACCGTCGGTTCGTCGAGGAGCAGCACCTTCGGGTCGCCGACGAGCGCCCGGGCGATGATCGCCCGCTGCTGCTCCCCGCCCGAGAGGTCCCGGATCTGCCGGTCGGCGAGGTCGCCGATGCGCATCGTCTCGATCGCCTCCTCCGTCCGGGCGTGGTCTTCTTCGGCGTAGCGCCGGGGTCTCCGGGTGATGTGGCCGAGGCGGCCGGAGAGGACCATCTCCCGCACGGTGATTGGGTACTCGAAGTCGAATGTCCGGAACTGGGGGACGTAGCCGAGATCTTTGCGCATCTCCGGCCCCGTGCTGCCGAGGATCCGGACTACGCCGCGGGAGGGGGCGAGGAGGCCGAGGATCACCTTAAGGAGCGTCGTCTTCCCGCCGCCGTTCGGCCCGATGACGGCGTAGAACTCCCGTGGGTAAACGGCGAGGCTCACCCCCTCGAGCACGGTGTGGCCGCGCAGCCTGACCCAGACGTCCTCGACCTCGATCACGGGAGCGGTCATGGCCTGCCGCTCTCCGCAAACGCCGAGGCCACGTGCCGCATGTTCGCGAGGTAGTCCTTCGCGAGCGGGCTTACCGTCACCACGGTGGCGCCGATCTCGTCCGCGATAACCTCGGCGCTTCGGGTGGAGTGCTCGGGCGACGCAAATATCACCCTGATCTGCTCCTCTTTTGCCTGCGTGATGAGGTGCTCTATCCTCTGCGGGGAGGGCTCTTTCCCCTCTTCTTCGATCGGGACCTCGACAAAGCCGTAGTCCCGGGCCAGGTAGGCCCATGACGAGTGGTAGACCATGACCTTTGTCACTCCCGATTCGGCGAGCGCCCCGGCGATCTCCGCGTCCAGAGCATCGAGTTCCTCCAGGTAGGCATCGGCGTTCCGGCGATAATCTTCGGCGTTTGCCGGATCGACTTCTGCGAGCCCCTCGCGGATGTTCTCGACCATGATCTTCGCGTTTCTGGGCGAGAGCCAGATGTGAGGATCGGTCCGCTGCTGCCCACCCTCCCCGGTCGAGATCAGGTCGACGCCGCTCGAACAGTCGACGACCAGCATATCGGGGTTCAGGGCGGCGATCTTCTCCTGCCAGGCGAGCTCGAACTCTATCCCCGAACCTACCACGGCATACATATCCGCCTCCGCGACTTCGGCGAGGACCCCCGGCGGAGGTTCATAGGTGTGCGGGTCGGCCCCCGGCGGGACCAGCAGGATAACACGGACGTGGTCGCCCCCTATCCGCTCCACGAACTCCTGCTCGGGCGGTATGGTGACCGCGACGACGACCCGTCCGTCCTGCTGCGGCTCGGTCCCGGCACATCCCGCAGTGGCTGCTGTCAGCAGGAGGACTATGAATGCAGCTGCAATGAGTGAGAAAGGAGTGATATTGCTTTTATCCTGCGATCCCATCATTCTCCGCTCCAGATTTGGTATGGATCTAAATTTTCCTCCATGCAGGGATAAAAACGTTGTGCCGTCACCTCTGCCCATCAACGGAAGGGCAGCAGCAACGGTGATCGTGCTCGATCTCCCCGCAGACGCTCATCATCGGGTGCCCGAGCGACGTACACATCCTGTTGGTGAGGTCCTTTGAGAAGCACTGCTCGATCTTCTTCGCCTCGCTGCAGGCCTCGCCGGGCTCAAGCCCGTAGTGGCTGAGCATCAGGGCGACGATCCGATGGCGCCGGATCAGGAATCGGGCGTATTCGGTGCCAAGGGTTGTGAGTTTCACACCGCGATAGGGCGTATGCTCGATGTATCCTGCTCTTGTAATCTCCGTGAGCGCTTTTGTCACCGTCGAGGGCGCGACCGAGAACCGGGTGGCGATCTCGGTCGTCTTCACGACGTCGCCCTGCATATAGATGTATTTGAGATATTCGGCCTTCTTCGAGGAGAGTTCGTGCCCGGTGATCTCCTGCATGGAAGGGGATATGCAACGCCTGGAAGAAAAAGTTTCGGGGGGGCTAAACCCTCTATCCGGCATCGGACGGGATCAGATCACCGACGACATAGTGCCGCCGGTTCTCCGTGATCACCGCTCTCCCTGAGAACCCGAACGGCAGGTCCTCTGTGATGACGACGTTGAGGTAGCAGGGGTTGCGGCAGACGGTCGATCCCGGCACGTTCTTCTCGGTCGCAACGACCGGTGTCTCCCGCCCGATCCAGCGCTCGTTGTAGGCGTCGTAGATCCGGTTCGCTTCGGCGAGCAGCACCCGGGACCGGTCTTTGCGTATCCTCTCGGGGAGATCCTTTAAGGCGGCGGCGGGGGTGCCGGGCCGCCGGGAGTAGCGGGTGATGTTCACCTTCACGAACGCCGCGCGCTGCAGAAGTTCGAGCGTCCGGCGGAACTCTTCGTCCGTCTCTCCGGGAAACCCGGTGATGAAGTCGGACGAGATCATCATATCCGGGAAGCGTTCCCGGAACGTATCGACGATCCGGACGACATCGGCCGCACGGTAACCGCGCTGCATCCGCTCGAGAACGGTATCGGAACCGGACTGGACGGGGAGATGGAGGAACCGGAAGACCTTATCGTTCCTGAGGGCATCGACGAGGGGATCGAGGATCCCGAGCACCGATGCCGGGTGCATCATCCCCAGCCGGACGGCGAACCGTCCGGGGATTTCCACTATCTCCCGCAGGAGGTCGGGGAGCGACTCGCCCCGGTCGAGCCCCCAGGCGGCCACGTCCTGCCCGGTCAGCTGGATCTCGCAGGCGCCCGACGCGGCAAGGTCCCGGACGGCGTCGAGGATGTCCCGTGCAGGTGCGCTCCTGAGCCTTCCTCGTGCGAGCCGGGTGATGCAGTAACTGCACCGGCCGACGCACCCGCTCGCCACCTGCACCACGCCGATTGCTCCTGCTCCGGGGGTGCCGACGCCGCCGGAGCGCTCGTGGATCTCGTCCGGGTGGATGACGTGCGGCGTGCAGACCGATCGGATCTTATCCATCTGGACGAGCGGCATGCACCCGGTCACGTAGAGATCGCGCCCGGCGAATGCGGCAAGACGGCGGAGCATCTTTCGTTCGGTCGCGCCGATCACCGTGCAGGTGTTGACGATCACGGCGTCCGCCTCCTCCGGCCCGGTCAGCCTGCAGCCGAGACCTTCCAGTATCGCCTCGAGCCTCCGGGTGTCGGCGTGGTTGTAGGTGCACCCGTAACTCTCGATGTAGATCGCTCTCCCCTGCAGATCCTCAAAGGTGATGGTGATCGACTCTCCCTGCGCGCGTTCGGCGGCCGAACCGATCCCGGCGGCGTGATTTCACCTGTCGTTTGGAGGATGTTTTACCTCTCTTCCGGCCGGTTTCGTGCCGAGCACAATCCTTAACCGCTGCTATTACAACTTCTTTATTCGATGATTAAAATAGGGTTGCTGGGATGCGGCAACGTCGGGCATATCATCGCCACACACGCCGAGAGCATCCAGGTTGCCGCCGTCTTCGATATCATCCCCGGGCGGGCGGAGGAACTGGCGGCGCTCTGCCATGCCCGGCCGTATACGGACTTCGACGCTTTCATGCAGGAGGACTTCTCGATCGTCGTGGAAGCCGCCTCGGTCGATGCCGTCAGGTACTACGGCGAGGCGGTCCTCCGCTCGGGGCGGGACATCGTCGTCCTCTCCGGGGGAGCTCTCGCCGACGACGAGTTCCGCGAACGCCTCGTCGAGGTGGCACGGGAGGCGGGAAAGAAGATCCGCATACCGAGCGGCGCCATCACCGGGCTCGATAACCTCAAAATCGGCCAGATCTCGCCGCCGAAAAAACTCCTCCTGCGGACGACAAAGCCCCCCGCGTCGCTCGGGATGACCGCCACCGCCCGGACAGAGATATTTAAGGGGCTGGCGCACGACTGTATAAAGCAATACCCCAAAAACATCAACGTCGCAGTAGCGTTGGGACTTGCTGCCGGCAGGGATGCCGACGTGGAACTCTGGGTCGACCCTGCAGCGGAGAGAAACATTCACGAGATATTCGTCGAGGGCGACTTCGGGGACATCTACGTCCGGGTCAGGAACGTCCCGAGCCCCGATAACCCGGCGACGAGTTATATGGCCGCCCTCTCCATCCTGACGCTCTTGAAGAACCTCGAAAACCCTCTGGTGGTGGGTACGTAACAATGGAAAAGGATATTCGTGCGCTCAAGGCCGAAAAGAGCGCAGTCATCATGGCGCATAACTACCAGCCCATGGAGATCCAGGACCTCGCCGACGTGGTGGGCGACAGCCTCGAGCTCGCGGTGAAGGCGAAGGAGACCGCGGCGGACCTGATCGTCGTCTGCGGTGTCCGGTTTATGGCCGAGACGGCAAAGATCCTCAACCCCGATCGGAAAGTGGTCATCCCGGTGGAGGACGCAGGGTGTCCGCTTGCCGATTTCCTGACCCCGGAGATGATCCGGGAGGCACGCCAGCGGTACCCCGACGCGGCCGTGGTGGTCTACGTCAACAGCACGGCGGGGAGCAAGGCGCTCGCCGACATCACCTGCACCTCGGCAAACGCGGTCCGGATCGTAGCGTCCCTCTCAAACGACACGATCCTCTTCGGGCCGGACGCAAACCTCGCGGCATACGTCCAGCGGGAACTCCCCGAAAAAACGATCATTCCCCTGCCTCCCGGCGGTCACTGCTACGTCCATACGGGGTTCACCCTTGCCGACGTCGAGGCCGCCCGGAGAAAAGGCGGTCAGATCGTCTGCCACCCCGAATGCCCGCCGGAGATCCAGGAGCAGGCCGACCGGATAGCCTCCACGGGGGGCATGGTCCGGGACGCCGCGGCCGGCGGAGACGAGCCCTGGTCGATCTTCACCGAACGGGAGATGGCTTCCCGCCTGCGGGTACTCTACCCCGGAAGAGTCTTTTACGAGAAGCCGGAGGCTGTCTGCGCGGATATGAAGAAGATCTCTCTCGAAGATCTCCGCCGGGCGATCGAGTCCGAGGAGCACGAGGTCATCCTCCCCCCGGAGGTTATGGACCGGGCGCGGCGGGCGATCGAGAGGATGATCGCCATCGGAGCGTGAGCGCGGATGATCCCTATCGAGGATCTGCTCCGTTTTGTCCGGGAGGATGCGCCGTGGGGCGACGTCACCACCGAAGCGGTCGTCCCCGACGTCGCCTGCCGGGCGGTGATCCGGGCGAAGGATGCGGGAATCGTCGCCGGCCTCGAGGAAGCACGGGCGCTCTTCGAGCACTTCGGGGTCGCGGTCCGCCAGCATTCCGCCGACGGCAGGAGGGTTGCCGCGGGAGCGCCCCTCCTCGAACTCGAAGGCCGCGCAAGGGCGATCCTTCTTCTTGAGCGGACGGCGCTCAACATCATCGGGCGCATGAGCGGGATTGCGACCCGGACCCGGGAGTCTGTCGACGCCGTCCGGGCGGTCTCTCCCGACGTGCGGGTTGCCGCCACCCGGAAGACCGCCCCGGGACTGCGGATGCTCGATAAGAAGGCGGTGGTCCTCGGCGGGGGCGACCCGCACCGCCACTGCCTCTCGGACATGGTCCTGATCAAGGATAACCACCTCGCGCTGGTGCCGCTCCCGGAAGCGATACGGAAGGCAAAGGAGCAGAGCCTCTACCGAACGGTCGAGGTGGAGGTCGAGACGGAACAGGACGCAATCACGGCTGCAGTTGCCGGGGCCGATATCATCCTGCTCGACAACATGGCGCCGGACGCGGTCCGGGAGGCTGTCCGGGAGCTCGTCGGGCGGGGCCTCCGGGAGCGGGTGACCCTCGAGGTCTCGGGAGGGGTTGCCGGTGACGACGTCGCCGGATACGCCGCGACCGGGGTCGACGTCATCAGCATGGGCGCACTCACCCATACGGTCAGGAATTTCGATGTGAGTCTGGATATCCTGAAGGGTGCGGGCACGGTCCGGGTTTCGTGACCTGTGCCGGGTCGCGTCCGGCAAGGTCGTGTTTCATGAGGTACTCCCTGACCCCCCTCGATCCCGCCCAGCCGGAGTCGAGCTGCCTGACGACCGCATCGATCTCTCTCGCCTGTTGCCGGATCACATCCGACTGCTCGTTCTCGATCAGATCCGCGATCGCCACGAGCACCTGAAGGGGATGGCGAATCCGGTCGCCAAGGGTCGCGAACTGTTCGATGTTCGCTTCAATCTGGCCGATAACCCACCTCTTCTCTTCATCCGGGGGTGCTGCCTCCCCTGCCAGGGCGATCCGCCGCCATGCCCCGTCCTGCCGGATGACGGCCAGCTGGTGGGTGGAGGCGATCTCCAGCAGTTCGCGTGCCCCGCAGACATCAAGCGGGTAAGCGCAGACGGCGGCGATCCGGCTGTTTTCGATGGCCCGGTTGACCATTGCCTCGTACTCCATGAAAACGTTCCATTCCGCCACTGTCAGCCAGGAGACGTTCCCGGAGATGAACAGGCCTTTGTAACCCCTCTCCTGTGCCTCGAGTCCTTTCCTGACGCAGCCGTGAAATGCAGCGGAGCATGAGAAGCCGCCGTCCCGGCGGTACCATTCGCGTGCGTCCAGGATCTCGATCCGGCCCCGCTTCAGGTGCCGGTCCAGGCCTTTGACGCTTCTTGCGAGGACCTTCTTCGCTTCACCTGTCTGTAGGGGCTCTGCGGTGATCCATACGCAGCAGGCATTCTGCTCCAGCCCCGACTGGAAATAAGGCACCAGGGTATCGATGAGGTCGTGTCGGCTCCGGTAGACGAGGCAGGCATGGGTGCCCCAGGGTGGCCTGGAGAGGACTGTCGTTTCGTCCGTGAAGCAGTCACGATCTGTCAATGCGGCAACATTCCCTTGAATATAAGGTTCGGCTCCGGTGTGCTTCGCACCCCGCCCGTCGGGGTGAGCGGATCGTTGTTCCCGGCTACCTGCGATAGGTGGAATGGAACGTCGGGGTAAAATAGGTTTCCGATCTTTCTGTGGTGCAGGAAAGATCCTTGCCCGGCCGGTATGGGGCTTCGGGCCATAACATTTCCCGAAACGCCCGGATGAACAGTCTGTAGGGGGATCAGGATACGCCGACCGTATCCTCCATCGGGAGTTCGTCCAGGAACGGCATCACTCCTTTGACATACGGCCCGAGTCCCCCCTCCTGAATCCTGAGTTCCCCGTAGGCCACGACCTCAACGACCAGTGGGAGCTCGTCCAGGCGCCGGGTGAAGAGGGGGTCCGACTCGGTGGCGAACCGGAGGAACGCATCCAGGCTGATGAACGGACGTTCCAGGTCCGGGACGTCGCTGTATTCTTGCAGGTCTTCCCGGAGCGTGGAAGACCGGGCAAGGTCTTCCTCGAAGTAGAGGAAGACGTGGAAGTTGTGGCGCTTGCCCATCGTATCGAGGTCCCTGATATCGATCTTTGCTCCCGGGGCGATGCCGAGGCGTTCCAGGTCCGGGGGAAATGTCGTACCCTCCGGTATACCGGTCGGACTCTCCATACTATGGTGAAGGGAGCGAGAGTAGAAAAATGCACCTCCCAAAAGCATCTCCCCCGGGGCAAAACCTTATACCCGGGTGCCCCAAGATGGGCGTGGGGTGGCCTATGGCAGGTGAGGATGCGCCGGTACCGGGAGGAGAGATCGAAGGCCTCGACAGGGAGAAAAAACTTCACAGGTACCTCTCGATGCTTGAATCCGGGGACCTCAACGCCCGGTGGCGGGCCGCGGATGCGCTCGGGGAGCTGGGCGATAGTCGTGCGGTGCAACCGCTTATCGGGGCGCTGGACGACGAGTATGTCGATGTCCGGTGGAAGGCGGCGAAAGCACTCGGGCTCCTTGATGGACGCGAGCCTGTCCTCCCGCTGATACGGAGCCTGGAGGACGACAGCCCCTGGGTCCGTGCAGGCGCAGCATGGGCGCTCGGGAGGATCGGTGATCCCCGGGCAGTCGAACCGCTGATCCGGCTGCTCGACGATGCAAAACCCCGTGTCCGGAGGATGGCGGCATGGGCGCTCGGGAAGATCGGCAACCCGCGGGCCAGGGAGCCCCTGGTACGCCTCCTCGGCGACGCCGACCGCGATGTCAGACTTGCCGGCCGGCAGGCGCTCGACGAGATCGGGACCGAGCGTGAGATCCCGAGCGTCTGACGGGATACTGACTCCTGTTGTCGAATGTCCTTTTTTGGGGTCGCTTCGACCCTGCTGGACTCTCTGTGACGATCTCCGGTTATACGTATACGCAATCGGATACGTTATCCGTCTTGGGCCGGAGGCAGGAGCATCCTTCGGGGAGTAATTTCATCCACCGGATCCGGGATTGCCGTCTCCATTCCGTATGCGTTTATAATCCAGGAAGGACTCCATATATTTGATTGGGCGTTGCAGATGATTTATATACGAAATTGAGCGCCCGGGAGGATACCATGGACTTATTCATGAAATGTGCCATCGAAGAGGCGGAGATCGGGCTGCAGGAAGGTGGAATACCTATCGGGTCGGTGCTGGTGCGGGACGGCCGCATCATCGGGCGAGGACGGAACCGCCGTGTCCAGTACAACGATCCCGTACTCCACGCCGAAATCGACTGCCTGAGGAACGCCGGGAGGATCCAGAACTACGCGGAGTGTACGCTCTACTCCACGCTGATGCCCTGCTACCTCTGTGCGGGAGCAGCCGTCCAGTTCGGGATCGGGAAGGTCGTGGCGGGGAATCGGCAAACTTCCCGGGAGCGCGGGAGTTCCTCGAGTCCCACGGGGTCGAGGTGCTCGACCTGGACCTCGACGTCTGCAAAACGATGATGCAGGCGTTCATCGAGAAACACCCCGACCTCTGGTACGAGGATATCGGAGCGTTGTGAGGGGTGCTTCATGGCTGAAGACACCCGGCTTCGCTACATCGTCATTGCCGTCGCCTCCCTCATCATCGGGGCGGGCATCGGCCTTGCGACCGCTCCCCTCCCCGCCGCGCCCGGTGGAGATACCGACCGGGAGACGCTCTTCCAGGTATCGACCATCGATGCGCTCCTCCAGGGTGTCTACGACGGCAGCATGACGCTTGATGAGCTTGGGAATCACGGGGATCTCGGGATCGGGTGCGGCGACCGGCTCGACGGGGAACTGGTCGGCGTCGACGGCGGATGGTACCTGGTCCGGACCGACGGGCGGGCTTATCCCGTCGCCGGAAGCGCGACGACGCCGTTCGCGGCCGCGACCTTCTTCGACCCGGACATAACGATCGCGATCGAGGAGCCGATGAACCTGACCGCCCTCGAGGGCTACCTGGAGACGGAGCTCCCTTCAAAGAACCTCTTCTACGCGATTAGAATGGACGGCACCTTCTCCCGTGTGGTGGCGCGGAGCGTGCCCGTCCAGGAGAAGCCCCCTACCCACGGCTCGCCGATGTGGTGGCAAACCAGACGGTCTTTACGTTCGAGAACGTCACCGGGACTGCCGTCGGGTTCTGGACACCGGCACTCGCAGAAGGGGTTAACGTTCCCGGATACCACCTTCACTTCATCACCGGCGACCGCGCCGCCGGCGGTCACCTGCTCGATATGACCCTGACGGAGGGCACCGTGCAACTTGACACCACGACGAACTTCACCATGCGCCTCCCGGCCGGCGGCGACTTCTGGACGGTCGACCTCTCGGGGGACCTCTCGGACGACCTCGATCGGGTGGAGAAGTAGGGCGTCAGCAGTCCCGGCCGGGAGGCGTTCCTCTTCTCCTTCTCCGTTTTTCGCGGCTTTGCGAGACCAGAGCACCATTCATGCATCGTTCACGCGAAGGCGCGAAGGCGCGAAGAACCCGAAGCAGGTGATATACGCTTTCCTCATCTTCGCGTCTTCGTGCGAGATCGCATCACCATCCTGCGGCGCAATCTCCTGGAGCACGAAACTATATCCGCGGGGCGGCCCAGCCAAAAAAAGATTACCGGACGACGAGCAGCGGCGGTCTGACCGTGCCGCCGATCTCCTCGAGCAGGGTGCTGATCCGGGCCTTTCCGCTCCTGCCGAAAGCACCCATGACGACCAGCCCATATTCGCCGGAGTTTGCCTCTTTGAGGACTTCGTCCCTGATCCGGCCCTCGACGATCTTTGACGAGCACCGGATCTTCTCCCCCTGGTAGCGGGAGAGGATGCTGTTTTGATCGCCCTTGATGCTCTCACGCATGTCCTTCCAGATCCGGCCTTCGTAGTCCTTCAACTGGTCGCAGATGCCGCTCTGGGCGCAGAAGTTGAACGCCATCGCTTTGGCCTCCCTGATATCCAGCACCGAGAAGAGGACTACCTCGGCATCTTTCCGTTTTGCCAGTTCAATCGCGTGCAGAGCCGCCTTCTGGCTCCACTTCGAACCATCAATAAGCACGAGAATCTTCATGTCATTCACATCGCAAATTTCAGCCAGAGTATTCCGAGACCTACCGCAACTGTCACGAAGAGCACCAGCATCCCCACCTTCAGAAAGTCGACAAAGGATATACCGATTCCCTCACGCTCGGCGATACCGATAACGACGACGTTTGCCGACGCCCCGATGGCGGTGCCGTTGCCGCCGAGGCATGCACCGAGGGCGAGCGACCACCAGAGCGGGTAGACGTCCATCGTCGCCCCGAGGTCCTGGATGAGCGGGATCATCGCCGCGGTCAGGGGGATATTGTCCACGATCGCCGAAGCGATGGCGGCAAACCAGGTTACGATGAACATCGCCTCCCCGGTCGAGCCGACGTTCTCGACCATGACCGCGGCGATGTTCGCGATAATCCCGGTCTCGACGAGGGCGCCGACGATGACGAAGAGCCCGCCGAAAAAGAAGAGGGCCGGCCACTCGATCTTCTCAAAGATCTCCTCCGGCGACTGCCTGCTCCAGAAGAGGAGGATCGCCGCCCCGATGAGGGCCACCTCCGCGGGCTCAAGCCCCATCGCCGGATCAACAAACGGCAGGAATACGTGCAGGATCTCTCCGATCCGGTCGTGGACGAAGAAGAGCAGGATCACGAACCCGATAACGGCCAAAGACTTATTGAAGAGCGACCGGTCGACGATCGCCGCCCGCTCGTCGAGGCTATTGAGGGTCCGGACCACCTCTTCCCGCTCTTCGGGGTTCACCTTCATGGACCGGCCGTAGATGAGGTACATCATCAGGAGAAGGATCGCCATGTCGATGACCATGATGGGGCCGAGGTGGATCACGAACTCATTGAACGACAGACCGGTGGCGGAGCCGATCATGATGTTCGGGGGGTCCCCGATGAGTGTCGCCGCTCCGCCGACGTTGGAGGCGAAGATCTCCGTGACCAGGAACGGAATGGGATTGAGTTTCATCACTTTCGCGATGTAGAGGAGCATCGGGGTGAGGAGAAGGACCGTGGTGACGTTGTCGAGGAAGGCGCTCACCACCGCGGTCACGAGCGCAAAGAGGACGAGGACCCTGAGAGGACTCCCTTTTGCGAGTTTTGCCGTCCGGATGGCGATGTACTCGAAGAGGCCGCTGCCGCGGGCGGTGTTGACGATGATCATCATCCCCATCAGGAGCAGGATCGTCCCGAAATCGACATGCTCGAGGAGCGCCTCCCAGGGGACGATCCCGATGAAGACCACGATCGCCGCCCCGAACATGGCGGCCACCGCCCGGTGGATCCGCTCGTCTACGATCAGGGCATAGGTGAAGAGAAAGACCGCTACTGCGATCAGTGCAACCGTTTCCATCGATGCACCCGTCAGTAGATGAGCGCAGGGGTCTCCACCCGCTGGCAGATGCGCAGAACGATCGGGCTGATCGAGGCGTCGGTCGACTCCCCATCGGCATAGCGGCGGCATAGCGCGACCATGTCGTGGTTCTTTGCCATCTGTACGACATCGTCGCCCTTATGCCCGACAAACATCCGCGTCTGGGTCGAAAGGCCGTGTTCTTCGAGTTTTGCTGTGGTTCGTTTGAGGAGTTTCCGGCCGTACTCTTCCTTCTTTGCCTGGAATTCCTCCGTCGACGAATGGTTGAGCGCCCGTTCGAGGAGATCGACTACCCCGGCATCGGTGATGTAGGCAAGCGAAATGGTGGCGTCGTAGGCGGAGAGGACGTCGATGGCCTCATTGGTGATGTCATGGACAAAGAAATCGAGCGGCATCAGGATGGACCGGACCTCAGGGACGAGGACCTCCTCTTCGGTCAGCAGGAACTCACGGTACTCTTTGAGGACCGAATCGTAGCGCCTCCCGACGATGTCTTTGAACTTTCGCTGAATCAAGGATGACGAGTATCCCATGGTAATGCACTCCTAAGTTTCCCGTAACTTTTGTTTAATACTTTCTTTGGCCGGCCCGCGCGGTTCTCCTTCTGGAGCGCCGGGCAGGACTCCCGGCGGGATTTGTCGCCCCCCGGACGGCGGCCGCCGTGGTAAGTCACCCCTCTTCCCGCACCGCGAGCGCCTCCCTGCAGGCCGGGCAGAGCATCTTTCTCTTCCTGTCCAGTTCGTCCAGCGTCCGCGGCCGGAACATGACGCATTCGGGGTTTTCGCAGTGGTCGAGCCCGAGAAGGTGCCCGAGTTCGTGCGCTCCTTCTTTCGCGGTCCGGTCGATGAGGTCGGCGTCGTCCGGCGTCCTGCCGTAGTAGTCGTTTGAGAGGCGGGCGGTCGAGACGACGGCGACGCCGCATGCCGGCCTCGCGAGACCGAAGACGAAGTCGCACCCGTTGACGTAGAGGTCCCGGGAGGTGACGAGCAGCAGGGGGCCGTCGATATCGTACCTGCGCGTGAGGGTGTCCTGCAGGCGGTCCAGGATCTTTTGAGCATCGTGCTGGTTACGGTTCCGGTCGTAGCCGTCGATGAGGAACGGATATTCGACGAGCCCGGGGTCTTTCCCGAGGATCATCGCAATCACCCGGACGACCGGGAGTTCGATACCTCCCGGTGCCTGCTGGTCCCAAAGGATATTGATGCCCATTACCTAATCTCTGGGTAATGTGTCGGTATAAACATATTGAACGGAGTATCGGGGAGTATATTGCCGGCCGCTACCGGCGGGTCGTGGAAGTGGGCGTCGGCAACAATCCCGAGGCCGCACGGCTGCTCAAGGCTGCCGGAGCTCTTGTGCTCTGCACCGACATCCGGCCGGGCATCCGGCACGACGGGCTTGCCGTCGCGACCGACGATATATTCGAACCGGATCTCCGGCTTTATGAGGGTGCGGACCTGATCTACGCCGTACGCCCCGGCGTGGAGATGGTCCCGCCGCTGATCGCGCTTGCCCGCCGGATCAACAGCGATCTCCTGGTCTACCACCTGGGGTGTGAGATCTACGGGGACGGCGGCGAGGTCGTGGACTGCGGCACGGTTCTCCTCCACTGTTACCACCGCCGCCGTCCTTAGTGGACAATTTCACCTTATTCTGCGGATTCTAATGCGGATCACCGGTCCCGGACCCATGGTAGCCTCTTTGCACTGCCTTGATGCCATACGATGCGTTCATGCTGCACGAATGAAGACGGCATCCTGACTGGAGGTGGTTCGCAGGATAGATCAGGCTCGCCCCCACCCCGCCCGCGCTCCGCGCTCCTCAGACGCACCTGCGGTGCTTGAACTCCTGCCGTTCGCTACGCTCCCGGCAGTCGTTCCCCGCCCCGAAGGGCGGGGGCAGTGCGTGGTGATAGCCAGTGGGAAGCCGTGCATGGTTCTTCTCCGGGATCTCCCCATGCAGTGGATCGTGGGGATATCGCCATTGGGGGAGGGGCTGACGGGGAGTGCGACGTTCCGAAGCGCGACGGTTCGTTAGAACCGGAGCGTGAGCACCGAAGGTGCGAAGGAACGGAGCTCGACCACCGTCAGGTGGGGAGGGGGGCATGCCCCCCCTGTCTCCACCTCACGAGTTGCTACCTGTAGCCCCACTCGAAGACCTTTGGTCTTCTCAAGCTCCAGACGTCCCGTCCGTCACACCCCGCCCGGCCTTCGGCCTCCTCCCCCGCACCTGACGGTGCTCAAACTCTGCTCCTCCGGAGCGTCGTTCCCCGCCCCTAGGGGTGGGGGCAGTGCGTGGTGATAAGCGACTGGCCGGAGGGCAGGAGCTCGAGCACCGGAGGTGCGTAGTCCACGGGAAAGCCGTGCCCGGGTGTGCCTCCAGGATTGCGGCTTCCCGGAATGAAAAGTAGGGTATACCAGTATATTGCGAAATCCGAACGGTAATCTCTCTTTTAGCGTGTTTCGGCACGCTAGAACAGCGTCGCCTGGCCCGGGGGCGGACCCCGTCGCGTCTCCCCGGCATCGGCGGGAGGGTCGTCGTCTCTGGACTTTCTGCCCCTGCCGGCCCCCTTCTCTTTGGCGGAGGCCTTCTTCGCCTTCGCCTTCTCCTCCTTTGCCACCTCTTTGACCACCTTCGCGGCCTGGGCCTTGTCGTGGATGAAGAGGTTCAGTTCGTCGGCATCGAGCTCGAACTCGCGGACGTAGCCCGTGGGGTCCTGCTCGACGAGGATGCTGATAGCAGTGAAGAAGTCCTCACGCAGTGCGTCCTGTGGGATATGCGTCATCTCGCTGAGTTTCCGGGCGAGACCCGCTCTGACCGCCTTCTGCTTCTTCGACGCCCCCATCTTCTGCCATCGCGACGGCGGCATGATACGGCCGTGGACACCGTGCCCGCCGGCGGCGTCGGCGACGCCGAGGAGCATGACCGCGCTCGCGTACCGCCAGAGGGTGTAATACTGCCGCCGGTAGGTCCGGCCGATGTACTCGTCCGCCTTCGATAAGCAGGCGTAGCCCCTCGCGCGGGAGACGGGATCGGGCATATGGTTCAGGTTCCCCTCGAGCCACTGCTCGACGGTATCGGGGGTGTCCTCGACCTCCACCGCCATGCGGAGCAGATCGGCGTCCCTCCGCCCCTTGAATACCCCTCCGACGAGCTCGAAGATGGTCGAGCGCTCGTCCTTTGCGGAGGTGTGGACATCATCCGCCGCGAGGCGCTCCTTCCCGATAGCCGCGGCGTAGAGCATGTTCACCGCGGCCCGCACATCCCCGCCGGCACGGCTCCCGATCGCGTCGAGCGCGGCAGGATCGCACGCTACGCCCTCTGCGGCACAGATCTGGCGGAGGCGGGGGACGATCGAACGGGCCTGGAGCGCCCGGAACTGTACCGGCTCCGTGACCGCTTTGAGTTCTCTTGAGAGGGAGTAGTAGTCGTTTGCGATCAGGATGATGGGCTGCCGCGACGCCGCGATGATCTCGACGATCGCCTTCGCCCCGCCCCGGTCCGCCTGCCCGTGCAGGTTGTCGGCCTCGTCGAGCAGGATGAGCTTGCGGCTCGCACCGGAGAGGCTGGCCGTGGTGGAACCCGCACCCGCAACCTTCTCAAGGGCCGCTTTCGTCCGCTGGTCGGAGGCGTTCAGTTCCACCACCTCCCAGTTCATGTCGTTTGCAAGGGCGTAAGCGCTCGAGGTTTTGCCGATACCGGGTTTCCCGTACAGGATCAGCGGCTTCTTCTGCCGCGACCAGTCCCGCGCCCACTCGTACATCTGCCTGACGGCGCCGGAGTTCCCCACAACGTCCTGGAGATGCTGCGGCCTGTACTTCTCCACCCAGTCCATACCGATCTATTCGACGCGGTGCATCAAAAATACCACCCCGGTGCGGATGCAGGGACTGTTCCCGGGAGACGCCGGGAGAGTGCCGTGTCCGTCCCGGCCGGGTGCCTGCTAATGCCCGCTTCCCGATCGGGGCAGGCCGGCTCACCTCCGCCGTGATCGGTTCCCGGAGCAGAGTGCATAATACCGGTGAATCAAATACATTATCTCTGATGAGGCAGAATACCATAAAGAAACGTGGAGTGTTGGTGTTCTTGTGGTGAAGGATTGCTCCACCGATACGGTAGCACAGGCCGTCAGGGAATACGAGGGCGTCACCCGTAAGAAGGTGATCGGGAATATGATCCGGTCTCTCCGGATGGAGAACCCCGATGTTGTCGCTTCGTTCGGTGAGGATGCCGCGGTCATCCGGCATAACGCAGAGGACGCGCTGCTGCTTGCGGCGGACGGTATCTGGAGCAAGCTGATGGAGGCGGATCCGTTCTGGGCAGGGTACTGTGCCGTGCTCGTGAACGTTCACGACATCGCTGCCATGGGGGGAAGGCCCGTCGCGATGGTCGATATCCTCTCCGTCACGAACGACCGGATCCGCGACGAGGTGACCCGGGGCATGGTCACCGCATCCGCGCAGTTCGGCGTCCCGATCGTGGGCGGGCACCTGCACCCTGATACGCCCTACAGCGTTGTTGATGTGGCGATTCTCGGGACGGCCAGTATGGACCAGCTCATCTTCTCGGATACGGCACAGGAGGGCGACCGGGTGATCGCGGCGATAGACCTCGACGGCCGGGTACACCCGTCGTGCTGCTTCAACTGGGACTCGGTCACGATGAAGTCGGCAGAGGAGGTGCGGGCCCAGATCCGGGTTATGGAGTACCTCGGAAAGGAGCACCTGGTGACGGCGGGCAAGGACATCAGCAACCCGGGCGTCATCGGGACCCTCGGCATGCTCCTTGAGGTGAGCGGGAAGGGCGCGGTGATCGACCTCGAGGCGATCCCCCGGCCGGACCTCTCCGCGATCGACCTCCCCTTCGAGCAGTGGGTGCGCATGTATCCCGGCATGGGATTCATCCTGACCGCAAAAGAGGAGAACGTGGAGGAGGTCTGCCGCCGGTTCGGCGATGCCGGTCTCACCGCGGCTCCTATCGGGGAGGTTAACGGAAGCAGAAGGCTGGCCATCAGGTACCTGGGCCGGGAGACGCAGGTTTTCGGCCTGGACCAGAACGGTATCATGCGGATCTTCGCTGAAGGAGGGGCATGCAGGTAACGGTCGGGCTTGGTGCGGCGTCTCCTGATGCGAGGATCCTGGCGACCGCCCGGGCGGTCGGCCGGGAGGTTGACCTGATCCTTTTTTCCCACCCCGGGACTGCCGGAACATTCGGTGATGCGGTTACGGTCGTCGAGGCCGAGAAGCCGGAGGTCGCTCTCATCGAGGCTCTCTATGCCGGCAGGATAGACGCTGCCGTCAGGGGCACCCTGCCTGCGTCCTCCACCTTAAATGCCCTCAAGCTGGCTGCGGGTGTCGACCACCTGGAGCGGATCGCCCTTATCGAAACCGCCGACAGGCACCTCTTTCTCCTTGCCCCGGTCGGAGTCGACGAGGGCTGGACGGTCGAGGAGAAGGTGCGGTTCGTCAGAGTCGGCAGGGATATCGCCCGCAGTTTCGGGTTGCCGGAAGGGGCGGCGGTCCTCTCGGGGGGACGGCTCGGGGATCTCGGGCGGCACCCGGTCGTCGACCGGACGATGGCGGATGCCGAACTCGTCGCCCGCCTGACCGGTGCGGAGCACACCGAGATCCTGATCGAGGAGGCAGCGAGACGGTATGGGATGGTCATCGCCCCCGACGGGGTCTCCGGGAACCTTATCTTCCGTACGCTCACGCTCCTCGGAGCCGGGGCCGGGCATGGTGCTCCGGTGGTAAATATCGACAAAATTTTCGTGGATACGTCGCGCGCCTCAGCAGATTATACCAATGCAATAATGCTCGCGAAATCACTGGTGGAGTCGAAAAAACCGTGAATTATGCGCCCATGGGCCAGATGGCCCAATATCTGACGTTTTCCAATAGGCCTGATTCTCTGCCATGTATCGTGATGCACTGTCCGGATGTATCCTCAATGGCAAAGAGAAACGCAAATTTCCGAGATAATCCCGAAACGTTTAAATATTAACTCATACACCTCTTTTTAGAGGTGGAATTAGATTATGGCAGATCTACCTATTGCTGCGGTTGTTCGTATCGCAAAGAAGAATGGTGCTGAGAGAGTCGGCAGCGACGCTGCTGCCGCACTGGTTACCAAGGCTGAGGCGTACATCGCCGAGCTGACCAAGAAAGCCAACAGGCTTGCCCAGCACGCGGGACGCAAGACGATCAAGGCAGAAGACGTCGACGTCGCGGTTAAGTCCGCGTAAGTCGACTGTTTTCTCTTCTCTTTATCGGGGGCCCTCCGAGCCCCCTTTCTGATCCATCTCCGGCAGGATAGACGCTTTATCGATCTCCTTGTGGACGGTATCGTGACTGCTGCTCCGGGGATCCGTGTGCTGAATGTTGTGGGTAAGTGGCTGCCGGGATAACGAGAAGTGCGAGCGAAAGCAGAGCATGAGCATCGTCAGGTACGAGTTGTAACAAATAGGGCGATTGAAATGAGGCAAAAGCCCGGTACAGTGGACCGTTGGGACTGCGCACCTCGCACCTAACGGTGCTCGAACTCGCTCCTAGAGGAACGTCGTTCTCCGGTGCTCACGCTCCGTTCCTCGAAGACCTCCGGTCTTCTCGAACTCCTGTCCTACGAACAGTCGTTCTCCGGAACGTCGCTTATCGCCATGGGGGGAACGACTGCCGGAATGGCAGGAGTTCGAGAAACCCGGGGGGTTTCGCTGTGGGGACAATGGGGAGTGCGACCGAAGGGAGCATGAGAAGAACGAAGTTCTTCGAGGGGGGTTTCCCCCCTCCCCTGCAACCCCTCCCCCAGACGCGATATCCACCGAAATCCGTGGATGGGACTGCAACTGATGAAACTGCAGAGTTATAAGCACGAAAATTCCACTGAACATGGGAAGGACTTCGCTCCCATTACTCACGAAACGCATCTACTGAACACGGAGTCTGTCTTGGCAGCCAGTCAAAACATACAAGCGCTCTAGACCCCCTCTCCAGCCGCGTAGCCCTCTTGCACCACACCGCCTGCCTGGAGAATCCCGGGCATCATACACGCATCCCGTGCTGCACACTCCGTGTCTACGCCGGCAATGGCCGTCAGACACTCATATCTGCGATTTCAGCCAGATTGTGCTGCTGTGTCGTGGATTTCCATGTATGGCGAGTAACGCGGGATTTAATGGCCGATACGTCGTCCTCAGGGTGACGACCCTCCTCCCCTGGAGAAATCCGGCCCTGCGCCGGTCAAAAAAAAGTTGCCCTTATCCTTATTCCGGGTTCACAGCGTGCCTTTGGTGCTCGGCACGTCGCCTACTGAGGGGTCGATTGCCACGGCTGCCCGGAGCGCCCGTGCAAACGCCTTGAACGCCGCCTCGCAGATGTGGTGGTCGTTCCTGCCCGTGACCGTGATGTGGGCGGTGATCCCGGCGTTGGTGCAGAGACTGTAGAAGAAGTGCTCGATGAGGTCGCCGGGAATGCCGCCCGGGCCCGCCGGCGAGAAGGCGGCCTCGAAGGCGAGGTACCCCCGGCCGCCCAGATCAAGCGCCACCCGGGCGAGCGCCTCGTCCATCGGGACGGCTGCGTCGGCGAACCGGGTGATCCCCCTCCCGTCGCCGACCGCTTCGGCAAGGGCTATCCCGAGGACGATCCCGATGTCCTCGATGGTGTGGTGGGCGTCCACCGCGAGGTCGCCGGCCGCCCGGACGGTGAGGTCTATGCGGCCGTGGCGGGCAAACGACGTCAGCATGTGGTCGAAGAACGGTATCCCGGTCTCTATGGTCCCGGCTCCGGTGCCGTCGAGGTCGAGGGAGAGGGTGATATCGGTCTCCTTCGTGGTCCGGTGAACCTCATTCTTCCGCATGCGCCGCCTCCATGGCCTCCGAAAGCCGCACTTTCCCGGCGTAGAGGGCCGATCCGAGCACCGCCCCGGCCGCTCCCGCCTCCCGAAGCGCCGCGACGTCTTCGGCGCTCGATATTCCGCCCGAGACGACGACCGGGACCCTCGCTCTTGCGAGAAGATCCGCCACTGGGTCGATGGCGATCCCCTGCTGGAGCCCCTCCACGTCCACGTTCGTGTAGAGGAGCGATCCTGCGCCGAGGTCTTCGAACCGCTCCGCCCAGGAGAGGTAACTGCCTGCCGGGCGCTCCCACCCCTCGATCATCACCTCGCCGGCCCGGGCGTCGATTCCGGCCATGACCCGCTCGCCGCCGAATTCGTCGGCAAGCGTCCGGATGACATCCGGCGACCGGACGGCCAGGGTCGAGAGGATCACCCGGTCGACCCCGGCGTCAAGCCATCCGGCGGCGTCTTCTGTGCTCCGAATACCGCCGCCGAGTTCGACGAAAGCATCCGTCTCGCGGCTGAAGGCCCGGATCAGGTCGGCGTTTTTGCGCGCCCGGCCGAACGCCCCGTCGAGGTTGACGACATGGAGGCCGTCCGCTCCCTCATCGAGCCATCGGCGCGCCCAGGCGGCCGGGTCGCCGTAGACCGTCGCCGCCTCCGGCCGTCCCTGCACGAGCTGCACGCACCGCCCGTCCAGGATATCTACTGCAGGATAGATCTCCATGCTCTCAGCGTATGATCCGTTCGATGGGCATGACTAATATGTCTTTTGCGCCGGCCCGCTTTAACTGGTTGATCAACTGGTAGACCCGCTCCTCTTTCACGACAGCGTGAACGGCGACCAGGTTCTCGTCGGATGCCACGTCCATCACCGTCGGGCCGGAGAGGCCGGGCAGCACCTCTCTCACGTCCGCAAGGGCGCTCCGGTGGACGTTCATCATCAGGTAGCACTGTCCCTTCGCCCGGATGACGCTCTCGAGGGCGAGGACAAGCTCGTCGATCTTCTCGCGCTTGGCCGCGAGAGAGGCGGGGTTCGCCACCAGGACCGTCGTGGAGGTGAGGACCTCGTCGATGACGCGGAGGTGGTTCGTCCGCAGCGTCGTGCCCGAGGAGGATAGGTCAACGATGGCGTCGGCGATCCCGAGGTGCGGGGTTGCCTCGCATGCCCCTCCGACGGTCACCACCGTCACGGCGACCCCGTGCCCGGCAAAGAACGAGCGGGTGATTGCGGGGAACTCGGTCGCCACCGTTGCCCCCGCGAGATCGGCGACGGTCTCGGTGTCGGACTCCTCCGGCACGGCGACGACGAGCGTGGCCCTGCCGGTCTGCAGGTCGAGTACCTGCTCGACCATTGAACCCCGCTCCATGACCATATCCCTCCCGGTAATGCCGAGGTCGGCAACGCCGCTCGCCACGTACTCCGGGATGTCGATCGGGCGGGCGAAGAGGATCTCCACGTTCGGATCGCGGGTCCGGGTGATGAGCCTTCGCTCTCCCCCGTCGGCCAGGTGGAGGCCGCTCTTTTCGATCAACTCGTTGATGGGCTGGGCAATTCTCCCTTTGTTCGGGATGGCGAGACGAACGAGCCCGGGTCCGGGCCCGGGCTGCCGGGATAACGGTTTACTCATGGGTTGCAACAACTCCGGGAAGGTCAGAAGGTGGAGAGTTCTCCCCTGATGACCTTTTCGGTGATGGTGGGGGTCTTCTCCAGCCACCCGTCGATGATCGCCTCGATATCGGGCTTGATAGAGTTGATATTGACATCCGGTTTCGTGAGAATCTGGGCGCTTGCCACGTGCGGCTGGTCGATCGGGTAGCCGATCTGGGAGAGCATGCGGACGTACATCTCCTCGATGCCGTCGACCCTCGCGACGCAGTCCTGTGCGATCTGGGTCGCGAGGAGGTTGTAGATCTTGCCGATGTGGTTGATCGGGTTCTTGCCGCTCGTTGCTTCCATGCTCATCGGGCGGTTCGGGGTGATCAGCCCGTTCGCGCGGTTGCCGCGGCCGACAGACCCGTCATCGCCCATCTCGGCCGAGGTTCCCGAGACCGTCAGGAAGACGCTGCTGCACTCGAGGTCGTCGGCGGTGTTGATGGCAACGTTGATCGCTCTTGTGGTGAACTGTTTTGCGACCGCCGTGATCTGTTCGGTCAGGAAGTTCTTCTGCTCGATGTATTCGGCGATGCTCGAGCAGTAGCGGTCCACGAACGCCATGGCGATGGTGAGGGTGATGGCATCGCCGTCGCGCAGGCACATGATCTTGCAGTCCTGGCCGATGACGGGATACTTCGGGCGGAGCGTGCCGTCGATGAACGCGGCGACGCCCCGGACAATGCTCTCCGCCTCACTGAACGGTGCGTGTCCGACACCGAACGAGGTGTCGTTCGCCCGCGGGACTTTCCCCTCGCAGGACCGGAAGACGTCCTGCAGGTCGGTCGACCCCTTCCCCATCCGGCAGTCGACGATGATCTCGCGGTCCATGTTGATGGTGGGGAGGATGCTCTTAATGTAGTCCCGTGCAGCCTCGACGGCGATCGCGTCCGCAGGGATGTTTATGCCGTTGAAGGTCTTCGTGGCCCGCCCCGATATGAGGAAGTAGATCGGCCTCGTGATCGTGCCGCCGCCGAACTTCGGGAGCGACTCTCCCGCAACGACCTCGCCCTGGTCGGTGTTGTGGTGCAGGACGCTGCCGCACTCTTCCAGGTACGACCTGCTGAGTGCCCGGCTGATCGACTCCGCGATACCGTCTGCGAGGCTGTCCGGGTGCCCGAGGCACTTGCGCTCCACCAGTTCGATCCGCTGCTTCTCGATCGGGATCTGGTCAAGCCCTTCTACGCTGATGTTCCTGGTCATCAAATCCACCGTAGTTCTAAAGTGTGATAAGAGAAATGATTGCAATTCATATAACCATTTCTAACCGTCACTCCGGAGACGGATGTCGGAACGGATGCTGATTTTGCAGTTTCCGTCCCTGAAAATGCGCACCATGCCCCCGCTCTCGGAGACCGTGATGCCGATGACCGGGATCTCGTGCGTAATGGACGCGGTTGCGCGGTGCCTCCCCCCGAGACCCCCCGGGAGAGAGATGCCCCGCCCGGTGACGTCCAGGTAGCGCCCCGCCGACCGTACCTCGCCGTTCTTGTCGATGACGAAGACGCCGTCCAGCTGGGCGAACTCTTTGACGCTCTCCCAGTTATCCCGGTTCTTGATGTCCCGCAGCGCGGCGGGCTGCCCCTGGTAGGGGTTGATGATCGCCTGGTGGGAGTGCCGGAAGATCTCTTCCGGGTCTCCGATGATGAACGCGGTGCCGATAGACCGTCCTTCCCTTCCTTCGACCGCAATCTCGAGGGCCAGCGTGAGGGCCGCATGGAGCACCTCGCGGGGAACGATGTCGGAGAAGTCCCTGAGGTTGATGAAGTTCTTCCCCTCCTCGATGTCGTAGATGATGACGGCGTAGGGGAAGACGCCGACGACGAGGCCGCTCTCCAGGTTGCGCCGGAGGTAGAGGTGGACTGCGGCGTCGAGCATGTGCCGCTCGCTCACCTCCAGGATGTCGTGCATGGTCAGGTCCTTTAAAACATCGAGCTGGAGTTCCTGCACCCGGATGATCGGGATATCGGGCGTGCCGGGGGGGAGCGGGACCGGATCGACGAACGAGACGACCGCCAGTGCGCCGATCTTTGCAGCCACTTCACAAGCGGTTGCAAGCATCAGGTCGCCGTTCATAGCACCTCCCGGATCAGTCCCGGTATCTCCGAAGGCCGGGAGGCGACGGGGATGTTCCGGGCGCGAAGCCGCCGGACCTTGGACCGTGCGTCGCCCTCGCCGCCCTCGATGATCGCACCCGCGTGGCCCATCCGCTTTTCGGGCGGGGCGCTCACGCCGGCGATGTAGGTGACGACCGGAAGATCGGTCGACCGGACTCCCTCCTCTTCGAGGTTACCCCCCACCTCGCCGATGACGACGACGGCCTTCGTATGGGGATCTTCCTCGAACCGCGCGAGGACGTCGACGAACGTCTGGCCGATCACCGGATCGCCGCCGATCCCGACCACCGTGCTCTGGCCGATGCCGGCGCGGGTGAGTTCGTCGACCACCTCGTAGGTGAGGGTGCCGCTGCGGGAAACGACGCCGACTTCTCCCCGGGTGGCGAGATGGGCCGGCATAATCCCGAGTTTGCACTCCCCCGGCGAGAGGAGCCCCGGGCAGTTCGGGCCGATGACCGTGCAGTCGTGAAGTTTTGCGTAGGCGATGGCCAACATAGCGTCGTGGACGGGGATGTGCTCGGTGATGACGACCGCAAGTTCGATCCCCGCGTGCGCCGCCTCCATGACTGCGTCGCCCGCGGCGCCTGCCGGGACGAAGACGACGCTGGCGGTCGCGTCGTGCTCGGCGAGCGCCTCCTTCACGGTGTTGTAGACCGGCACGCCGTGGACTTCCCGGCCGGCCTTCCCGGGCGCAACCCCCGCGACGACGCCCCGCCCGCCTACCTCGCGGGCGTAGGCGTTCATCAGTTCCGTGTGGAACGTGCCCTGCCTGCCGGTGATGTTCTGCACAATCACGCCGAGATTCTTATCCCCGTAGATCATGATACGACCTCCATCGCCGCTTTCACGGCCGCATCCATGCTCTCGAGCATCCGGTAGCCGCATTCGGCGAGCAGCCGCCGTCCTTCCTCCTCGTTCGTCCCGGCCATCCGGACGATGACCGGCGGTGCAACGCCGGCGGCGATGATCCCCTTCGCCACCTCGTCGCACCGGGTGATGCCGCCGAGGAGGTTGACCACGATCACCGCGACATCGGGCATGCTCGCGACGAGCCGGACGGCGTGCATCACGCGTTCCTGCTCGGCGCCGCCCCCGACGTCGAGGAAGTTCGCCGCCCGTCCATTGTGGTATTCGATAAGGTCGAGCGTCGACATCGTGAGCCCGGCGCCGTTGCCGATGACCCCGATGCTGCCGTCGAGTTCCACGTAGGAGAAGCCATGCTTCTCGGCCTCGCGCTCGCGCTCCGAGAGGTCGCGGTTGACCGCTATTCCCTGGCGTGCGAGGGCGTTGTCGTCGACGATCAGCTTCGCGTCCGCCGCGTAAACCCCCTGCGGCGTCGTCACGAGCGGGTTTACCTCCGCGAGCATGGCATCCTTCTCCTGGAATATGTGGTAGAGGCTGTTGATGACGGGGGCGAGTTCCTTCGGCGCTCCACCGAGGAGTTCACGCATCAGAAACGGCGGGATGTCCCGGAGGAGGGGGGATACGACGACCCTCCTCACGGCGGACTCGTCCTCTTTTGCCATCTTCTCGATCTCCACCCCGCCGGCGTCGGCAAAGAGGACCACCGGCTGCCTGCTCGACCGGTCGACCGCGATGCTGACGTAGTACTCGTGTTCGATCGGGAGCTGTTCCTCGACAAGGATCTCCCCGACCGGGACGCCCTTGATCTCCCGGGAGAAGAGTTCCCGGGCGGTCAGGACCGCCGATGCATCGTCGGCGAAGAGGACGCCGCCGGCCTTTCCGCGTCCGCCGACGTCCACCTGCGCCTTGAGCACCACACCGTCGCCGAGCCCGGGCAGGTGTGCCGCGACCTCTTCCGGTTCCCGTATGAGAACCCCCTTCGGGACCGGAATGCCGTACCCCGAAAATATCCGTTTTGCCTCGTATTCCAGTAGTTTCATAGGTTACACGCTCGCTCTCCGAGTTCGAATCCCCTCTTTAACGCCTTCAGGTTCAGTTCCTCGGTGCCTTTCGGGACGCTGTCGAGCACCGCACGCTCGATCGCCTCCCTGCTCACGACCCCTGTTGCGGCCACGAGGGCGCCCATCATCACGATGTTTGCCACGATCTCCCGGCCGAGAGTGCTCTTCGCCTCCGATGTCGCCGGGATCTCGCAGCAACGGCAGGCCGGGCGCGACCGGACGAGGTCGGCATCGATGAGCATGACCGCGTCTTCCCGCGCCAGGACCCCGTACTTCTCGAACCCCTGCTGGGACATGATGACGAAGATGTCGGGTTCAGCCACCTCGGGGTAGAGGATCGGTTCGTCGTCGATCACCACCTGCCCCATCGAGGCGCCGCCCCGGGCCTCCGGGCCGTAGACCTGCGTCTGGACGGCATATTTGCCGTCGTAGAGCGCCGCCGCCCGCCCGAGGATGACCGCGGAGAGGATGATCCCCTGCCCGCCGTATCCCGAGAACCTGACCTCGTGCCTCATGGCTTCACCCCCATCGCCGGTCGGTTCCGCCGGACCAGTTCCCCGACGGTGAAGATGTCGTCAGGGACCGGTTTTCCCTCCTGGATCAGCCGATCACGCTTTTCCACGAGCATCGCGTGGCTCCGGAGGTGCTCGATCATCTCCGAAACGCGCCGGAGTTTGTTGTGGCGGCCGTAGTTGGTCGGGCACTGTGTCCTCACCTCGATGAAGGCAAGCCCCGGTGTCTGCAGTCCTGCGGCGACGGCTTTCGTGAGTTCTTTGACGTGGTAGGACGTCCAGCGGGCGACATAGTTCGCGCCGGCGGCGACAGCGAGTTCCGCGAGGTCGAAGGCCGGTTCGCTCATCCCGTAGGGCGTCGTCGTCGAGATGGCCCCCTGCGGCGTCGTCGGGCTCCCCTGCCCGCCGGTCATGCCGTAGATATGGTTGTTCATGCAGACCACGGTCATGTCCACGTTCCGGCGGCAGGCGTGGATGAAGTGGTTCCCGCCGATGGCGGCAAGGTCCCCGTCTCCCGTGAAGACGACGACATTTAAGTCCGGCCGCGCCATCTTCACGCCCGTAGCGAACGCGAGCGCCCGCCCGTGGGTGGTGTGGAGCGAGTCGGTGAGGATGTAGCCGGGAGCGCGGGAGGAGCACCCGATCCCGGAGACGAAGACCGTCTCTTCACGCTTCCAGCCCATCTCCTCCACCGCCCCGAGGGTGCAGTTGATGACCGTCCCGTTGCCGCACCCGGTGCAGTAGATGTGGGGGAGGCGATCGTCCCGGAGCCAGTCGGGCGCGATCATCGGTACACCTCCAGCGCCCGCACGAGTTCGGCGGGTGTGTGGAGTTCTCCTCCTATCTTCGGGATGGAGACGACCGGCTGGTCGACGTGGCGCTGGACCTCCCGCACCATCTGGCCCATGTTCAGTTCCGGCATCAGGAAGACCTCAGCGTTTGGGAAAACTTGCAGGGCGAACTCCGGAAACGGCCAGACGACCCGGAGGCGCAGATGACCGATCGAGTCGTCGGGACGGTCGCGCATCACCTGCTCCACCGTCCGCGACGGCGGGCCGTAGGTGACGAAGACCGTCTCGGCGTCGGGGTTTACGACCTCGTAGTCGGCGATCTCGCGGCGCGCCGACTCGACCTTGGCGACCAGCCGGCGTACCAGCCGGTCGTGCGCCTCGGGATCGGTCGTGTCCGGGTAGCCCCGTTCGTCGTGGGTGAGGCCGGTCACGTGGACGGATCTCCCCGAGCCGAAGGGTGCGAACCCGGGGATTCCGTCTTCTCCCGCTTCGAACGGGAGGGTGTCTTCAGCGAGAGGGCTTGAGCGGGTGACCTTGACCGCGTCGGGGATGGTCACCCGCTCCCGCATGTGACCGACGATCTCGTCGGCCATCAGGAAGGTGGGGACCCTGAACCGGTCGGCGAGGTCGAACGCTTTTGCGGTCAGGTCGAACATCTCCTGAACGGAGTTCGGGGTGATCGCGATGGTGCTGTAGTCGCCGTGCGACCCGAACCGGCACTGGAGCATGTCCCCCTGCGCGGCCCGCGTCGGCTGGCCGGTGCTCGGGCCGCCCCGCTGGATGTTGACGATGACGCACGGCGTCTCTGTCATGGCAGCGTAGCCGATGTTCTCCATCATCAGCGAGAACCCGGGACCGCTCGTCGCGGTCATGGCTCTCGCCCCCGTCCAGGCGGCGCCGATAACCGCGGCGATGCTCGCGAGTTCGTCTTCCATGGAGATGAAGACCCCGCCGGCCTTCGGGAGTCTCCGGGCCATGGTCTCGGCTATCTCGGTCGACGGCGTGATCGGGTAACCGCCGAAGAACCGGCATCCGGCGGCAAGCGCGCCCTCTGCACAGGCGGTATTCCCCTGCATGAACTCAACCCTGCTCAAAACTCCACCTCCACCTTATGAGGCTCAAACGGCCTCTCCTCGACCCAGGCAATCGCCTGGTCGGGGCAGATCATGTGGCAGACCCCGCAGAGCATCCGCCCGTAGAGGGCCTGCAGCCTGCAGTTCGTGCACCGTTCGGGGCGGTCGAGGACCGGAGTGACGATCCCCCGGCTGTTGAGTTCCGTCCCTTCCTGAAATATCCCATAGGGGCAGACCAGCACGCAGAGGTTGCATCCTTTGCAGCGGCTTTCATCGATGACGAGTTTCATGAGACGGTATCCTGCTTGATATTGAATCGCTGGTGAAATTGTGTTTTCGCTTTCTGCTGTATGGCCTCGAAGAGATCCCCGCCGTGGGCGTCGATCCCCACCGTCAGCGGCAGGCGATCCGCCTCGATGACCCAGATCGCCTCGGCCATGCCGAGGTCTTCGAAATAGACACCTTTAAGGGTCATTCTGGCAGCGGCGCTCGCGGCGCACCCGCCCGTGAGCGCGAGGTAGACGGCGCGCCCCCGGAGTTGCTCGACCACCTCCGGCCCCATGCCGCCTTTCCCGACGAGGGCGCGGACGCCCGCGTCGATGAGGAATCCCGTGAGCGCGTTCATCCGGGCGGACGTGGTGGGGCCGGCGACGACGAGCCGGCCGTCCTGGACCACCGGACCGCAGTGGTAGACCACGGCCCCCTCCGGATCGAAGGGTATGCCCTCCTCCATCATGCGGAGGTGGGCCTCGTCCCGGGCGGTGTAGATCGTCCCGGAGAGGGTGACCCGGTCGCCCGCCCGGAGCTCGAGCACCTCGTCGCCGAGCGGTGTCGTGAGGTTCACAGATTCACCTCCACGGTCGCCCGGCGGCAGGCCCAGCACTGCACGTTCACCGCCACCGGGAGGGATGCGGTGTGGCAGTCGGCCCGCTTCACCTTCACCGCGAGCGCCGTCGTGTCGCCACCAAGCCCCATCGGCCCGATGCCGAGGGCATTTACCGCGTCGCAGAGTTCCTGCTCGTAGCCGTCCATGGCGTCCACCGGGAGAAGCAGGGCTTCCTTTGCAAGCGCTGCCGCCACATCGAACGTCCCGCCGATCCCGACGCCGAGGATCACGGGCGGGCAGGGTTTTCCCCCGGCAAGGAGCATCGTCTCGGTGACGAATTTCGGTATCTGTGCCGCCTGCGAGGGGAGGAGCATCCCGAGCCTTGAGACGTTCTCGGAGCCTGCGCCTTTCGGGAGTACGGTTACGGTGAGCCGGTCCCCGGGCGTCACGTGTGCCGCAGGCATCCCGGCACCGGTGTTGTCGTTGGTGTTCTCCCGGGTGAGGGGGTCGACGACGTTCGGGCGGAGCGGTATTGTGGCCGTCGCCCGGCGCACCCCTTCCCGCACCCCTTCAAAGAGGCCGGGCGAGAGCCCGATATCGGGGGGCAGGGTGAGGTAGATCACCGGCACGCCGGTATCCTGGCAGATCGGCACGTGTCGCTCTTCCGCGAGCGCGATATTTTCGAGGATGTTCTCGAGTTCCCGGCGTGCGATCGCATCCCTCTCGGCCGCCGCCGCCTTCCGGAGCACCGCAAGCACGTCGGGAGGGAGCCGGATCTCGGCCTCTCTGAGAGCCCTCTCTGTGGCGTCTGCCAGTGCGTCCGAAAGCGCTGTGTCTGCCGGGTTAGCCATCATTTATACTGGTGGGAAGCGACTATAAAAACCTATATTCCCGCAGGTACCGGATCTGCCGCCTGGAGGGGCGCTCCTCGCAAAAAAGGTGGGAGGGGATGCGGATTTATGCTGCCGGGGCCCGCTCTTCGATGATTCTGGCGGGAGTCGGAAGTTTGTACGTGCCGCGCTTGAGGGAAGCCTTTGCCTTCTCGGCGTGCTGCGGGCTTGTCCAGACGGAGAAGATCTTCTGGCCCTTCTCAACCCGTGCCGCGGTGCCTACGGCCTTCCCGAAGGCGAGGCGCATACCCTCCGAGACACGGTCCGCTCCTGCGCCGGTGGCCTGCTTGTTCTCGCGCAGGACGTGGTGCGGGTAGGTCCTGAGCTTCAGGTGGAAGTTTGCCCTCCCCACCTCCTTGACGAGCCGCCGGTTGATGCCGATACGGGCGGCTTCAAGGGCCGTGTGGCGTATCTGGCAGGTCTCGTCGACGACGATGGAGAGCTCGACCGGGTAGTCCTCGGTGAGGTTGCCCATATCGAACTGCACGATCTTGCTGCCCGGCACGCCGCCCATGTATTCTCTGCGTGTATATGCTTTCTTTGCGAGATTCCTGTACATCTTCGCTGGTTTTCGTACCATTGTTAAAAACTCCTGCCGATCTATGAGTGCTTTATAAAATGGAGATCTCTTCTAATAAACCTTACCCGATCCAGGGTTCAAGGGGTGTAAGAAAGCCCCTGGCTTGAGCCGTGGGGATGCATTGCACCCCTTGGCCAGAATACACTTTCACCCCGCACGGGATACTCTATAGCCTGCTGAGCGCACATGGATCCCTAGAGCCTGCATGAGACACGTCACCAGATACCGGGTCTACCCCTCGCAGAAGGTTGCCGGGAGGCTGTTCACCGGCTTTGCGAGGTGCTCCTTTGTCCGGAACTGGTGTCTTGAGAACAGGGTGTACCGGGACTCCTGTCTCCCGAAGCTGAAAGAAGAGTATCCCGAGCTGAAGGAAGTCCAAAGCAAGGTTCTGCAGAATGTCGTCCAGCAGATCGTCCACAACCTGAAAGCCCTGAGGGCGCTGAAAGCGAAGGGGAGAAAGGTCGGCAAGCTCCGGAAGAAGTGGGTCCACTCGATGATCTACGAGCAGACCGGGTTCAAACTCACGGGCAACCGCCTCTGGCTGAGCAAGATCGGGGAGATGCGGATCGAGCTCAGCCGTCCGGTGCCGGGCCGAATCAAACAGATCGTGATCAAGCACACCCCCGCTCACAAGTGGTTCGTAGCGATCATCTCCGAGACCCCGGGCAACCCGGAGCCGACGACTGGAACCCGGGCGGTCGGGATCGACCTGAACCTGGAGAACTTCTCCACCGATACCGATGGCAGGGTCTTCGAGCACCCGCACAACGTCAGGAAGGCCGCACAACGGCTCCGCCGGGCCCAGAAAAAGTTATCTCGGGCAGTGGACGGGAGCCGGAACCGCCGGAAACAACGGGTCCGGGTTGCCCGGATCCATGAGCGAGTCGAGAACCGGAGAAACGATTTCCTGCACAAGTGGAGCCGGTATTATGTTGATCGCTACGACTACATTGCTCTGGAACACCTGAACATCAAACCGATGGTCGAGTCGCTGGACGCGAAGCTCCGTGGCAGGCCTAAATCTATTCTCGATGCCGCGTGGTACAAGGCAAGAGAGTTCATACGCTACAAAGCTGCGAATGCTGGTAAGTATGTACACCTCATTGATCCGGCCTACACGACGCAGGACTGTTTCATCTGCGGGCACCGGGAAAAGAAGGATCTCTGGCAGCGAACACATTCCTGTCCGGTCTGCGGGTATACCGTGCCGAGAGATCTGAACGCAGCTCAGAACATTCTCAAACGAGCATCCGTAGGGTGGGGCACACCCGAATCTACGCTTGTGGAGATGGGGGCCGCTACACTGCCAATTCCGGCAGTGCAAGTCCCGGTCAACGAAGCAAGAATCTCCCGGCTTTAGCCCGGGGAGAGTGTCAATGGGCGTTTTCGGTCTCGTCGATCATCCGGAGCACCCTTCGCCGGACTTCCGCGAACTCGGCGCTGGTGCGGTCCCGCGGCCGCGGCCAGGGGATCTCGATGATCTCCCGGATCGACCCCGGCCGCGGAGAGAGGACGACGATCCGGTCGGAGAGGTAGACCGCTTCGTCGACGCTGTGGGTGACGAAGACGATCGTCTTCTTCGTCTGTTCCCAGAGGGAGAGGAGCTCTTTCTGCATCCGGTTCCGGGTCTGGGCGTCCAGCGCCCCGAACGGTTCGTCCATGAGGAGGACGTCGGGGTCGTTTGCGAGCGCTCTCGCGATCGCCACCCGCTGCCGCATCCCGCCGGAGAGTTCAAAGGGGTAGGCGTCCCGGAACTGCGAGAGGCCGACCAGCTCAAGGTAGTGATCCGCCGTCCGCCGGCGCTCCTCCTTTGCGACGCCTTTCATCTCGAGGCCGAAAGCGACGTTGTCGATCACCCTCCGCCAGGGGAAGAGGGAGTACTCCTGAAAGACCATCCCTCGTTTCGGATCCGGACCGGTGACCGCGCGGCCGTCGACGGTCACGCCACCGGTGGTCGCGGTCTCGAGCCCGGCGATGATCCGGAGAAGCGTCGTCTTCCCGCACCCCGACGGCCCGACCAGGCAGACGAACTCCTCGTCGCTGATCTCGAGGCTAACACCGGCAAGTGCCTGCGTGGCGGTGCCGTCCTCCTTCGGGAAGGCCTTGCCGAGGTCCCGTATCGTTACCCCGCTCATTCTAGGCCACCTCCCCGGCCCGCCACCGCAGGAGCTGTCCGTCGACGTAGTTTCTGAAGATGCGGTCGATGGTGAGGCCTGCAAGGCCGAGGATCAGCATGTAGACGACGACGTTGGGCATCTGGTGGAGGTAGTAGTTATGCCAGAGCTGGTAGCCGAGCCCGTACCGGGAGACGCCGAACATCTCGGCGGCCACGAGACACATCCACCCGACGCCCATGGCGATCCGGATGCCGGAGGCTATCGCGGGGACGGCGGCGGGAAGGGCGACGTAGCGGATCAGCTCAAACGAGGTGTCGCACCCGAGCACCTTGCCCGCCTCGACAAAGACCTTCGGGACGTCCCGGAACCCGGAGTAGGTCGCGGTCAGGATCGGGAAGAACGCTCCTGCAAAGATGACGAAGCCCGCCGCCTGAGTGGTGAGCCCGAACCAGATGATGGCGAACGGGATCCAGGCGAGCGGCGGGATGGGACGGAGGATCTCGATGATCGGGTCGAGCAGGAAGTCCGCCACCCGGAACCACCCCATGAGGATCCCGATGGGGACGCCGAGGAAGAATGCCGCGAGAAGTCCGATCCCGAAATGTTCGAGACTTACCGTGATGTCGGCCAAAAGGGTGCCGGACCCGAGGAGGTTTACGAATGCGCCGGCGACGTCGGTGACGCTCGGGAGGATGAAGGATCGCCCCACCACGTATTCGGCGACGATCTGCCAGATTACCGCCGCGACGATGAGTGCTGCGATGCCGAGTAGTCGTTTCTGTGTCTGTCGGTTCATGTCTTTATTCCGTTGCCTGGTTATTGCGAAAGGAGATGAGGGCCGGTTCACGCTAAAAGATTCTTCAGTATTTCATCGGCACGCCCATAAAAGATACTTTTGGAGAAAAAACGGGTGGGTTCCGGGTTATGCCCGGACCTTCTCGTAGAACGCGAGGTCGAAGAGGTCGTCCTCTGTGAGGGATTTGTCGATGTAGCCGAGGTCGTACTGGAGCTCGGTGTACTCGACCACCGACGTCGTGATGACGTGCGGGTCGGCGATCCAGGTGCCGTCCCAGTCCCTGAACGATGCCTTCACGGTCTCGACGTTCTGTCCGGTCTTGCTCGCGTAGATGGACGCGGCCTCGTCCTTATGTCCGAGGTTGTACTCCGTCGCCCTGATGTGGGTCTTCACGACCTGCTCGACGATCTCGGGGTGCTCGCGGATCAGCGAGCCGCTCGCGACGAGGACACAGCATGCGTGGTCTTTGAGCATCTCTCCCGACTTCACCACGGTTCTTCCCGTACCCTCCGCCGCGATGACGGCCGGAGACGGGTGGGGGAGGAAGACGCCGTCGACCTGGCCTGCGGAGATGGCGGTGGTTGCGGCACCGGGGTCCATGGGGACGATCTCGACGCTTGCGGGATCGACACCGTTCTCCTCGAGCCAGGTCCGCAGGATGGTGTCCTGGATTGTTCCCGGCGGGAAGGTGGCGATCTTCTTGCCCACGAGGTCGGCGGGGGTCGAGTACGGAACCTCGGTCCTGAGCACCAGGTCGGAGCCCTGGGTCTGCACCGCTGCAACGATCTTGGCGTCAAGCCCGCTGCTCACGGCCGCGACGAACGGGGCGGCGCCGACGTAGGCGATATCCAGGTCCCCGGCGAGCATCGCCTGCATCTCGGGAGCGCCGGTGCCGAACTCGTAGTCGGTCACCCGGGTGATGCCGAGCGGCGCGAGGTCTTCCTGCCACCATCCCTTCTCCATCGCGGTGACGTGGGCGATCTGGTGGGTGCTCGGCTGGTAGCCGATGCGCAGGTGCGTTACATCGCCGGTGCCGGTGCCCGTACACCCGCTTACAAACGTGAACGCCGCGACCAGAGCCACGGCCAGAAGAATTGCGGTTAACGATCTCATTGGTCTCTCCATCCGTATATGGATGTGTAGTCTTCACGCTGTCGGTATATAGTATTGTCGAAAATTGGAGGCATTGTTATACTTTAGTATTAATTTTCGCTTTAGGTTTGTTCTTATGGGGGTGATCGGGTGCGGAGTGGAGAGGCGGGTGGGGTACACGCTGGGAATAATGGGGATCGTAGGAATCGTTTTGGGGCGTGTTGGTCAGAAGCGCGAATGATGAACATCGGAAGCGAGGGAAGACCCGATGCACTGGACCGTGGGAATATCGCCCCTGGGGGAACGACGCTCCGGAGAACGACCGTCCGCAGGATGCGATGGCCCGCAGGGCCGGAGCTTGAGAAACCCGAAGGGTTTCGGACGGGAGTTTGAGAAGCCATCGGGCTTCGAGGAGCGGAGTTCGAGCACCGTCAGGTGCGAGGCGCGAACGCGGTGAGCGTGAGCACCGTTAGGTGCGAGGTGGGGCTGACGGGGAGTGCGATGGGCGGAACGCCCGGAGCTCGAGAAGAACGAAGTTCTTCGGGGGGGCGTGCCCCCCCGTCTCTACCTCACGAAAGGACATCTGTAACCCCCAC